>JAOTYY010000251.1 GCA_029861595.1 Gammaproteobacteria bacterium
TGCGTTTCATGAACAAGACCACGATGCCGGCGAGCAGCACCCACAGCAGGAAAGAAACGAACTTGATATCGGCAACCGTCACCATACCGTCCAGGATGAAACGGATTTCGAATCCGGAATTCACCGTCTGAATCTCAGGACCGAACGCCAGATTCAACGATTGCTGTATCACCAATGCCAGTCCGAACGTGGCGAGCAGCGAGGTGAACATATCGTGCCGAATAATCCAGCGAATGATCAACCGATACAGCACCCATCCGAACAAAAACATCACGACGGTCGCCGGCACCAGCGCCATGATCGGGTGGATACCCCAGCCGGCCATGACGTGAGCGATATACCCGCCCATGATGACCAACTCGCCTTGAGCCAGGTTCTTCACGTTCATCACGCCCCATACGAGCGCCAACCCGTAAGCCGCGAGCGCGAATATCGCACCGATGAAAATTCCATCCAGCATCAACTGCACATTGAACACCGGCGCGGTCGTCAGAATCGCAATATTATCGAGCATCCGAGTGCCCTCGACATAGGGTAAGAGCGACTCGCCCCGGGAAACCGGGGCGAGTTCTAAATGAAATGCTAGTTAGTCATGCGTGGGTAGTTGAGCTTGTGCGATGCCCACTCTGACGGTGCCACCACGTTGAGCGTGCCGTCCTGTATCTGGCGCAACACCATCGGTTTAGCAACATTGTTACCGTTTTCCGAGAACTTGATGCTGCCGTAGAAGGTTTTCAGGTTCGTCGTCGTTAGCGCTTCGCGCACTTTGTCAGTGTCGAACGAGTTGGCGCGTTCAAAAGCGTCCTTCCACACCATGACTGCGGCCGAGGCCTGTGCCGACTGGTAGGGAACGTTTTTGTAGCCGTCGTAGGTCGACTTGAACGTCTTGTCGTAATCGGCGGCACCACCGAACAGGCTGTCGCTGTAACTCAGCGTCTCGGCCCACTGGGTGGGACACAGGAAATCGTTCACCGCGGCGCCGTATTTGGATATCAGCTTGGCCGCCTCACAATGTGTCATGGCGATCATCGGCACGTTGATCTTCATCTCGTTGATTTGCCGCCCGGCGGTTGCCGCACCCTTGGAGTGGCCGGACACCAGCAACAGATCGGGTTTCAGCGCTTTGACCTTGGTCAGGGTCGCCGACATATCCGACAGGTCGCGCGGCAGCTTGTCGTCAATGACGATCTGCATGCCGTACTTCTTCATATCGGCGACTACACCCGCTCGCACATCCAGTGAAAACGGATCGTTTTCGAAGGCCATGGCCACCCTGACCGAAGACGGGTCCTTGCCGTTTTTCTTAGCCATTTCGGCGGCCAGATCGATGGAGCTCGCCAGATATTGCTCGGATGTCGACAGCACCGCAAACAGATATTTGTAACCCTTGTTGAACAGGGAGCGCGAGGCACCCTCCGCTTCGACCATCGGGATCTTGTATTTTTCGGTAACCGGAGCGGCTGCTTTGGTGGTCGCGGAACTGTATGGCCCCAGCATGTACTTGACGCCATCCTGATTGATCAGGCGTTCCAGCAACTGTGCCGTACGTGCAGGCGTGGACTCGTCGTCATAGTAGACGACCTTGAGCTTGTAGCGCTTGCCACCTACTTTGACCCCACCGGCCTCATTGATTTTTTGCACCGCGAGATCATAGCCGTTCTTGGCGTGTATACCGTTGGTCGAGCTATTTACCGGTAAACGAGATGGCGGAACCCAGCGTAATCGTATCGCCGTCAACCCGGGCCAGAGTGGGTGCGGCACATACCATTGCCAGCACCGCCGCACCGACGGTGTTAACGGCGCAATAACGCAGATATCTAGTCATCAAATTCTCCTCCAGACGGACTAAGTTTGTATAATTGCCAGGCTCGCGCGCCGATATTAACCGGCCAACGAGCCCTGACCGTACACTTTGTACGGCACATCAACCAAAATTTATGCTTTTCACCAGGATATTTCAAATAACCTGGAGGCTTGTCGATGCGCCCCAGCCGCCAGACCTGCCAATGATACCGCCGGACACGAGGAACAGGGAATCTCTACAATTGATACTATGCGGCATCAGCTGCAACCGTTAACGACCTCGCTGCAGGGAGAGCTGCACCTGGATGAGGCGCACCGCCACCTGTATGCCACGGACGCTTCGCATTTCGAAGAACAACCACTGGGCGTAGCTCTGCCGCGCCACGCCGACGACTGCGCGCGACTGGTACGCCACGCAGTTACACACCACATCCCGATTATTCCACGCGGCGGCGGGACGGGTTTGTGCGGCCAGACGGTGGGACCGGGATTGGTCGTCGACTGTTCCAGGTATATGCGTGAGATGCTGGAATTCGATACCGACAACCGCCTGGCACACGTCCAGCCGGGCCTCATTCCGGCCGATCTCAATCGCGAACTGCAGTCCTTCGGACTGCGCTTCGCACCGGATCCTTCGACTCTGGACCGCTGTACGATCGGCGGCATGCACGCAACCAATGCGTGGGGTTCCCACGCTCCGCGCGACGGCAGTACCCGCGATCACGTGATCAGCGCCGACGGCCTGATCGGCGATGGCAGTGAATTGCGCTTCGGTCCCCTCACGGACGATGAACTAGGCCGCAAGCTGGAACAGGACGATAGCGAGGGGCTCATCTACCGCACCGTGCACGGCATTATCGAGCGCAATCGCGAAATGATTCTGGCCCGCTCCCCCGACCCGCAGGTTACCAACAACACAGGTTACGCACTGGATGTCCTGGCGCGAGGGCGCCCGTGGGTCAGCGACGGCAAACCGTTCAACCTGGCCCGTCTACTCGGCGGCGCGGAGGGTACGCTGGCGCTGCTTACCCGGTTGACTGTCAAACTGACCCCGATGGATAACGCCCGCGGACTGCTGTGTCTGCACTTCGATGCCATGGATGCTGCATTCGATGCAGTGCCGACACTCATGGACCTGCGGCCAGCCGCCCTCGAGTTGCTGGACAACCAGCTGCTGGATCTAACCGCACAACAACCGGAGCAACGCGATAATCGGCTCTGGATCGTCGGCGCGCCACAGGCAGTGCTGGTTGTCGAATTCAGCGGCGAACGCCGCGAAGTCGACGATCGCACAACACAGTGCAGTGCACTGGCCGAGCGACTTCCCGGCCACTACGCGACGGCAGATATAGAGCCACGCGATATCGACAAGGTTTTTGCACTGCGCCGGGCGGCATTGGGTCTGCTGATGGGCCGGCCCGGACGCCGCAAGACGGCGACCGTGATCGAAGACAGCGCGGTACCGGTTCCGGTGCTCGGTGAGTACATCGTGGAAGTCCGCAAGCTGATGCAGCGGCTGGATGTCGAGTGCATGTATTACGGTTCGGTGTCACGCGGGCTCGTGCATCTGCGCCCCTGGCTCGATCTGAGCGATGCCGGGGATTTGCGCAAGTTCGCGGCTTTGCCGAACGCACTGAGCGAAATCGTCAGCCGTTATCGCGGCGCATTCTCTACCAAGCATGGCGACGGCCGGCTGCGGGCACCGTGGCTGGAATCGATCTACGGCAGTGAAATCGTCGCTCTGTTCCGGCAGTTAAAACACGCTTTCGATCCGCACAACATCCTCAATCCCGGCAAGATTCTCGATCCGCCGCCGCTTACTGAGAATCTGCGCCGCGTGCCCGCGGTAACCAAGACTCAAACGGGTCTGCGCTGGCCGGAGGGCTGGCAGCAGGCCTTGCGCCGCTGCAACGGCGCCGGTGCGTGCCGCAAAAGCACCGGTTCGATGTGTCCGTCGTACATGGCAACAGGTGACGAGACGTATAGCACGCGCGGGCGCGCCAACCTGTTACGTCTGGCAGCGGCCAACGCGGCGCAGCCACCCGCCATCGACGCCGCTTTGGCGTTGTGCCTGTCATGCAAAGCCTGCCGGCGTGAATGCCCGACCAACGTCGATATGGCCCGGATGAAAGCCGAGTGGTTGTATCAGCAACGCAAGACACGGGGAACCGCGCTGGGGCACCGACTCATCACACGTTTCGCCAGCCTCAGTCGAGTTGCGAGCCGCGCGCCGCGACTGGCCAACGCCATGCTGGCGCTGAAACTGAGTAGACGTTGTTTGGGTGTCGATGTGCGCCGTAACTTGCCGAGCTTGCACAAACAGCGCTTCGGCGCATGGCTGGCGCGACGCTCATCGAACACCGGCGGGACACCCGTTGTACTGCTGAACGATCCCCATACCGAGTACTACGAACCTGTTATAGGCCGCGCCGCGGTGCAGGTGCTGGAGCGGCTCGGTTACCGCCCCATCATCACGCCGTGTGTCTCCAGCGGCCGTGTTGAAATCAGCCAGGGCGCGCTCGATAAAGCACGCGAGTCTGTGGAATATACGCTGCGCTGCATCGCGCGGCTCGGTGCAGCCGACGACGTCCCCGTTATCGGCCTCGAGCCCTCCGAGCTGCTTACTTTACGTGACGAAGCCGGTGCGCTGTGCGCGCCAGGTCAACGGGAATCTGTAGCGGCGCTTGCACAGCGTGCGGTACTGCTGGATGAGTTTCTCGCGCGCTGCAGCATGCCCGAGCCCGAGCAGCGGGGCAGCGCCCTGGTCCACGCACATTGCCACCAAAAGGCGCTCGGTGATCCGCACGCGAGCCAAACTGCGCTGATGGCACTGGACTGGCGATCGAAAACCATCGACGGCCCGTGCTGCGGAATGGCGGGATTTTTCGGCTACCAGCACTATGACGTCTCGATGGCCGTGGGCGACCTGGCCGTGTTTCCGGCAGTCCGGGCAGCCAGCGACAACACGACCATCGTCGCCAACGGCGCCAGCTGCCGTCAGCAGATTCTGCACGCAACCGGGCGCAGAGCGCTGCACATCGCCCAGGCAGTGGCTGCGGCACTCGGAATCAACGACCGCGATTGAAGAGCGACACCCAGCCCGCCTATTGCACGCTGCTTGCGGCAAATCGCGAATCTGATCCGGCGGCGCATCGCGGGCGCGCGCTGAGGCGCATCCCGCCCGGCACCCAGACGGCGCGGTGCGGCGGCATCATCCAGATCCCCGCATCGCTGTACACAGTCATGGCGCCCTTGACTGCCTGCAGCAATTGTCTTGATACGGCTTTATGCCAACTGCTTCTGCGGCTAAAGTCGAGCCCAGAACGCCTATATAGCAAATAACCGAGATGACCGTTTCCGCCCAACGCTGGTGCAATCCTGAAACGTTGCTGTTGCTGATGGCCGCAGCCGCGCCGCTGTCGTTCGCGACCTGGATGGCGCTGCTGAATAATTTCGCCATCGAACGCGCGGCATTTACCGGCGCGGAAATGGGTGTGTTGCAGAGCTTGCGCGAGATCCCCGGGTTTCTGGCGTTCGCCGTGGTCTTCGTGATCCTGATCATGCGCGAGCAGACACTGGCATTCTGGTCGCTGGCGCTCTTGGGGCTGGGCACCGCATTAACCGGTGTGTTCCCTACGGTTGTCGGCCTGTCCATCAC
>JAOTYY010000252.1 GCA_029861595.1 Gammaproteobacteria bacterium
AGGTGATGCCCTTGTCCCACGCGGCCACTGTGCGCTCGATCGCGGCCTCGTTCAGCCGGGTGGCGCGTTCGATCAACAGCAGTTCGACATCGGTTTTCACCGCGCGCGCGAACATCAGGGGGTCGTAGCCGTCGCGTACCTCGACACGATCGAGGCCTAGCCGCAGGCCGAAGCCCATGTCGTCGAACGCAATGCGTTTGCCAGCGAGTCCGAGATCCTTGATTGCGGTCTGCATCGCGTTGCCCATGTCGAAGGCGTAGCGCTCACGGGCATTCGCTACCCACTCGATCCCCGCACCGCTGGCCGGGATGAAGCGATCGATGTCGTTATGGTCGGGCGCGAGGTCCAGGCCCATCATAACCGCTCGAAACGGCCGCACGTCCTCTATCCAGGTCGGCTGGGTGAGGAATGTCGCGAGGTAATAATCGGCGATTACGAGGATCGGGTGCTCCGGCTCGCTGCGCGAGAGGATGACTGCATAGGGCCGCGGTTCGTCCGATTTGTGGGCGATGCCGTTAAAACCGCACAGATAAAAAACGTTGAGCGGCGACGTGGCGATGACCGCGTCAAGGCCGCGAGCCTCCAGCGCGTGTAGCAACCGGTCGAGATTGCATAAACGTTTCGCCAGCGGCTCTCGCGCGAACAACGCTTGAGGCTGGTTGACAGGGGTGTTCACATGCGCTCCTTTCCGACCTTCGACACTTTATCGCACTTTAGCAGGTGCACACAGGGTGATTGGCTGGGCCTGTCCGGTCCGGACATCGTTGGTATCCCCCTTGCAACTCAGCGCTCGTCGGCCCTCAGGTGCTGACGCTCGTGCCGCCACAGCCCGACAACCAGCAACGCCAGTACCGCGCAAACGCCGGTCAGCATCTGCAGCCCGACATCGAAACCGCCGCTGAGATCGGTGATGAAGCCCATCGTAAGCGGGCCCAGCACGCCGCCCACCTCGGCCGCGGAGAAAAACAGCCCGCTGGCAAGTCCAGCTTTGGTGGGGCCTACTTCCGGGATCTCGACCAGCACCAGTATCGCCAGCGTTATCATCGTACTTCGGGCCACGCCTTGCACGATCAGGCCGAGCATGAGACCGGGTTCGCTGGTGCTCTGCAGCAACACGGTCGCCCCGGCGGCGCACACGAAGAGCCCCAGCAGAATGGCCAGCCTGCGCGACGGTATGGCCAGGCGGGGAATGATCAGCGATGCGACGATGCCTACGGCCGTGGGAATCGACGCCCACAGGCCGGCCCGCACGACGTCCATGCCGGCAACGCGCAGTATCTCCGGCAGCCAGTTGTTCAACGCGTGGTTGAAAAAAAAGATACCGATGCTCATCAGCAGCACGATGCGCACGGCGCGCAGGCGGATCAAGTCGGCGAACACCAGCAGTTGCGAGCGCGGCGGTGCGCCATCCACCTGCCTTTCGATCCCGCGGCCGGCACGATGCGCGGAAATTGCCAGCCAGACACCCGCGCTCACCAGCGTAAAAAGCCCGTAACCGAGCAGTACCGTGCGCCAGTCTCCATCGGTCGCGGGCATGAACACGCTGTTGGTCAGCGAAAGCGCGACTATGCTGCCCAGATTCGGCCCCGTGATGTAGATACCCATGGCGAGGCCGCGGCTCTTGCCCGTGAACCACAAGCTGATCGCCTTCGGCGCGCCCACCGAAATCAGCGGACCGCCCACCCCGAACAGGGCGCCGGCGGCAAACAGCCCCACCGCGTCTCCCGCGAAGCTGCGCAGTATTCCCGACAGCGCGATGATTACCGCGCCGATGAACAAACCGTGGCGCACGCCGATACGATCGAGCAACGCGCCGCAGGGCAGCGCCGAGGCGATGTAAACCAGCGGCCAGGATCCGAACACGCCGCCCATCACGACGTGGGAAATGTCGAGTTCGTGAGTGATGGGCTGCACCAGCGGCGCCAGTGCCGCCATACTGAGTCCGAAGCAGAAGTACAGCAGCCACACGCCCGCCAGCATCAGCCAGCGGTAAGGGTGTTGCGCGAGATCTGGCGATTCCGCGCTGGCGCCGGTTTGCACGGTGTCAGGTCAGACCGTCAGGCGTGCGATTCCAGGCCTGCGGGTCCATGAAGTAGAAAGCGAAGAACTGGACGATGCATCCGGTGAACGGAACAGCATGGTCCAGATTTCGTCCGGTGGCCAAGGTATCCGAACTCAACAGTCGTTCGCGTTTCGTGCCGTACATCGGCGGAATAGTAACCCTTGCGCATCTAGTGTCCTGTCCCATAAATAACCTATCATTCTGAGCGCGTGTCGCGTGCCAGGGCAAGGCGTCGGCAGTGCCGGAATAGTTCCTCATATTTCAAACCGTCGCAACGCAGTCATGGGACGCGGCACACGCTCAGAATGGCAGGTTATTTATGGGACAGGATAAGTAGCAACTTGTGCATTGTTGCGTAATGACACCCGATGCCATCAACGCAGCCGCCGAGATCCTGGCCGGGTTACGGCTGCACAGCGGGTCCGGCGCCACGCAACTCGACGAACTTTCACCCGGCTGCAGACCGCAATCGCTGGACGACGCCTACGCGATCCAGGCGCGGGCGCGAGAGTTTCTTCAGGCGCGAGGCGCAGGCACGGCCTGCGGCTGGAAGATCGGTTGCACAACGCCGGTCATGCAACAGTACCTGAACATCCCCCACCCTTGCGCAGGTACCCTCTACAGCGCGAGCGTTCACGCACACAGCGCAACGCTCGACAAGGCAGTTTTCTTTCGACTCGGGCTCGAGTGCGAACTGGCGGTACGGCTTGGCGATGACCTGCCAGCCCGCAGCGGCGGTCATGATCGAACGACTGTCGCGCCTTATGTCGAGAGCATCATGGCATCCATCGAAATCATAGATCACCGGTTTGCGGATCTCGACAGCGTCTCGACCGCGAGCCTTGTGGCCGATGATTTCTTCTCCTGCGGCTGCGTCACCGGCGGCGAAGTATCCTTGCAAAGCATCGGTGATCCCGCGCTGCTGACGGGTGGCTTCAGCATCGATGCCGCGCCGGCGCCGGAGACCGGCAAGGGTGAGGCGATCCTTGGCCATCCGCTGACAGCTCTTGCCTGGCTGGCGGACCATCTTGCGGCGCATGGCGCACGGTTGTCACGCGGGCAGATCGTGACGCTGGGCAGCGTCGTCAAAACGTTTTATCCGTCAGCAGGCATGCAGGTGAAAGCGGTGTTCGACGCCCTGGAACCGGCGACTGTCAACATCGTGGGCAGCGCAAGCGGATAACCGCACCCGGATGTCTGACATCGGGCGTCTTCGGCTAGTTGGCGAGCAGCTGCTCCAGCACCGTGGCGATATCGACTTGCTCCGCTGGCACGTCTTTCAACTCGCGTATGCGGCGGTAGATTTCCGCGGCCGCGAGGTGGAATCCCGGCGGCAGGTCGGCGGCCTCGAATGTCGCGGCGATCTCGTGCATCTCGCCTTCGAATCGCCAGGCTTTCGCGGCCGTGCGTGCCCCGGCCGCGTTGCTTTGCTGGTGCAGGCCGGGTTGCGATATGTCCCACTCGTCCAGCAGCGCTTCGCTCACATGCTCGTGTTCCGCCAGCGCCCTTATCGCCAGCAGTAACGCCGACGTCCCCTTGGTGTAAGAGGCGTAGCACATCTTCAAGGCGGATGCGGCGCCAATCGCTCCTTCGATCACGCGCGCGTCGACCGGGCTGTCTGCGAACCAGGCGGCTGCCTTGGCGGCACGTTCGCCCGACAAGTACAGGCGCGTGCTGCCGGCACGCCAGGCCGGCGGGCCGACGATGCCGCCGTCCACGCAGCCGTCGCCGATTGCCGCGCCTATTTCGCGTGCTGTCGCCGGTGCCACCGCGTTGGCATCCAGGTAGGTGCCGGTGAAACCGTGAGCGGCAACTTGCTTGGCGACACTCAGCGCGGCGTCCGGCGGTACAACGGAAATCACATGCTCGGCGTCTGCCAGCCCCCGTTCCAGAGACGCCACGACTTGCAGTTCCGTTTTCTCGGCGCGTTCGACAGTCTGCGCGCTGCGCCCGGCGGCGACCCACAGTACCCGGTAGCCGTTGCCGCGCAACGCGGCCCCGATCGACGTACCCATCGCACCGGGATTGAGTAACAGGATGACTTCGCTCATGTAACCTCCGGCGGTCGCACCACCCTTTCTGTTTGCGGATCGAAAACGCGCACGATCTTCCAGCATCCTCGTTACGGGAGCGCGGCTTGTCAATCGCAGAACCGCGAGATCCATCACGCGAGGGACGTTTTGCTGATATCCCAAATTTCAGCGATTCGGTATGGTGTCTTCCGGGCTCATATACGGATACGGACCGGAGATGCTGAACGTAGCCGACGAACAGCTCACCACAGGCGTCGACGAGTGGCTCGCCGATTTCGAGGACGCAATTTCCGGTGCTGATCACGGGCGGCTCGCCTCGCTCTTTCACTCCGACAGCTACTGGCGCGACGTGCTGGCCTTCACCTGGCGGATCACCACCTTGCGAGGCGCAGAGCACATCGCAGCCGCGGTGATGCCGCGGGCCGGACGTGTCCGTGCGTCGGGTTTCGGCATCGACCACGAGCGGACACCGCCGCGCAACGTCACGCGCGCTGGCACCGATACCATCGAGGCTATCTTCGCGTTCGAGACGGCCGTGGGCCGGGGCGACGGCGTCGTGCATCTCATCCCGGACCTGGCCGACGACAACAGGCTCAAGGCGTGGACGCTCCTGACGGCCCTCGAAGAGCTTGCAGGCTTCGAGGAGCATGTGGGCAGGTCGAGGCCGACTGGTGAGTCGTACTCCCGGGACTTCCGCGGCCCTAACTGGCTCGATAAGCGCAAGGCATCGGTGGCCTACGAAGATCGGGATCCGGCGGTACTGGTGGTCGGCGGCGGCCAAGCCGGTCTCTCCATAGCCGCGCGGCTTGTTCAACTGGACGTGGACACGCTGATCGTCGACCGCCATCCGCGCATCGGCGACAACTGGCGCAGACGCTATCGCGCACTCACGCTGCACAATCAGGTGCAGGTCAACCATCTGCCCTACATGCCGTTCCCGCCGAACTGGCCGACCTACATCCCCAAAGACAAGCTCGCCAATTGGTTCGAGGTCTACGTGGAGGCGATGGAACTCAACTACTGGACCGGGGTGGAATTTTCGGGTGCCGCATACGATGATGTGGCTGACTGCTGGATCGCGCAGCTGACCCTGGCAGATGGCAGCAAGCGCGAAATGCGCCCGCGACACGTGGTCATGGCGACCGGGGTGAGCGGGATCCCGTACCTGCCGGCGATCCCGACCCTTGAAGACTTTGCCGGCGCGGTGCTGCATTCCCATGATTATGACGACGCCGGTAAATGGGCGGGCAGCAATGCCCTGGTCATTGGCACCGGCAACAGCGGTCACGATATCGCTCAGGATCTCTA
>JAOTYY010000253.1 GCA_029861595.1 Gammaproteobacteria bacterium
AGGTGTAGGCGTCGCGCTCGAGGCTGAAATCCCGATCGATTCTCCGCACTGCGGCTGCGAGCAACAACACGAGCTGTTCCAGATCCTGCAGATCGCATACCTCGAGACTCGAGTGCGAGTAACGCATGGGGAAGCCCATGTCGATCGATGCCACACCCTCGCCGGCAAACTGCACATAGGAGAGATCAGTAAGCAGGCCGATATGGGCACTGCGCTGCAATGGCAGCGACTCGGCTCGGGCCGTTTCCTCGAACAGGCTCACCATCGCCGGATGCGGGATCACGCCGTTCAGCGTGCCGCGGCCATGGAACGAATACAGACTCATCGCCGGGCCACCGCCCAGCATCACGTCACCGCGATCGCGCATGTCCGGCGAATCCGCAGCCAGCACGATATCGAGCTGGATCGCTATGTCGGGCAGCAGGGCCTGCGCGGCCGGCAGGACACCACGCAGGTTATATTCCTCCTGCACGGAGAAAACGAGATGTACGGTCGGCAAACCCGACTGCTCATTGAGCAAGCCAGCAAGTGCCAGCATCACCGCACAGCCGGCACGGTCGTCCACCGCGGTCCCCGCCAGTCTGTCCTCCGCCAAGGCCAGCACGCGCGGCAGATAGACCACGGGCGTCCCGACCCGGATCCCCGCTGCTTGCACGGCATCGGGCGACGCGAGGCCCGTATCGATATAGAGCTCGGTGCAGGGTACGACGCGGTACTTCTCGTCCGGCGTGGTGGCATGATGGCTCTTGTTGGCCAGCACGCCCGCTACGTCACGGCCCTCGCCCACGCAAAACAGAACCGCCTGAGACGGCAGTGCCCGCTCGGGCACGCCACCGACCCGATCGACGCGTACAAACCCATCGTCCTCGATCTTGCGCACCACGAAACCCAGCTGGTCCATGTGCGCGAACAACATGACCTGCGGCGCATCCGTATCGCCCTCGAGCGAGGCGATCAGATTGCCAAGCCGATCGCTGCGAAATGCGATGCCGATTTCGTCCAGTCGCGCCTGGATCTGACGCCGCACCCGATCTTCGTGGCCACTCAGCCCCGGAATGCTCATCAACTCGCCCAGCATTGCGCGCAGCCGATCCCTCACGCGAGCCGACCTTCGCGTGCCGCACGTGCGATTTGCATGAATTCGACCGCTCGCTCGGGATCCACGGCGTTCCAGGTGTCGCCGTCGACCTTGAGCGAAGAACCGACGATGCAACCGTCCGCTACTTGCAACACCTCGGCCACCGTATCGTGCTTGACGCCGGTATTGGCGAGCACAGGCGTATCGGGCAGGACGGCCTTCACGGCCTGCAACTCCGAGAGCGCCGCGGCCTCTCCAGTTATCTGACCCGACACCAGAACCGCGTCGGGAATGCTGGAGAAAACAGCGCTGCGTGCGCGGTCCGGCAACGGCCTTTGGTCCAGCGAATGGGCAAATTCGGCCGAAACATTGTACAGCATAGCCAGATCCGTTCGCCCCAGCCGATCGCGGTAACGCATGGCTTTAGCGGCGTCGGGTGTCCACGGTCCCATGTCCGACGCATAAGTTCCGGTGAAAATTTCGCGCACAAAATGCGCGCCGGTTGCCGCGGCCAGCGCAATCGAACTGAGCGGATCCCACAGCACGTTGACACCGAACGGTACGGTGAGCGTGCTTTTCAACTGGCCGATGACATAAGCCATGGTTGCCGTCGATGCGGTGTCCACGTTGAACTCATAAGGTCTGTCGTTCTCGTTGCCGAACAGCACCGCATCGAATCCGGCTGCCTGCAACGCGGCGAGATCTTGCGCAGCCGCCTCGACCAGCCCGTCGACGCCGCGCTGCGGGTCGTGCAACGGCGATCCGGGCAGCGCGCCGAGATGCACCATACCGATCACCGGTTTGCACTCACCGAATACCCGCTCGAAGTTTACCGTCATGTTTTCGCGTCCGCACAGAGTCAGGTTCTTTGCAAACAGTCTAAAGGCCAATTATCGGGCAGGCAAAACTGGTCTATCATCGTGTCCCTGGTTCCCGCACAAGGTATGCAGATGACTCTAAGCACTCGCGCGTGGCAACGCACCGGTAATACCCTGACGTTCACCGAACTTGGTTTCGGCACTGCGCCACTGGGCAACCTTTACCGCGCGATCAGCGACGACGAAGCACAGGCGATCCTGGACCTGGCCTGGTCGGGCGGTGTGCGCTACTACGACACTGCGCCGCTTTACGGCCTCGGCCTGTCGGAAACCCGCCTCAATCGCTTCCTGCGAGGCAAGAACCGGGACGACTATGTGCTGTCCACGAAGGTGGGAAGGTTGCTGCGGGCCTGCGGTGCCGATGACCGGACCGGCATCGGCAAGTGGTTCGACGTACCGACACGGCAAGAGGTGTATGACTACAGCTACGATGGCATCATGCGTTCGCTGGAGTTCTCGCTGGAGCGTTTAGGCGTAGATCGCGTAGATATCCTGTACGTGCACGATATCGACATTGCCAATCACGGTACCAAGACGCAACGCGATACTCACGTGAACGTTCTCATGGACGGCGGTTACAACGCGCTGATCGAGCTTCGCGACCAGGGTGTCGTAGAAGCGATTGGGGCCGGCGTCAACGAGTGGGAAGTCTGCCAGATTCTCGCCGAGCGCGGCGACTTCGATCTATTTCTGCTGGCCGGGCGCTACACGCTGCTGGAGCAGGAGGCGTTGGAAAGTTTCCTGCCGCTGTGCGAAGCGCGCGGTATCGGCATCGTCATCGGCGGTCCGTACAACTCCGGTATTCTCGCCAGCGGCCCGCGGCCGGGTGCTTTCTACAACTACGATCCCGCGCCCGAGCCGATCCTGGAAAAGGTGCGCCAGCTGGAAGCCGTTTGCCAGTCGCACGATGTCTCGCTGGTGGAAGCCGCATTCCAGTTCCCGCTGATGCACCCGAGCGTCGTCGCGGTGATCCCGGGTGGACAGAGTATGGCGCAAATGCAGAGTAATCTGGGTGTCGCGGAGGTCAACGTCCCGGCTGCACTGTGGGCCGATCTCAAGAAACAGGGACTGATGCGCGAGGATGCACCCACCGCCTGAAGAACAGGGGCTGCGCGGTATCGCCGTCCTCGATATCGGTGCAACCAATACCAAGTTAGTGCTGTTTGCTGCGGATCTTACGGTTCTCGCCGAGCACGCCGTGCCGGCCCAGCGCCGTGCGGACCCGCCCTATCTGGCCATAGATCCACAACCGGTAATGACACTCGTCGCACAGGCGCTGCCCGAATTCGATGCACAACTGCCGGTCGACGCGATTGTCCCGTGTGCCCACGGTTCGGCAGCCGCACTCGTAGACGGCGAAGGACAACTGGTCCTGCCGATTATGAGCTACGAGGCGGAACCGCCACCGGAGATCGTCGACGGTTACGCTGCCATCGCACCGGAATTCGGTGAAGTTTTCGCCCCGACGAATCCGCTCGCGCTGACCCTTGCCAGGCAACTCCACTGGCAGGAGACATACTTTCCCGCCGCGTTTGCGCGTACCCGTTCGATCATGCCGCTGGCTCAATACTTTGGTTTCCGGCTGTGCGGCACCCGCGCCAGCGAGGTGAGCGCTCTGGGGGCGCAGACGCACCTCTGGGCGCCGTTGGTGCGGGATTACTCGACGCTTGCCAGGGAACGCTCCTGGACATCGAGATTCGCGCCATTGCTACCAGCGTGGGAGGCGCTTGGTCACGCCACCGGGTTGCCGCTGCGCGGCCGCGCGACGGTGCTGAGCGGCGTTCACGACTCGAACGCGAATCTGCTTCGCCACCTGGGCGGGCCCCGGTTCACGCTGCTGTCGACCGGCACCTGGATTATCGGCTTCGTGCAGGGAATCGATATCAACCAGCTCGATCCCGCCCGCGACCAGGTGTCCAACACCACCGTGTTCGGCGATCCCATTGCGTCCTGCCGGTTCATGGGCGGGCGTGAGTTCGACCTGGTGGCCGCCGGCGCGCCGGCCGACATGGCCGACCATGAAGTTGTACTCGACCTGCTGGAACGTGGGGTGACGGCATGGCCGTCATTCACCACGTCCGGCGGGCCGGTGCCCGGCGCCCAGGGCCTGGGTCGGATTGACGGCACGCTCAGGGATGCCCGTGAGCGGGCCAGTCTCGCCTCGCTCTATTGCGCACAGATGTCCGCACTGGCACTGCGAAATATCGGCAGCGCCAACCGTGTGATCGTCGACGGACCGTTCGCTGCAAACGTCGTTTATCTGGAAGTACTGGCGGCCTGCTTACCCGATCAGGCGGTTCTTGCGGCGGATGAAAGGAGCGGTACGGCGGCCGGTGCGGCCTCCCTGGCGCTGATGGCAGGCGGCGTACTGACATCCACGCCAAGCGCGCGATTACGGAGTATCGACCCGCCGCCCGGTCTGTCTCAAAACCCCGGATTGTTACGCTGGTTTGAGCAATTCGGCAATCACAGTAGCTGATGGCTCAGTTGCAGGCATGCGAGGTTCAACGCGAACCCAGATCCCGGCGTTGCGGAGCATCAACGGCGGGGGCACCGCTGTCCTGTACCTGTTTGCCGTAACTCCTGAACCGTTCGAGCACACGGTGCATTTCGTCGTCGTCCAGCAGCACCGGTGCGCCGGCTTGCGAGGCAATGAAGTACTGCCGGCATAAGCACTCCACTTCGACAGCCAGCTTCAGCGCCCCGTCGAGGTCCGCCGCATAACAGATCATCCCGTGGTTGGCGAGCAGACACGCCGTACGATCGGCGATCGCCGCGAGCATCGCCCTGGAAAGCGCCTGCGTGCCGAAGGTCGCGTAGTCCGAGCACCGCAGAGTAGCGCCACCGCACACACCTATCATGTAATGGAACGCGGGTATGTCCCGGCGCAGGCAGGACATAGCGGTAGCATAGGTCGAGTGCGTGTGAATGATGGCGCCGGCGTCCGGCCTGGCGCGGAACAGATCCTGGTGCATACGCCATTCCGACGACGGCAGCCAGTCACCCAGGTACCCGGCATCGAGATCCATCTCGACAACCTGCTCCGGCTGCATCTGCTCGTAGCGGACACCGCTGGCGGTGAGCAGATAACCGTCGGGCGTGCGCTGGCTGACATTACCCGAGGTGCCCTGGTTGATACCGAGCGCGTTCATGCGCAGGCACGTGGCAATTATCGCTTTCCTGTCATCCAGGTGTCGCAACGGTTCAATATCCAGTCTCGCTTGACGACGATATTGCGCACGCCGGCGGAATTAGTAAAGGTGGTCTGGCAGTTCGATCGCCATGCGGCCGTGATTGATCGACATCAAGCCCATGTGGTGTTTGTATCCGTACAGTCTAGGCACCTGCACGCCTGATGGCCGTCAATCCGGAGGTGACAGATGCCGTTGATGCACTGGAGTCCCAACCTGAGCGTCG
>JAOTYY010000047.1 GCA_029861595.1 Gammaproteobacteria bacterium
GCATAAAGCCGGCGAAGACGACGAGTTCTATCTCGTCGACCATACGTCCAGAACCTACATCGTGGATCGCAATGGTGAACTGATCGTACCATTGCAGCACGGCACTTCCGCCGATGACGTCGCCCAGGTGCTTCGCGATGCTTTACAGTGATTGAGCAGGCGGTTCTATTCGAGCACGCTGCGGTGGCGAGCTCGGACAAGCGGTTCGCAGCCGCAAAGCACATGTGCCGGCAGTTCGATGCCGATGCTGTCGGGATAAGTGTAGCCGAGCGCCTGGTCAGCATGGGTGCGGATACGGATACCTGCATTGCTGCGATGCTGGGCGATCCGTCTCTGCAGGACGAAATCGACGGTGTCGCAATAAGTGAGAACTTCGGCCCGGTGGTGGCGAACCTGGTTAAGCACGTCCGCTGGCTGAACGCACTCCCGGGCGAAGCGCAGAATCAGCCGAGTTCCGAGCAGTCCGAACGCGTGCGGCGTATGGTGCTGGCGATAGTGGACGATGTGCGTGCCGTATTCATCAAACTCGCCTATCGGCTGCAGCGCCTGCACAATCTGCCGCGCGAAAGTTACGCGATGCGCCAGGCAGTAGCGCGCGAAACACTGGATATTTATTCGCCGTTGGCGAATCGCCTTGGCCTGGGACGCTTGAAATGGGAAATGGAGGATCTCGCATTCCGTTATCTCGAGCCGCAGGCATACAAGACGCTCGCCAATGCGCTGGAAGAAAAACGCGTTTTGCGGGAACGTTACGTCGCGGATTTTGTAACGCAGTTGAATGCCGCCCTGAGCGAGGACGGATTACACGATTTCGATGCCAGCGGCCGGCCCAAACACATCTACAGTATCTGGCGGAAGATGCAGCGTAAGCAGCTCGCTTTCAGCGACATATTCGATGTGCGCGCGGTACGCGTTCTGGTCAATACAGTCAGTGAGTGCTATCTGGCGCTGGGTGCCGTGCACAGCCGCTGGCGGCATATTCCCAGCGAATTCGACGACTACATCGCCAATCCCAAGAAGAACAGCTACCGTTCGTTGCATACCGCGATCGTCGGGCCCCAGGGTAAAGCCGTGGAGGTGCAGATACGTACGCGCGGAATGCATGAATTCGCCGAGTATGGTGTTGCCGCGCATTGGCAGTACAAAGAGGGCGGCGAAAGCGACGAGTATCTGCGTCAAACGGTACGCGAATTGCGCGGTCTGCTCGAGGAAGGCGCTGACGAGGCGCTGCTGGACAACTTCAGAACGGAAGTGCACGCGGACCGGGTGTTCGTGTTCACGCCTCAGGGGGAAGTCATCGATTTACCGAGTGGAGCGACGCCGCTGGACTTTGCCTATGCGGTGCACACACATATCGGGCACCGCTGCCGTGGTGCCAGGATCAATGGGCGCATCGTCAATCTGCGCACGCAGCTGCGCAACGGCGACCATGTCGAGATTCTTACAACGAAACAGTCAAAGCCCAGCCGCGACTGGTTGAACAAAGACCTGGGCTATCTGATCTCATCACGCGCCCGGGCCAAAGTCAGACACTGGTTCAACCAGCAGGACATAAAGCAACATGCCGAGGAGGGCCGCATGATTGTGGAGCGTGAACTGCGCCGCCTCGGCAAGCGCGGTCTTTCGCTGGAAAAGCTAAATGCCTGTTTCCACCGTGAAAACAGCAGTGACTTGTATGTCGCGGTAGGCAAGAACGAAATCACTGCGGCCCAGCTTGCCCAGGCCGTAGAATCTCTTGAGCAACCGCAAACGCCGGTTGTCGAGCGACTGGATACACGCCGCGGTCGCTCCAGTCCGGACGCCGGCGTGACCGTGCAGGGCGTGGGCAATCTGCTAACGCAGTTTGCAAAGTGCTGTAACCCGGTACCTGTCGACGCGATCGTTGGCTACCTTACTCGCACCAGTGGCGTGAAAATTCATCGGGCCGACTGCCGCAACGTGTTACGGTTCGGCGTCGCGGACAGCGACCGCTTGGTCGACGTCGACTGGAGTGACCACGGGACGGACGTGTATGCAGCGGCAATAACCGTCATCGCACACGATCGGCGCGGATTGCTGTCGGATATTTCCGCCATCGTTGCCCTGGAAGGAATTGCGATAAACAGCGCGCATACCGATACCGACAAACGGCGCAATGTCGCCACATTGCGGTTGCGCATGGAAGTACAGGACTTCCGTCAGCTGAGCCGTCTGATGGAAAAAATCAGCCAGTTGCGCAATGTGATCGACGTAGTGCGCGACGACGGATAAATCACCGGCGGTACTGACGCAAAGAAAGTTTGTCGCCCCGCTGGGCCAGTTCCAGATCTTTGAGAAAACTCATCCCTAGCAGGATGTCTTCGCCGGGCATGTGAGGATTGATGCTCGCGCGCACGTCATGCACTACGATCTCTCCCAGACGCACCGTATCGAGTCGCGTCGCGTAGACCGTGATCGTGCCGTTAGCGGTGCTCGCGTAGTGTGCATTGCCGCGTTTCAGGGCAAGTTTTTCCGCGACATTGGCAGGGATATTCACATCGGAGGCACCAGTGTCGACCAGGAATCGCACGGCTGTGGCGTTGATTTCACCCGTGGCTACGTAGTGCCCGTAGCGGTTGCGCCGCAGCACGGTCTCGGCGACTCCGCCCTCGCTGATACTGGTTGCCACCTGCTGATTAGGGTTGTATTGCGCGTCGAGAAAGTCGCCGAAGTACCACGTAAGCAGGCCGAGCAGCGCCACCCACATGCCAACGATCATCGCCTTGCCGAGTGGCCTGGCGAGGTGTTTTGTCGTATTTGCCATGTGTGTATGATGATGCCCCGCGCGGCATATGCAACCTGCGTTTGTACACCATTGATCAAGGCCGGTTCTGCCTCATACAGCATGCAAGCTGATGAGTTCCCTCGCTGAAGCGGGACAGGTCACCAGGTAGAATAGCGCCATGTCAGGAAACAGCTTCGGCAGGCTTTTCACGGTAACCAGCTTCGGTGAGAGCCACGGCGCGGCGATCGGATGCGTCGTGGACGGTTGTCCGCCGGGTATGGCGTTGGTCGAGGACGACATTCAGCCGGATCTGGACCGCCGTAAACCGGGCAAATCGCGACATACCACGCAGCGGCGAGAGAGCGATGCGGTGCGCATTCTATCCGGTACTTTCGACGGTAAAACCACCGGTACGCCAATTGCGCTGCTGATCGAGAATGAAGATCAGCGTTCGCGCGACTACACCAACCTGAAGAACAAGTTTCGTCCCGGGCATGCGGATTACACGTACACGCAAAAATACGGTTTCCGCGACTACCGTGGCGGCGGCCGTGCGTCCGCCCGTGAGACCTCGGCCCGTGTGGCGGCTGGAGCGATCGCCAAGAAATACCTGCAGGAACGCTACGGGGTGAGCGTGCGCGGCCATCTGGCGCAACTCGGCCCGCTGCGACCGGCGGCGTTCGAGTGGTCTGCGGTTGAGGATAATGTGTTCTTCTGGCCCGCTGCCGACCAAGTCACGGAGCTGGAGACGTTCATGGATGCGCTGCGCAAGGAAGGCGAATCGATCGGCGCGAAGGTCAGGGTGGTGGCCAGCGGCGTGCCGCCGGGCTGGGGCGAACCGGTGTTCGATCGCCTGGACGCGGACATCGCACACGCGATGATGAGCATCAACGCGGTCAAGGGCGTCGAGATCGGTGCCGGTTTTGCGAGCGTGGCGCAGAAAGGCACCGAGCATCGCGATCAGATGACGCCTGAAGGGTTTCTCTCCAACAATGCCGGCGGTACCCTGGGGGGCATTTCATCCGGGCAGGACATCGACGTGGCGATCGCGCTGAAACCTACCTCCAGTATTCGCCTGCCCGGCCGCACCGTCGATCTGCAGGGCAACGCCGTGGAAGTCGTCACCACCGGACGCCACGATCCCTGCGTTGGCATACGCGCCACGCCGATTGCCGAGGCAATGCTGGCGCTGGTGCTGATGGATCACGCTCTGCGGCATCGTGCACAGAACCAGGATGTAGACTGCCACACGCCGGTAATACCGGCATCTGCGGCGGAATAGCGACCTCATGCCGTAGTGCTGGTGGTCTGATTCAACAGATCGACCAGTGCCCTGGCCGCGCTGGTCAGGGTGTGCTGGCTGTGTCGCACGATACCCAGGTCTCTGTGAAGTGCCAGAGCCGGTATGGGAACCGAACACAGCGGTCCGTCTATCATGGTGCGTGGCAGTGCACTCCACCCGAGGCCCACCGACACCAGCATCTTGATGATCTCCAGGTAGTTGGTTTCCAGCGCCACGCTGAGGCGCGGCTGTTGCGGGCGCAGTGCCGCTTCCAGCACGCGCCGGGTGAAAGTGCCGGCACCGGGCAATACCGCCGGATAGGCGATCAGGTCCGCCAGGGTGGGCTGGCGCAACTGCGCCAGCGGGGCATCGTGGCGCGCCACGATGTCCAGTGGATCCGGCCATACCACGGTGGTCAGCAGCGCATTGTTTGGCTGGTTGGGCAGGGTTACGATACCCAGTTCCAGATTGCCCTGCTCGACCGCCAGACAGGCTTGTTCCGAGTCCATGAAGTGCAGATCGAGTTCTACCTCTGGATACCCGGCCGTGAATTTGCCCAACACCGCCGGCAAACGGTGCAAGCCGATGTGATGGCTGGTGCCTACCGTGAGTCGGCCGCCGATGCGCCCGCCCAACGCCGCGACGCTCTGCCGGCTCTCCTTCACCTCACGCAGAATGCGCCGCGCGTGCGGCAATAGCGCGCGACCGGCTTCGGTCAGTTGTACCCGGCGGCCGATACGGTCGAACAATCGTGCGTGTAACTCGTTTTCCAGTCCGCCGACGCGTTTGCTGACCGCCGGCTGAGTCAGAAACAACGCTTCGGCCGCACGTGAGAAAGAACCTTCGTCGGCGACCTGGGTGAACGCCTGCAATGCGTTTATATCCATGCCATTCATTCCTATAGAGAATAAATATTATGAATATAATGAATTAGAGTTATTCATTGAAGCGGCGTAACATCCTTGCGCCTGATTCCACGGGAGAATTCGCATGCCGGGTAAGACGCTGTACGACAAGTTGTGGGAGCAACACATCGTGCGCCAGGAATCCGACGGTACGACGTTTCTGTACATCGACCGTCATCTGGTGCACGAGGTCACTTCGCCGCAGGCTTTCGAGGGGCTGGCGCTCGCCGACCGCCGTCCGTGGCGCATCGGCTCCATGCTCGCGGTATCGGACCACAATGTACCCACGACCGATCGCGGCGACGGCATAGTAGATGCTGTTTCCCGTCTGCAGGTCGATACGCTGGACGCAAACTGCGATGCACACGGCATCGTTCAGTTCAAAATGAACGATCCACGTCAGGGCATCGTGCACGTCATCGGGCCCGAGCAGGGCGCGACTTTGCCCGGGATGACGGTCGTCTGCGGTGATTCGCACACTTCTACGCATGGTGCATTCGGTGCACTGGCCTTCGGTATCGGCACCTCGGAGGTGGAGCACGTGTTCGCCACCCAATGTCTGATAGTCAAAAAGCAGCGCAACATGCGGGTGCGAATAGAGGGCGAACCGGGCAGTGGAGTGACCGGCAAAGACATCGTGCTCGCGGTGATCGGCAAGATCGGTACCGCTGGGGGCACTGGCCATACCATCGAATTCGCCGGCAGTGCGATACGGGCGCTGTCCATGGAAGCACGCATGACCGTCTGCAACATGGCTATCGAAGCCGGTGCGCGGTCAGGTCTGGTCGCCGTCGACGACACCACCATCGACTATGTCGCCGGACGCCCGTTTGCGCCCCGTGGCGCGCTCTGGGAGCGCGCCTGCGCGGCGTGGCGGGACCTGCATTCCGACGACGACGCGGTGTTCGACAAAGAGGTGGTATTAGATGCGGCGACGATCGAGCCGCAGGTCACCTGGGGTACATCGCCCGAGATGGTGTTGCCCGTGAGCGCGAGCGTACCGGACCCCGACGCCGAGCCCGATCGTGTCAAAGCCGACTGGATGCGCAAAGCCCTGCAATACATGGATCTGCCGGCAGGAAAGCCGCTGCGAGAAATTGCAGTCGATAAGGTATTCATCGGCTCGTGCACCAATTCCCGCATCGAAGATCTGCGCAGCGCAGCCGCGGTCGTGAAGGGCCATAAACGCTCCGCCCACGTAAAACTCGCGATGGTCGTGCCAGGGTCGGGGCTGGTGAAAAAACAGGCCGAATCGGAAGGCCTGGACCAGTTGTTCCGTGACGCGGGATTCGAGTGGCGTGAACCCGGCTGTTCCATGTGCCTGGCGATGAACGCCGACCGTCTGGAACCTGGGGAGCGCTGTGCCGCCACTTCCAACCGTAATTTCGAAGGGCGCCAGGGGCATGGCGGGCGCACCCATCTGGTCAGTCCGGCGATGGCCGCGGCTGCCGCCATCGCAGGGCATTTCGTCGATATCCGCGAGTTCAACGGGGAGCAACCACAATGAAACCTTTTCACCAGGAACAAGGCATTGTGGTGCCCATTGATCAGGCCAATGTCGACACCGATGCGATCATCGCCAAACAGTATCTGAAATCGATCAAGCGCTCGGGATTCGGCGTCAACCTGTTCGACAACTGGCGCTATCTGGATCCGGGTGCGCCCGACATCGACAACGCTACGCGGCGTGTAAATCCGCAATTCGTGCTCAACCAACCGCGCTATGCCAACGCATCGATACTGCTGGCGCGCAAAAACTTCGGTTGCGGTTCGTCGCGCGAACATGCGGTTTGGGCACTGGACGACTACGGAATTCGCGCGGTGATCGCGCCCAGTTTCGCTGACATTTTTTTCAACAACTGCTTCAAGAGCGGGCTGCTGCCGATCGTCCTGGACGAGCAGATCGTCGATGGCATGTTTGCGCGGGTCGCGGCGCTGGAAGGCTACCGCCTGCACATCGACCTGCCGGAGCAGAAAGTCACCGATCCGGACGGTGAGTCCTTCACCTTCGAACTGGACGGATTTCGCAAGCAGTGCCTGCTCGAAGGCCTCGACGACATCGGGGTGACGCTGCAGCACGCAGAGGCGATCCGCGACTATGAAGCCCGGCGCCGCGAGCAGGCCCCCTGGTTGTTCGAGGAGCATGCTTGAGGTATGCGACTGATCCTTGGCAACTGCAACTACTCATCCTGGTCGTTGCGTACCTGGCTGATCGCCCGGCACGCTGAAGTTGCCTTTGAGGAGTTGCGCATACCGTTGTACGAGCCGGATTCCAGGACGGCCCTGCAGGCATACTGTCCCGCGGGGAAGGTGCCAGTGCTCGAGGACGGAGTGTTGCGCGTGTGGGATTCGCTGGCGATCGCGGAATATCTGGCCGAGCGCCATACCTCGCTTTGGCCACGGGCATCGGCGGCGCGCGCGAGGGCGCGCAGTATGTGTGCCGAAATGCATGCTGGCTTTGCGGCGCTGCGTGACGAGCTGCCAATGAATTGTCGCCGCACGCCTGGTCGCGTTGCGGTATCGGCTCGCTGCGGCGCCGACATAGATCGTGTGGTGGAATTGTGGGACGAGTGTCTCGCCGATGGAACCGGGCCATGGCTGTTCGCCGACTGGTCGATTGTCGACGCGTTCTTCGCGCCGGTGGCGTTGCGCCTGCATACTTATGCGATACCTGTTGCGGATCTCACGCAGACCTACGTTGATAAGCAATTGAACGATCCCTTTGTGCAAGAGTGGTGTGCGCGGGGAGCCGCGGAGATTGAGGTCATCGAGGTCGCGGAAAAGCCGGTAGCCGCGCCAGCAGCATGAATTCCATCGCGTTGCAGGTTAGAATGCTGCGACGCAGCATAGAGTAGAGAAAAGCACGCTCATGAGCCATAAAATATTAGTGTTGCCGGGTGATGGCATCGGCCCGGAAATCGTTCAGCAGGGACTCAAGCTGCTCGCCTGTCTCAGCGAAGACTTTTCTCTCGATATCCACGTTGAGCAGGCGCTACTGGGCGGCGTCGCGGTGGACGAGTGCGGTGTACCGTTGCCGGACGCCACTCTTGAGCAGGCACGCGCGGCCGACGCGATCCTGCTGGGTGCGGTAGGTGGTCCGAAATACGATGATTTACCCCGCGAGCAGCGTCCTGAGCGCGGTTTGCTGGCACTGCGCTCGGAACTGAACCTGTTCGCGAATCTGCGCCCGGCGTTGCTGTATCCGCAGCTTGCCGCGGCCTCGACGCTGAAAGACGAGGTGGTGGCCGGCCTGGACATCATGATCGTGCGTGAACTGACCGGTGGCATCTATTTTGGTCAACCGCGCGGCGTGGAAACTTTGACGGGCGGTGAGCGACGTGGGTTCAATACGCTGGAGTACCGGGAATCCGAAATCGAACGCATCGGGCACAGCGCTTTCGTGACCGCGCAACGTCGCAACCGGCGCCTGTGCTCGGTGGACAAGGCCAACGTACTGGAAGTCTCGGAGCTGTGGCGGGAGACTATGCAGCGCGTGGCCGCTGACTATCCCGATGTCGAGCTGACGCATATGTACGTGGACAACGCCGCCATGCAGCTGGTGCGGGCGCCGAAGCAGTTCGACGTAATCGTCACCACCAACATGTTCGGGGATATTCTCTCCGATTGCGCGGCAATGCTGACCGGATCGATCGGCATGCTGCCGTCAGCTTCGCTGGATGGCCGTAATAAAGGCCTGTACGAACCGATTCATGGTTCGGCGCCGGATATTGCCGGCCGTGACGAAGCCAATCCACTCGCAACCCTGCTGTCGATCGCCATGCTGCTACGCTATTCGCTCGGGCAGGCGGAAATCGCCGATCGGATCGAGGCGGCAGTGGGCGACGTGCTGCAGACCGGGTGCCGTACCGCCGATATCCAGACGGCGGATGGCCGCCTGGTTGGAACCGAGGCCATGGGCGATGCGGTCATCGCGGCACTGCGAGAGCGTCAGTAAGCGAACGTGCAGCACTGTACCTTCATCAAGTTGAGCGAAAATCAATGAGCAGAACATTCGATGTGGCGGTGGTCGGTGCCACCGGTGCCGTGGGCGAGGCGATACTGTCGATTCTGGCGGAGCGCGAATTTCCGGTCGGTAAAGTGTACGCGCTGGCCAGCGAACGCTCCGTCGGTAAGCGTGTTGCATTCGGTGACAAGCTGCTGCGCGTGGAAAATTTGGCGGATTTCGACTTTTCCGCCGCGCAGATAGGCCTTTTCTCGGCAGGGGCGCCGATTTCCGACGTGTATGCACCCAAGGCCGCCGCCGCCGGGTGTATCGTCATCGACAATACCTCGCGGTTCCGCTACGAGGAACAGATTCCCCTGGTGGTGCCGGAAGTGAACCCGCACGCGCTTGCAGGGCACACCAACCACGGCATCGTCGCCAACCCCAATTGTTCGACTATCCAGATGATGGTGGCCCTGAAACCCATCTACGACGAGGTCGGAATCGCCCGTATCAACGTGGCTACTTACCAGGCCGTATCCGGGACCGGAAAGGAGGCAATAGAAGAACTGGCTACGCAAACAGCTGACTTATTGAACGCGAAACCCGTCAATTGCGACGTGTATCCCAAACAGATCGCATTTAATGCGCTGCCTCACATTGATACCTTCCAGGACAACGGATATACAAAGGAAGAAATGAAGATGGTGTGGGAGACGCGCAAGATTCTGGAAGATGAGCGCATCATGGTTAATCCTACAGCGGTGCGAATCCCGGTGTTCTACGGGCACTCGGAAGCGTTACACATCGAAACGAGGACTAAGATTACGGCAGAAAAGGCACGAGAATTGCTCAGTAACTCGCCTGGGGTCGAAATACTCGACAAGCCATGCGATGGTGGCTATCCGACCCCCGTCAGCGAGGCGGCGAACGCAGATCCGGTGTTTGTCGGCAGGATCCGCGAAGATATCTCTCATCCGCTGGGATTGGATTTGTGGGTGGTATCCGACAACGTGCGGAAGGGCGCGGCGTTGAATAGTGTGCAGATTGCCGAAATTTTGGCAAAAGATTATATATAATCCTATGTTTAGCTGGACTTTGTTAAAGCTTTTTCTTTAAAGTATATTCTTCGAAATTACTGCTAGCTAGCCGAAATCAAAAGGAATTCCCATGGCAGGCTCATTCCGGCGACCCGTTGTGTGAACAATTCTTAGGGGACGGATGCGTGCGTAAGACAGTCCTGATAATTCTGGTTTGGCTGGGTATTACCCCGGCCAGTGCGGTATACGCTCTAGGTCTTGGAGAGATTCAGATCCGCTCGGCGCTCAATCAGCCCATGGATGCGGAGATTCAGTTGCTTTCGGTGCGGCCTGGAGAAACCGAAGGCATGATTGTGTCGCTGGCGCCGCAGGAAGCGTTTCTGCGGGCCGGCGTGGAACGCCCGTTTTCCTTGACGCAGTTGCGTTTCGAGATTCAGTTGAATCCCGAGGGCCAACCGTTCATCCATGTAACCACGCGTAAGCCGATCGTCGAGCCGTTCCTAAATTTTCTCGTGGAAGTCGACTGGCCGCGCGGACGGCTGTTGAAAGAATACACTGTGCTGCTGGATCCGCCGGTGTTCATGGCCGATACCGCGACGGCGGGCGAACCGGAAACACCGATGGCCGGCGGTGATACGCAACCCGGTGCTGCCGTGCCCGGGGCTATAGTGCGCAGCACTACCCCAGAACCCACCTTGCTGCCGGTACCGCAACCCGCGGCAACCGCTGAATCCGCGGAACCGATGGTGCAGGCGGAGCCGGAGCCGGCCTTCGTCAGCCCGGAGCCCGAACCCGCGTTCGCCAGTCCTGAGCCCGAACCCGCGTTCGCCAGCCCGGAACCTCAACCTGCACCGGTAGCGGCACCGATACCGGCACCCGAACCGATGCTGCTCGAAGACGACAGCCTGTTTCCGCGCGCCGATATTTCTGGGGAATACGACGCCAGCAACCTGCCTTCCGGCGCTGGCACGACCATGCTGGCCGCAGCACCGGGTGCCGCGGAGCCGATGTCGACCGAGCCGCAGCAACCTGCCTATCAGGGTGATACATACGGCCCGGTACAGCAGCGTGAAACCCTGTGGGGCATCGCCAATCGGGTCAAGCCGCAGTCGGCGACCGTGAATCAAATGATGCTGGCGTTGCTGCAATACAACCCTGAAGCGTTCTTCGACGACAACATCAACAATTTGCGCGAAGGCGTGGTGCTGCGCGTTCCGCAGGAAGCCGATGTGCTGGCGCTGGATACGCTTTCTGCCACCGAAGAAGTGGCCGCGCAGAACGCGTTATGGGAGCAGGTCAGGCAGGTAGCGGTGGTCGCTGAACCCGACGTTGCCGAACAACCGGTGTCTGAAACGACTGGCGGTGAAGCACCGATTGCCACCGGCGAAACCGATGGCGGTCGGCTGGCCCTGGTGGCGGACGAGCAAGGTGCGGAAACCGCCACCAGCGTGGCAACCACCGCCAGTGGCGAGGCCGCGACCAGCGAAGCTCAGCAGAGGGAACTGGCGCTGGCGCAGGAAGAGCTCTCCTCTGAGCGTCTGCAGAACCAGGAATTGCGCGATCGCGTTTCCGAGATGGAAAGCATCGTCGCCAACGTCGAAAATCTGATCACCCTGCGCGAGAACGAACTTGCCGATCTGCAGCAAAAACTCAGCGATCTGGAAAACCAGCAGGCGACGGCTACGCAGCCGGTAGAACCTGTACCCGAACCGGTCGCAGAACCGGTCGCAGAACCGGCACCGGAACCGATGGTCGCGGAACCAGAGGCAGCACCCGAACCGGTCGTAGAGGTCGAGCCCGAAGTCCAGCCCCTGCCGGAACCCGTCGTAGTTGCCGAGCCGGAACCGGCTGTTCCAGTCGAACCTGAAATCCAGCCGGAACCACAGCCGACGCCGGCGGTTCTGCCGCCACGCGCGGAACGCAAAGGATTCGTCGATCAATTGCTCGATGATGTGATGGCAGGCCGCGTGTTGGAGAATCCCGTATTGCTCGCGATTATCGGCGGCCTCGTCAGTCTGCTGCTGATCGTCTGGCTGATCGTGCGCCGACGTGGTGGTGAGGAAGAAGCGATCGAAGTCGATATAGAGGATCTGCCAGACTCCATGGATCTGGAAGACGAAACCGGCATGACCGTGGAAGCGGTGATCGACGAAACGCTGGACGAGGCGGAAATGGATGACGGATTTGACGCCGTGCTGGGAGCGCCGCTCGGCGAAGAGCCGCAGATGGTCGAGACGGTGGAGATGGGCGAGGTCGTCGAGGACGCCGTACAGGAGGAAGCGGAGGCGCCCAAGGACGATACGATCGCCGAAGCTGACGTGTATCTCGCCTACGGCCTGTACAGCCAGTCCGAGGACTTGCTGAAGCAGGCGCTGGCCGAGCACCCCGACCGGCATGAGTACCACGAGAAGTTGCTGGAAACGTATTTTGCATCCAACAACAAGGAAGCCTTCGAAACGCAGGCGCAGGTTTTCCACACGCTGCTGGCCGGACAATCCAGCCGCTTGTGGGATCGGGTGGTTGCCATGGGCGGCGAGTTATGTCCGGAAAATCCGCTGTTCAGCGGCGCCGCGGAACTCGACATCAGCGCCCAGGAACTGCAGCCGGCGAAACCCGAAACACCTGACCTGGAACTCGACAGCGAGGATCTGACGCCGGATCTGGACTTCGGTATTGATGAGGAAGAAACCTACATCAATACCGGCACGGATTTCGATACGGGCGAGATCCCTCTGGTCGACGAGACGATCCACGAAGAAGACGAACTCGACGCTACCCAGCTGTTGTCCGATGCTCCGACGCTGGATATCGACGACATAGGCAAAGGCGACACCGCCGATCATATGGAACTCGATACGGCTGAAGTCGATCGCGTCGCAGAAACCCAACCTCCTACGGTCAAGCTCGAAGGCGACATGGATTTCGACATTACGGCCTCGGATCTGGACGAACTGGGCACCCCCACTGATGCGTTTCCCAGCGCCGAGGTGGATAGCCTCGACTCCATGGACGAGGAGGATGAGGACGCACCGGTGCTTACCTCCGGGGAGCATCCCTCGGTGGCAACGCCGACCGGGGAATACGACATGTCGCGTATTCAGGATCTTATTCAGGGTGGCTCCGGCGAAACGGCGATCATTCCGGAAATACCCGACCAGGATCTCGATTCGACAGCGGAAGGAGTCGATGCCGACGTCACGGTGTCGGACGTCGATTTTACCGCGGAACCGGAATTCGAAGATGACCCGGGACCGAACTACAACATGGGCGGTACCGCGGAGCTTCCGGTGATGGATGATGTCGATGATTTCGAACTCGATCTCGAAGTGGAGCCGGCGGCCGCCGAAGGCGGTGAAGAAAGCGAACCAAGCGTTGTATCGCAACTGGTCACATCGGTCAGCGAAGACATGATGGACGGGGATGACGACGAACCGCAGCTGGTTTCGGAAATCATGCCGGCGATCAGTGACGATATGCTGGATAGAACCATCGTGCAGGATGCGGCGGCATTCGCCGGTGATGCGACAGCGGACTTGGTGGATGAAGGCGACGAAGTCGAAACCATGCTGGATCTGGCGAAGGCTTACCTGGACATGGGCGACGCTGACAGCGCTTCCAGCGCCCTTGAAGAGATTATTGCTGCCGGCAACGATCGCCAGCGCCAGGAAGCCCAGGAGCTGTTGCACAAGATCTCCTGACCGCGATCGCGGAGTTGCCGTCACCGCGGCTCTTGTGCGTATGAAGTTCGCTTTTATAGTCGAGTACGACGGCAGCGATTACCGTGGGTGGCAGCGCCAGGGCGAAGCGCGCACAGTGCAGAGGGAAATCGAGAACGCGCTGTCCTTTGTCGCCAATCACCCGGTGAAAGCCACTGCCGCAGGGCGCACCGACGCCGGCGTGCACGCCTGCGCTCAGGTTTTGCATATCGAAACCGACGTCCGGCGCGATACCCACGCCTGGCTGTTCGGCGCCAACAGCCGCCTGCCGTCGGACATTTCGCTGCGCTGGTGCAGTCCGGTGGCTGATGATTTCCACGCGCGTTTTTCGGCGCGGTCGCGCAGCTACCGCTATGTGATTCTCAACCGCCCGCTACGTTCAGGGCTGTGGCGCAACCGCTGCACCTGGGTGTGTCAGCCGATTGATGCGGCTCGAATGGACGAGGCTGCACAGGCGCTGCTTGGCGAACACGATTTTGCTGCTTTCCGCGCCGCGGGCTGCCAGGCCAGGACGTCGGTTCGTCAGGTCCAAAAGATAGATGTCCGTCGCCACGACGATCTCGTGGTACTGGAGATAACGGCCAACGGATTTCTCCACAATATGGTACGCATCATCGCCGGGAGCCTGCTCCGTATTGGGCGCGGTGAGCATCCAGGCGCGTGGCTGCAGGAACTCCTGAGCGGCGGGGATCGCCGCGCTAGCGGCGCCACGGCGCCCGCACATGGCCTGTACCTCAGTGCGGTGCACTACCCGCAGCGCTACGCCATACCGCGGTTGGATGCCGCGGACAGCTTTCTGGTAACCTAGGGCCCTGCGCCCCGAATGTCCGACACCTCCGGCGACTTGCCCTGCAACGCGACACGCGTTCAGAATGGTAAGTTGTTTATGGACCAGGACATCAGCATTTTACGCAGGAACTTACGCTAGCGATGCGCACGCGGGTCAAGTACTGTGGAATTCGCAATGTCGGAGACGCACAGACTGCGGTAGAGTTGGGCGTCGACGCAATCGGCCTGGTGTTTTATGCACCCAGCGTGCGCGCGGTGGACATCGCGACCGCGACGGAAATTGCCGATACTATTGCGCCGTTTGTAACGCGGGTCGCGTTATTTCTGGACGCAGCAGCAGACGACGTAGAAGCAGTCCTTAAGTGCGTGAATGTCGATGTACTGCAGTTTCACGGGGCGGAGACACCGAATTTTTGTAATCAGTTCGATTTGCCTTACATAAAAAGTGTTGCACGTACCGAGCACGACAAACTGCAGCAGTTTGCCGAGCGCTACGCTGAGGCGCGTGCATTGTTGCTGGACAGCAATCTGTCAGGTGCGCCGGGCGGCAGCGGCGAAGTGTTCGACTGGAATCGACCGCTGGCGTGCGGCAAACCGATCGTACTGGCGGGCGGTCTCAATGCCGACAACGTGGCGGCGGCGATACGGGCGCTGCAACCGTACGGCGTGGATGTGAGCAGCGGAATCGAGTCACCGCGCGGAACGAAGAACGCCGCTCTGATGGAGAATTTTATGCGCGAGGTAAATCGTGTCGACAACGACGCAAACAACAGCTGACGGACGCGCGCGGGGCTACGTCGGCCCGGCCGCGCTGGGGGTGCAGCGCTCGTGAGCTGGTTCGAGAAACTCATGCCGTCGCGAATTCGCACGGAAGCCAATCAAAAAGGTGCGGTGCCCGAAGGCTTGTGGATAAAGTGCGAAAACTGCAAAAGTGTGCTTTACCGGGCGGAACTGGAGCGTAACCTCGACGTTTGCCCAAAATGTGGCACGCACCGCCGGATTGGCGCGCGGGCCCGTCTGGAGCGGTTCCTCGATCCTGAGCCGCGTACCGAGATCAGCCCGAATCTGGAGTCCACCGATATACTGAAATTCCGCGACAGCAAAAAGTACCGCGACCGCCTCCTGCAGGCGCAGAAAGCTACCGGTGAACGCGATGCGCTGGTCGTCATGAAAGGCCAGTTGAAGGGGCTGTCGGTGATAGTGGCGGCGTTCGAATTCGAGTTCATGGGCGGTTCCATGGGTTCGGTGGTGGGTGAAAAGTTCGTCCGCGCGGTCAACGCAGCCATGGAAGAAAGCGCGGCAATGATCTGTTTCACCGCCAGCGGCGGCGCGCGCATGCAGGAGGCGCTGTACTCGCTGTTGCAGATGGCCAAGACCTCGGCCGCGTTGGCTCGCCTGGGACGACGTGGTATCCCGTATGTGTCTGTGATGACCGACCCGACCATGGGCGGGGTATCGGCCAGCTTTGCCATGCTTGGCGACATACAGATAGCCGAGCCGGGAGCCTTGATCGGGTTTGCCGGTCCTCGGGTTATCGAACAGACGGTGCGCGAGACATTGCCCGATGGTTTCCAGCGGGCCGAATTCCTGCTCCAGCACGGGGTCATCGACATGGTCGTGGACCGCCGTGAAATGCGGGACGTCATCGCTGCACTGCTCAGCGCTTTGCAGAATCGACCGGCCGCCTGAAGCTCGCGTACAAACCGCATGGCCTTCGCCAGCCTAGAAGAATGGCTCCGTTGGCAGGAAGGCTTGCATTCGGCACAGATCGACCTGGGGCTGGAACGGATAACGCCTATTGCCCGGCGCCTGGGATTGCAGCGCTCAGACGCTTTGCGCATTGTCATCGCCGGGACCAACGGCAAGGGCTCTTGTGCGGCATTTCTGCGCCAGATTTACGGCCGCGCTGGCTGGCGGGTTGGTGTTTACACATCCCCGCATTTACTCAACTACAACGAGCGTATCGTGCGTCTCGGACAGGCCGCGCCGGACGAGGAGATCTGTGCGGCGTTCGAGGCCGTCAATGCCCAGCGTGCGGATGTTCCGCTCACGTATTTCGAATTCGGCACACTGGCAGCGTTGCAGATTTTCGCCAACCACGCCTTGCATGTGCAGATACTCGAAGTCGGACTTGGCGGCCGACTCGACGCGGTGAACCTGGTCGATGCCGATTGCACACTGATCACACCGATAAGCATCGACCATGAAGCCTGGCTGGGCACCAGTCGTGAACGCATAGCGGAGGAAAAAGCCCCGACAATGCGTGCCGGCGCGCCTGCTGTTCTGGCCGAAATCGATCCGCCGCGGACGTTACTGGCGTATGCCGAACAACTCGGTGCGTGCACCGTGCGCGCCGGAATTGACTATCAGTGGCGGGACGGGCAGGACGTCTGGCACTGGCAGTGGCAACATGCAACGTCCCGTCGATTGCCGAAGCCGGCGTTGCCTGGTCGCCATCAACTGGACAATGCGGCCGCGGCCGTGGCCACCGTTCAGATCCTGCAGGATAAGCTGGCGGTACCGGCCTCCGCAATCGAGCATGGTGTAGCCAGTGCGCAGCTGCTCGGGCGTGCTACTTCCGTGCCGGGAGAAGTGGAAACGATCTTGGATGTTGCGCATAATCCGGCCGGCACGCGCGCGTTGGCGGAATTCCTCGCCACGTCCGCGAGCGGCGGTAAAACCCGCGCCGTGATAGGCATGATGCATGATAAACCTCACCGTGAGACGATAGCAGCATTGGCGTCGCAGGTAGACAGCTGGTATGTGTGCGAACTACCGGATCAACGGGCGCTGGGAGCAGCAGAACTCGCTTACCTGGTGCAAGCGACAACGCAGGCACCTGCACACTGTCACGCGAGCGTTGCCGAAGCCTATGGGAGTTCCCGTAACAGCAGCTATCCAGGAGACCGGATTCTGGTTTGTGGTTCGTTCGTAACGGTTGCCGAGGCGTTTAATACGGTACCCGAACTCAGCGAATTTGCGAGTGCACTGAATGGATGAGAGTCTCAAGCAGCGGTTGGTGGGCGCGACGGTGCTGGTGGCGCTTGCGGTGATCATCGTGCCCTTCGTGTTCGATGGTGCGGGTCGCAGTTCAGGCGATGTTGCGACTTTCCAGATTCCACCGAAGCCGGAGTTTTCCCCGCGCCCACTGCAGAAGCTGGACGACCTTACGCCGGTTCTCACGCCAGCCGAAGCGCTGGCGAAAGATGCTGGCGGCAATTCCAGCGAGGCCCCGGCAAAAGGCGGTGCCACACCGCACGCGTGGGTGGTGCAGCTCGGCGCGTTCAGTTCCGAGGCCAATGCTATCGTTTTGCGCGACAAGCTACGCAGCGGCGGTCATTCTGCATTCGTCGATACGGCCGGCGACAAGTCCAAGTACCGGGTTCGCATAGGACCGGAAATCGACAAGGCGATAGCCGACAAATTGCGTGACAAACTGGCCGCCGATTACGGGCAGACCGGAATCGTGGTGCGTTACCCGTGAACGGTTCCCACGCATGGGTGTCCGGGCGCCGCGTCGCGCAAGTTGTTAGAATTGCCATACTTTTACCGTTGACTGAACCGGTCTGTCAGTGACCTACGTCGATTTCATCATTCTCGGCATCGTGCTGTTATCCGCTGTAATCAGCGTGTTGCGCGGTTTCGTCAAAGAAGCGGTATCGCTGGCCTCATGGGTGCTCGCGTTCTGGGTATCCGCCACGTTCGCCGGGAAACTGTCGGGTTTGCTGCCTGATGCTATTGCGGCGGTACAATTGCGTGTGGCACTGAGTTTCGCCATTCTGTTCCTGGCCACGCTATTGGTCGGGGGACTGGCGAATTTCCTGATCAGCTCGCTGGTGCTTCGCTCTGGGTTGAGCGGCACCGACCGCGCGCTGGGTGTTGTTTTCGGTGTGCTGCGCGGAGTAGTGGTGGTCGCAGTGCTGGTATTGCTGGCCGGACTCACCACAGTGACGCAGGAAAGCGTTTGGACAGACTCGTTACTGGTCGAGAATTTCCAGCTAGTGGCCGTCTGGATTCGCGACTACCTGCCGCAGGACGTGGCAAAGAATTTCGTTTTCTAGCCAGGCAAAGCAACTGAGGGTGCATGAATGTGCGGTGTCATCGGAATCGTTGGTAAGGGTCCCGTAAATCAGACGCTTTACGACGGTTTGACGTTGTTACAGCATCGGGGTCAGGATGCCGCCGGTATCGTGACCTGCGACAAGGGCCGGCTGTTCATGCGCAAATCACTGGGCTTGGTACGAGATGTTTTCCATACACGTCACATGCTCAGGCTGCAGGGCACTATGGGCATAGGTCATGTGCGGTACCCCACTGCCGGTTGTGCTTCGTCCGCCGAGGCTCAACCTTTCTACGTCAACTCCCCTTATGGAATCACGCTTGCGCACAACGGCAACCTGACCAATGCGGCTGAGTTGCAGAAAAGTGTGTTCGAGGCCGATTTGCGGCATAACAACACGACCTCCGACTCGGAGGTATTGCTGAACGCTTTCGCCCATGAATTGCAGAAGCAGACGCACTCTACCAGCATGACAGCGGATGCCGTTTTCGATGCTGTGACAGAGGTGCATCGACGCTGCCGTGGCGCATACGCGGTGGTGGCGATGATAATCGGGCGCGGGCTGTTGGCGTTTCGCGATCCGTACGGGATTCGGCCATTGATTATCGGACGGCGCGATACACTGATGGGCCCCGAGTACATCGTCGCGTCAGAAAGTGTCGCGTTGAGTGCATTGGGCTTCGATGTCTACCGGGACGTGCGTCCCGGTGAGGCCGTGTTCGTGGAGCACAAAGGGGAAATGTTTTCGCGCCAATGCACCGAACGGCGCGCCTATGCTCCCTGTATCTTCGAGTATGTGTATTTCGCCCGTCCCGACTCGATTATCGACAATGTGTCGGTGTACAAATCGCGGATGCGCATGGGCCGCAAGCTGGCTGACAAGATCATGCGAGAACGCCCGCAACACGACATCGACGTCGTTATTCCGATTCCAGATTCCAGTCGCACCTCGGCGCTGGAGCTGGCAAACAGTGTGGGCGTCAAGTATCGCGAAGGATTCATTAAAAACCGCTATATTGGACGCACGTTCATCATGCCTGGGCAGCAACTCAGGCGTAAATCGGTGCGCCAGAAACTGAATGCCATCGAGCTGGAGTTTCGTGACAAGAATGTCATGCTGGTCGATGACTCCATCGTGCGCGGCACGACGTCTGAGCAGATCATTCAAATGGCGCGTGAAGCGGGTGCGCGCAAAGTCTACATGGCATCGGCGGCCCCGCCGGTACGTTTCCCGAACGTGTACGGCATCGATATGCCGGCTGTTGACGAGCTGATCGCCCACGACAAAACC
>JAOTYY010000254.1 GCA_029861595.1 Gammaproteobacteria bacterium
AAGCATGCCGGGCGCTGGCAAAGAACCCGGCGCTACAGGCAGCAAGCCCACGGCCCCGTTTCTCGTCGGGACGCCGCGGGTCCACTACGGTGATCTCGATCTCGTCGACGACGAACACTACCCGGACGACTGGGTCGCCTGTCATCAGGGCAAACCGTTCACCGGGGTCGCCTGGGAAGAATCGCAGGGCCGGCTCACGGAGCATTCGATGAAGGACGGCCGGCGTCACGGACGCTGTGTCAGCTTTCACGCCAACGGCGAGCGTGCCAGCGACGGCCACTATCAACAGGATGAGCCGGTGGGCGAGGTGCGTACCTGGTACGCGTCGGGGCGTATGGAAAGCTACGGGTTGTACGACGAGTCGTCGAACACGCGGATTTTTCGCCGTTACAACGAAGCAGGCACGCTGATCTACGAAGAAGACGAGCAGCGCGGGTCCGGGCATCGGCGCTGGTATGACAGTGGCGAGCTGCTGTTCGACAATCAAGACGGGAAAACGGTCTACTATGCGCCTGACGGCAGCTGGGCGATGCGTGAAGGGTCTGGCGCCGAAGACGGTGACTACGAGTACCATGACGATACCCTCTACGCACATGCGCACACGATACTGGCGCTTGAGCTGGATCTTGTCACCTATCCCCTATATCGCTGGCTGCACCGGGCGCTTGACCGTGACGAACCCCGTGCCAGGGAGCTGTTGTTCGAGCTGATAGAGCACCCCACCGTTACGGTTGCCGAAAACGCTCTGTACATAGTGGGCAATCGCCGCTACCAAGATGCAATACCGGCAGTCCGGTGCATGACCCAAAGTCCGCTGCGTAAGGATCCCCGCGCCGGCGGTTTCACGGGCACGACAGCCGAGCTCGCCGAAACCGTGCTGGTCAAACTCACGGTGCACGATGAGGCTCAGCAGCAGGCGGAGCTGGACGCACTGCGACAGAAGCGCGCAATCCGCGACGCGCAGGAGTACGAGCGGGCGCGGCGGGGGGAAGCGCGGCGCCGCCGCGTTCAGCGCACCTGGCCGAGTGTTGTCGCAAACTTCGACGAAACGCTGACCGGCGAGTTGACGCTAAAGAGCGGCGAGCACATTTTCGACCGTGAAGTACGCGAACGTAACCTCGAGTACTGGCACTACTACAAATATGTCGTCGATGGCAGAACCTATCGTGCATGTACAATGAGCACGGACCCGCAGCCGGCCGAATCGATCGAGGTGCGTTATCGAGAAAAGGATCCGGCTGAATACTTCTGCGAATAGGCGTTGCGCACGTCGGTCGGATCGGAAATCGGTACCAGACAATCCGATTTCTATTTGCGCCGCACCATGATTATCGCGTCGGTTTGACCGGCAGCCAGGCGCCTTGCGTGCATTGCAATGATGGGGTCGTCCGGATAGCGTGCCTGCAACTCCTCAAATGCCGGACCGGCCTGCGGCGAAGCATTTTCGAGCAGAGCGTAAGCTGTGCTGTAGGCCTCGAGGAACGCTTGATCGACCGCATCCGCGGCAATTGGCAGATACGCAACTACACCCTCGGTTTTGCCTTTCAGCACCAGATTTGCGATCGGTTGAAACGTTATCCCCGTGCAGCGGCTCGCCGTGGTTTTACTGACGCATACGCGTGTGCCCAGTCGTTGGTTGACACTCTCCAGGCGCGCGGCCGTATTGATAGCGTCGCCGTGGGCAGTGTAGTCAAAACGGCGAGCGCCACCGAAGTTCCCAACCACGGTCATACCGGTATTTACGCCGATTCGCGTGACACCCAGCGGCAGGCCTTGCTGCGCCTGGCGCGCGGAAAAGTCCTGTGCCCACTTATCCAGCGCCAATGCGCAATCCACGGCGCGTTGTGCGTGATCCGGCTGTTGCAGCGGTGCATTGAACATTACATGCAGCGCGTCGCCGACGATTTTGTCGATGGTGCCCCCGTGCTCCACTACGATACCGCACGCTTCGTCAAGGTATGCATTGACGAGTTTCACCAGGGCGTCAGGTGCTATCTGCTCGGTTAACGCGGTGAAATCCTGAATGTCGGTAAACAGGAACGTAAGCTCACGGCTCTCGCCGCTGAACTCCAGCCGTTCCGGTTCCTGCATCAGTTGATCGACGACCGTGGGTGCCAGAAACCGGCCGAACGCGCGATGGATACCTTGACGCCGCAGGTTCTCGTCGCGCCATTGCCAGGTGAAGCTGGCGATCGCCGCCAGCAGAAAAGCAATGGTTGGTGCGATCAGCGGCATCAGCGGTCCGCCGTAGACATACAGAGCGAATGCCGCGATCCAGGCGATCGGTATTACACCGAGCGCCAGCACGACTTTACCGGTATGCCCGATACGCAGAGTTGCCACCAGCAAGCCCAGAGACGCCGCGATCAGCAGCAGCAGATACGTCGTCCCGGCACTCGTCGTTCTCAGTGTGCGGCCTTCGAGGATTTGCGACAAGGCATGGGCTTCGATGAGCACGCCGGGCATGTAACGCTGCGCATGACCGGGCACGGCGGCGAAGGGCGTACGGTGACGCTCGGAAAGTCGGAAGTCAGAGCCGATCAACGCGATACGCCCGGCTAGCTGTTCTGCGGGTTGGGCGGCCACGGTGTGCGCCGGGTAGACGGCGAAGGCCGGGACACTCATGTCAGGTCCCGCACGATAGTCGATGAGTAAGCGTGTTTGCCGAGGCGGCTGAACACCTACCGTGTGACTGATCGCAGCCGCGAAACCAAGCATCTCTTCACCGTCTTCACGGCGCAGCAGCAACTGCTCGCGAACGGTATCGTCCAATCCGTCGCGGTACACCACCGCCAGACCACGCTCAATCCCTTCCAGAAACGCGCGCGAGTATGCCGCCTGACCGGGGGTTAATCCGTCCCTCTCGGACAACGCCGCTGCCACGATCGGTATGCGCAACTCGCGCAACGTGTCGTACAGACGGGCATCCTTCTGCCGCTCAGTGGGGCGATCGAAGAGCACGTCCAGACCGATCGCGGCGACGCCTTTTTCCTGCAGGGTCTCGAGCAGATCGCTGAGCAGCGCCCGGTCGAGAGGCGATCGGTATGGCAGCCGCACCAGTGTTTCATCGGTAATCGTAATGACGACGATGTTCGCTGACTGTGGTCGGGGAATGGCGAGCAGGGCAAGACGCGCGTCCAGCATGCGGTTCTCGACGACACGCACCGGTGTCATGTAGTGCGATGCCAGGAAGGCGAGCGCGGCGGACAACAGCACGACGAGCGACGCTATCGCCGCACGGTTGACAGAGGTTATAGAACCGAAACGGGCAGGCATGGCGAGCAGATCATTCGCAGCGGACGGGTGACCGCTTTACCAGCGGTTCTTCTTGGCGATGTACGGAACGCGGTGCCCCTTGTTATGGCCGTCTACCGCTCCATTCCCTGAGGGTAGATTTAGTTATTGTCCACGAAAGTATACACGTCTCCCCTGGTATCGACGAATCAACCCGAGATGCGGTCGCGTAAATCGTGCGCGTCGCTCAGCAACTGAGACGTGAACACGTCGGTATCGCTAGCAGGATCTCTAGTGCGAAACAACAGCACCGCTTTGGCCCGGTCATCCGATTTTCGCAACGGAATCACGGCAGTGCCCAGTGTAGCAGCGCGGCCGTCGTCAAACCGCAGGGTCTCTTCGCAAACGGTAATTTCTTCCGCCGTCTGCACCGCATGAATCGTTGGACAATCCAGCGCACAAAGAGCGTCCTCGTGGGGGAGGACTTCGAAGCAACGCCGCGAGAACCAGTCGACCGGTACCAGTGACTGGCAGGCGAAATTGAGATACAGAAGTTCCATGCGCGTGGTGACGACGGCGCATGCCTCGGATTCCTGATCGAGAAATCCCCAGCGCAGCGATGTCTCTTCTTTCAGCAGCGAGCGAAAATCGATATTTGTCATCGTGACCCCAGGTGCAGCCATGTGTGTCGGCGCGATATCGTATGATCTTGCGCCGCCGATGCGTACCCGGTCAAGCGTGAATGCGAGCAAGGACTTCTCGTGGGCCGACCAGTCAGGGGTGGCCTGGCGGCCAGATCGCTTCCGCCGTCTGCGTTGTCAGCCGAAGCGTGCGGCGGCGAACTCGAGCAGCCCGGTCGCGCGTGTCTTAGATCGTGGGCGGCGGGTGGCCGGTCTGTCGCTGCGCCAATTGAGTATACTGTGCGCGCTGTGAACAAATGAGCCACATCACCTGAACGAACGCTGACGATGACAGTAGCGAATCCCGTTTCCAGACCAAGCGTGTGCCCGCTGGATTGCCCCGACACCTGCAGCTTGCAGGTGACAACTCAGGGCGACGAGGTGATCGAGGTGCGCGGCTCCGATGCCAATCCCTACACCGCGGCAGCCGTGTGCAGCAAAGTGGCGCGGTCCTATCCCGAGTTCGTGCACGGTGGAAACCGCCTGCGCCAGCCGCTGCGGCGCGTGGGACCGCGTGGCGGCGATGCGTTCGAACCTGTTTCGTGGGATGCTGCTATCGACACGATTCACGCTGGGTTGTCACGGGCGATCGAGCGCTTCGGACCGCAGTCGGTGGTGCCTTTCAACTACGCTGGGCCACATGGCGAACTGGCAGTGGGCTCGATGGACCGCCGTTTCTTCCACCGCCTGGGCGCCACGCTGCTGGACCGCGGACCATTGTGCGGTGCGGTGCGCGGTAGCGCCTATACCAGCATTTTCGGTAACGCGCCCGGCATGCCGCCGGAGCAGTGTCAGCACGCGGATTTAATCGTGGTGTGGGGTAACAACGTCACCGTGTCGAATCTGCACCTGGCGCGCGCCATCAAGACAGCGCGTGACAACGGCGCGCGCCTGGTCGTCATCGACCCGAAACGCACCCGTATCGCCGAACAGGCGGATTTGTTTCTGCAGCCCTACCCGGGCACCGACGTGGTGCTCGCGTTGGCGGTGGCGGCGGAAATGGAACGGTGCGGCGTGTTGGATGATGCGTTCATCGAACGCTGGGTGGCGGGGTTCGACGAATTCATGGCCAGTGCCAGAAACTACTCGCGCGCGGACGTTGCCGAGATTTGCCGCATCGACGGTGCGCAATTCGACAGTCTGGTGTCGTGGTACTCGCAAGCCGATTGCGTCGCGGTCTCGCTGGGCAACGGCATCGAACGGGGGCGCTGCGGCGGGTCTGCGCTGCGCGCGGCGATTGCGCTGCAGGCGCTGAGCGGCAACTTCGGCAAACGCGGTGCCGGCGTGATAGCCAAGTCGGGGATTTCCACCCCGAAAACCACCGCGCGCCTGCAACGTCCCGACCTGATCCCCACGGGAACTCGCACGTTCAACATCGTCGACGTGCCGACCCTGATGCTGGACGAAAGTCTGCAAACGCCAATTGCTGCGAC
>JAOTYY010000048.1 GCA_029861595.1 Gammaproteobacteria bacterium
GTCAGGTCGTCGACAAAAATCGTGTCATCTGGAACCGCCGCGCGCAGGCTCTGGATCAAGGGCAGGACGGGCCCGCACTTGGACTCGAGCGCTGCATGCTTGTCGCGGCGAAATCCGTCGACGTCGCACCAGCAACGCGTTTTCCCATCCGCGCCAAGTGCCTGGACCAGCGCCGCGAGTACCAGTGCCGCATCGCCGACGATGCCCACCTCGATCGGCTGGCGCTGGCCGACAATCAACGGATCAATGTCGATTTGCACGATACGCCGAGGAAAGCGTGCTCCCATATTGGCATCCGATACGACGTCGATGCGTGAACCCACCACAAGGACCAGATCGGCTCGTTCGAGCAGGTCATCGTAAAGATCGAACCTGCCCCATCCATCGCCCAGTGCCAGCGGATGGCGGTCGGAAATTGCACCGCGGCCGAACACACTGGTCACGACGGGTGCCCCGAGGCGTTCGGCAAGGTTTGCCAGGTGCGGCTCAGCGTCGGGATTGTCTGCACCACCGCCTGCGAATATGAACGGGCGCTTGGCGGATCGCAGTGCTTCGGCGGCGCGGGCAATGGATTCGGGATTGCCCCCGGGCGAGCCATCGTCCGGCGGTGGTGTCAGTACCAGCTCGGCCTGACCGTTCTGCACGTCGAGTGGCACCTCGATATAGGCGGGTCGCGGCCGCTGCGTGCGCATCGAACGTACCGCCTCGCGCACTACCCCGGGAATATGTTCGGGCGTAGATACCCGCGTGGTGTATCCGCACACTGATGCGGCCACATTGAGAGAATCGTTCAGTTCATGGAAATGCCCGCCTTCTCGCTCCAGTTGCGCCAGCATGTTCTGCCCACCAAATACCAGCATCGGTGCGGACTCCGAATACGCCATGCCCATGCCGGTCAGCGCGTTGGTGAGGCCGGGTCCCGGAACCACGAAACTCGCGGCGATTCGACCGGAAGCACGCGCGTAGCCCGTGGCCATCAGGGTCGCCCCCTGTTCGTGCCGAACCGTGATGACCCTCAGCGAGTTGTCTTTGTATGCGCCATCGAACAGCGGGCTGTTGTGCGTCCCGACAATGCCGAATACGTGCTCGATCCCTTCTGCCTTCAGTGCGGCCGCAACCGCCTGTCCTCCGGTCATACGCGTCATGTTTTCTGCGCCTTTGTTGTGCTGCCCCGGCTTCAGTTACCGGCGTGACGGCTCTTCAGTGTGAAGTAAAACGTGGCGCCGGCGTAGAGCTCACTTTCCGCCCACACCTCGCCGCTGTGACGGCGCACTATCTGCGCGACTGTGGCGAGGCCGATTCCCGTGCCTTCAAACTCGGCGGCCGAATGCAGTCTCTGGAACGGCTGGAAGAGCTTTTCCACGTATTTCATATCAAAACCGACGCCGTTGTCGCGTACGAAATAAATCAGCTGACCGTTGTCGTCGTGTTGTGCATTGAGTTCGATGCGGACCGAGTTCTGCTTGCGCGAGTACTTCCAGGCGTTGCCCAGCAGATTTTCCAGCAGGATTCGCAGCAGATGAGGATCGCCCTTTGCCGGCAACTGCCGTGGTACCACCAGTTCCGCGCCGCGCTCCGGTTCCGAGTCGTCGAGCTTTCTGAAAATTTCCTCGGCGATTCCCGCGAGGTTCAATTCCTGAAACGACAATTCCCGGCGCGACAGGCGAGACAACAGCAACACATCGTCTATCAACTCCCCCATGCGCTGGCTGGCGTTGCGAATACGCGTCAAATACACGCGTGCGTTGTCATCGAGTTTGCTGCCATAGTCTTCTAGCATCAATTTGCTGAAGCCGTCGATGGAGCGTAACGGCGCTCGCAAGTCGTGAGATACGGAGTAGCTGAACGAAGCGATTTCATTGTTGACTGCTTCCAGCTCCGCAGTTCTCAAGCTTACCAATTCCTCCAGATTGTTACGATAATCCTCCAATTGCCGTTCCGCATGTACGCGTTCTGTGATATCCAGGAAATTCACTACCCGTCCCACCGTATTGCCGGCCAGGCGGTACGGTTTGGTCTGGCGTTCGAAAATACGACCGTCCTTGAAGCAGAGCAGGTCCTGGCTGGTATTGTTCGCTTGCAGGTCGGTCTCGCTGGCGGATTCCAGAAACGCTTGCGCATTGACCAATTGCTCCGCCATGAAGCCAAGCGCATCGCGGTGATTGTCCATCAAGCTGGCGATGTGATCCTGGCTAATTTGCCACATGTCGAGGAACTGCTGGTTGAAACTCAAAATTTTGTGTTCGTTGTCAATCACCAGAATGCCGCTGCCGGTGCTTTCCAGTGTGGCGCGATGCAGTGACAGCGAGCGTTCGCTTGCCTGCAATGCGCGACTGCGCTCCAATTCAAGCGCGATTCGTCCGGCGAATGTTTCCAGGATCGATCTGGTCCAGGCGTTGACTCTTATCGGTTTGGAGTGCACAACCGCAACCACCCCCAGCGGTTTGCCCACCTGCGATTGCATCACATGACCGAAATAACTTTCGATCTGCCAGTCCTGAAAAGTCGCGAACCCCGGGTACGTGTCAGTAACGTTGCGTTCGACGAATAGTGATTTGTTACGCAGCACATCCGCGCACGGGGTGTCCGGCAACTCATAACTGAAGTTCTCGACGAAGCGATCGCCATTCCATATTGCCAGCGTTTGCAGCTCGTCTTCGGATTCCCCGAAAACCGAGACATAAGCGTATTCGACCGCATACGTCTTCACCAGTGACAGTATGCAGGTCTCGAAAAAAGCCCGGGTGTCTTTGTGTACGGCGATTTTCGCAAGAGCATGCAGGGCGTTTTCGGCTTGTTGTTTTTCCGTCACGTCTCTTGCGATGACCACGACGCCCGTGACTTTTCCGTCTTCACCCCGGTGTGGGTCGAAACGCAGATCCACGTGCCGCTTGCCTTTGGCGGGCAGTTGGATCTCCAGCTGAGCAGCGACAGTGGCGCCGTTCAAACTCAGATCGACTTTGGGCTTCAGTTCGGAGTCGAAGAACTGTTTGCCGAACAGGTCCGCCATGTCTTTATCGACCACCTCGTCCGGTGTCAGTCCCAGGGTTTGCAGAAACGTCCGGTTTACTGCGACATGATGGTATGCCGTATCCATAAACGTAAGCATGTCGGAAGCCGAATTGATCATTTGTTCGTACTTTCGCAACACCTGTTCGGCGTTGCGGCGCTCCTCGACCTCACTGCGCAACGCACGATTCGCCAGTTCCAGATCAACGGTGCGGGCTGCTACCCGCGTTTCCAGATCTTCGCGGGCGCGCTGCAGTTCCTGCTTGCTGTGCCACTGCGAGAGATGAGTGCGAATTCTCGCGCTCAGCACTTCATGATTAATCGGCTTGGTGACATAGTCGTTCGCACCCAGGGTTAATGCTTCTACTATGTCCTCGGACTGGTCTTTTATCGATACGACTATGACCGGGAGTTCACCGTAGTTATAACGGCTGCGTGCGAAGCGCAACACCTCCAACCCCGACGATCGAGGCAGGATGATATCCAGGGTCACCAGACAGAATTTCTGGTTTTCGATGTACTCGATTGCTGTTTCGGCGCTGGATGCCTCGACGACCTCATAACCAAGCGACTGAAGCATCTCGCGTAAGATCGCGCGCGCAGTACTTTGATCGTCCACCACCAGGACGGGTTTGGTAGTCAGCGGTGTAGCATCTGCCATCAACGACTGCTTTGTTAAAGGTAGCTCGTAGTTTGCTTATTGCATTTCGCTGCAGTTCGGTTAGCAGGGCGGAGACGCTGTGAGAATCTCCGCATGCAACACATAAAGCTAACCCACATTGCTATATTGCGCCACGGTAACGGTCATTACGGCTACTTGTAGGGATCGGCCGCATCCCGCAGGCCGTCGCCGAAGAAGTTGAATGCCAGGATCACCACGATCACTGGTGCCACCGGCAACATCAACCAAGGGTACAGTGCCACGACGCTGATGTTTTGTGCTTCGTTGAGCAGTACCCCCCAGCTGGTAACCGGTGGGCGCAATCCCAGTCCCAGAAAACTCAGGGCGGTTTCGCCGAGGATCATGCTGGGAATCGACAGCGTCGCGGTAGCGACCAGATGACTGAAGAATCCCGGCAGCAGATGGCGCGCAATTATGCGCCGCGGTTTGGCACCCATCAACTGTGCGGCAACACAGTAGTCCTCTTCGCGTAACGCCAGCAGTTTTGAACGCACCGCTCTCGCCAGCCCGGTCCAGTCGAGCATAGCCAGGATAACCGTTATGCCAAAAAACACCAGCACGGGGCTCCAATTCACGGGCAGCACGGCCGACAGCGCCATCCACAGGGGCAGTTCCGGAAACGATCGGAGTATTTCGATGACGCGCTGCACGACATGATCAACGATGCCGCCGTAGTATCCTGCCAGACCGCCGATAACGAGCCCCATTGCAAAGCTTATTATGATTCCGATCAACCCAATGGTCAGCGAAATTCGCGTGCCGTAGATGATTCGCGACAGCATGTCGCGCCCCAGCCGATCAGTACCGAGCAGAAACAGGGTGCCGCTTTCGGCAGGGCAGACGAGATGCACGTCGGACTCGAAAAGACCCCAGAATTTGTACCCGTCGCCGCGGCAGAAAAACCTGAGCTTCTGCACTTTATTGGTATTGTCCGTATAGACGCGCTGAAAATTCTCCATGTTGAGACGAGAGTCGAATCCGTAAACGAAAGGTCCGACAAACTCACCGTCATGGAAAACATGCATTCGCTGGGGTGGTGCGTAAATAAAACTGGATTTGCGCGTATGCAGGTTATACGGCGCAAGAAATTCACTGAACAGCGTGCTCGCGTACATGGTGAGGAGAACGAATGCACAAATCACCGCGAGCCGATGACGCTTGAGCTTCCACCACATCAGGCGCCATTGCGATGCGAGGTAGTAGCGTTCCTGATCAGGCGACAGTGCCTCGATCGATCGCGGATCGAACGGTGCATCCGATACGTAGTGAGCGCCTACCGCCCCCGGCTTTCCTTGCTCGTTCATGAGTTACCGCTTTGCAGGCGGATGCGGGGATCGAGCGCAGCCAGCGCCAGGTCGGATATCAGTACGCCGATCACCGTAAGTGTTGCCAGAAACATCAGGAACGACCCGGCAAGATACATGTCCTGACTTTGCAGGGCACCCAGCAACATCGGGCCGGTGGTCGGCAGAGACAGCACAACCGCCGTGACTTCGGCGCCGGAAATAACAGTTGGCAGAATGCTGCCTATATCGGCGATGAAAAAATTCAATGCCATGCGCAATGGGTATTTTGTCAACAACTTGAACGGCGGCAAACCCTTCGCGCGGCCGGTCACGACATACTGCTTTTGTAACTCATCAAGCAGATTCGCGCGCAGCCGCCGAATCATGCCGGCGGTTCCCGACGTGCCGATGACGACTACCGGAATCCACAAGTGTTCCAGTACCGACACGAACTTGTCCCAACTCCAGGGCTGGTCGATGTATTGTGGGTCCATCAATCCACCGATCGACGTGCCGAACCAGATGTTGGCCAGGTAAAGCATCACCAGCGCGAGCAAAAAATTGGGCGTTGCCAGCCCGATGAATCCCAACAACGTCAGTCCGTAGTCGCCCCAGCTGTATTGATGCGTGGCTGAATAGATTCCGATGGGGAAGGCGATGAGCCAGGTAAAAATGATGGTGAACACGGACACCAGCACAGTAAGGATCAGCCGATCACCGACCACCTCCGTGACCGGAAGATCGTACTCGAAGGAGTAGCCGAAGTCGCCTTGCAGCATTCCGATCAACCAGTAGAAGTACTGCTGATAAACCGGTTTGTCGAGGCCGTAGTGGTGGCGCAGGAAGGCGATCTTTTCGTGATCCACCGACTCGCCCTGGCTTTCCAGCTCGGCAATGTGACTTTCCAGGTAATCGCCAGGCGGCAGCTGGATAATCACGAAAACCAGCGCGCTGATGACCAGCAGCGTGGGGATCATCATCAGCAGACGCTGCAAAACGTAGCGCAACATAGTGATCGATTTTTGTTTTATTGTGCCGGTTACCGGCGCGCTTCGGTAAACCAGAAAGTGTCAGGTTGATAAATGCCAAAAAAAGCGCCGGGGTTCCAGTTGTAGATACCGTCGGTCGGCACGTTGCGTAAGTGTTTATTTACGACGACAGGCTGGAGAACACCACACACCAGCCCGATGGAGAAAATCTCGTCGGCATGAATGCCGAGCATTTCGTGCCAGATCTTCTCGCGAGCCGACGCGTCCGTCGCTTCCTCCCATGCGCTGTTCAGTGCCAGCAAGCGCTGCGCTGGCGCCATGTCCGGCGCTTCACCTTTTTGACCTTTAGTTTCGAAATATTGACCCCATTGCGGCCACTGCAACTGGTCCTGCCCGGTAGGGGCGAGTTCCGTCGGGCTCATTTCCGCGGTCGGCACACCGTTATCGAAACCCGCCCATACCGACATGAGGGCTTCGCCTGAAAACACCCGGTTGCGAAACACTTCGCGCTGCGAAGGTTTGGAGTAGAGTTTCACACCAATCTTCAACCAGCTGTCGTGAATGAGTTCCAGCACATCGGTTTCTTCGGTGTTTTCACCGGCAGTGTGCACGAGAATCTCCATGGGACGGCCGTCCGGGAGCAGACGCAGGTTCTTTTCGTTGCGCTGCGTCAGACCCAGCTCGTCGAGCAGCCGGTTAGCGTGTTCCAGATCGAATTCAGCCCAGTTTTTCAGATATTCCTGACGGTACAATGGGCTTTGCTCGAGTGCGGTGTTGTTGCCTTCGATCACCAGACCGAGATAGACCACCTGATTGATTTCGTGCCGATCAATGGCCAGCGACAGGGCGCGGCGGAATTGAACGTTGCGCATCAGTTCACGCCATTGAGGATCCTGTGCATTCAGATTGGGATACAGCGCAATCTGCGAACCCTTGGCCGTTTGCCACAGGCGCACATCGAAATCGTTCTTCTGTTCCCCGGCTTTCAGGAAGGTGTAGTTGTCCAGGCGCAGGTACCTGGCCTGCAGGTCCGAATCGCCGGCACCGGTCTTCGCCGGTATCAGGCCCGTGGACGCGATGTTGACGAGCACCTCGTCTATATACGGCAACTGTTGCCCTTTGGGATCGACGCGGTGAAAAAACGGATTGCGTTTGAACACGAACCGCTCCGCGGGAGCCCTGGTGGTGTTGTACCAGGGTTGCAGCGACGGCAGATCCGGGTTGTTGAACTTGTACAAATGACCTTGGCGCGTATGCAGGCTCACCCAGTCACGTGCCTTGGCTTTGCTGACACGCGCGGCCAGAGCCTTTGAGTCCGCGTGCAGCGCGTGAAACTTCTTCAGGTAGTGCGCCGGGCGGTAGAGATACAATGGTCGGGCACCCGCCAGGCTGGAAAGGAAATGTGGATTGGGTTTCTTCCAGGTATAGCGTACGGTGACTTCATCCGGGAATTCGACCACAGGCGGTTCGCCGCCGACCAGCAGCGTCCTGGATACGCCGAACGGCGAAAGATCAGGGTTGTTCGCAATGTCCTCCCAGAAATAACGGAAATCTTCGGCGGTGAACGGTGCGCCGTCGGACCATTTGTGGCCCGCGCGCAGGTGCAGCGTGAAACGCCGGTTCTCCTCGACGGTCACGTCAGCCAGAATGTCGGGTACCAGATTGAAGTCCTTGTCGTAAACCAGCAGGCGCGCGTAGCCGTAGACGGCGAGTTGCCGGGTGTCCTTGGCCTTGGCCATCAACATTCGCAGTTGTCCGCCGTGTTTCCCGGGCTCCTGCCACTCGGAAAATTGCAGGCGCCGTGGCTGGCTGGGTAAACGTTCACTGAGCGGCGGCAACGCGCCACTGGCGACCGTGTCTGCCAGATACGGGATTTCGTTGCCGGTAGCCGGGCCTGTGCTCGCCAGGGCGAGCGCCGCCGTGAGGGCGTAATTACGTAGTGGTTTCATGCGGCAACCGCCCGCGCCTCAGCGCTGGATACCCGCACCAGGTGTTCGGCTTGGGTTTCGCGCAGCTCTCCGTGATCTGTCGCCGAGAGCGTGTAGGGTTTCGGCCAGGCTTCGGGTTCCGAGGCCTTGCCGGCTATCACCGCGTTAAAATCGAGCGGTCGATCCAGATCGGGGAACGGCACGGCGCTCAGCAACGCCTGTGTGTACGGGTGGGTCGGATTGGCGAACAAAGTCTCGCGCGGTGCTATCTCGACCAGCCGCCCTTTACACATCACGCCAATGCGGTCGGCGATGTAGTCGACCACCGCCAGATTGTGAGAAATAAACAAGTACGTTAGCTCCAGTTCGTTCTGCAGATCCTTCAACAGGTTGAGTACCTGCGCCTGAATCGAAACGTCCAACGCTGATACGGGTTCATCGCAAATCAACAATTCGGGCTTCAGGGCTAGTGCGCGGGCGATACCGATGCGCTGCCGTTGCCCGCCGGAAAAACTGTGCGGATAACGCCCCAGAAAGCGCGGATCCAACCCCACCAGCTGCATCAGTTGTTGCGCCAGTTCGCGCTGCCCGCTCTGATTACCCAGCCGGTGAATGATCAGCGGCTCCGTGAGGATATCGAACACGGTCATGCGCGGGCTCAGCGAGCTGAACGGATCCTGGAAAATTATCTGCATCTTACGGCGGAAAGCCTGCAGTTGTTCGCCTTGCAGTCCCAGCAGATCGATCTGCTCGCGCCCTTCGTAATAAACCACCGAACCGGAATCCGGGGCAATCGCACGCATAAGCACTTTACTCAGCGTGGTTTTCCCGCAACCGCTTTCGCCGACCAGGCCAAAACTCTCGCCACGTTTGATCGAGAGGCTGACGTCATTGAGTGCGCGGACCTCCTCCAGTTCAGTGTGCAGCCAACCGCTTTTACGCAACGTGAAAGTCTTGTCTACGTTGCTGATACGCAAATGGGGTTGCCCGCGTGCGTCTTCGTTACTGGTCACATCGTGATGCGCCAGCAACGGCCCGATCTCGTGACCCACTTCGCGTACCGGTTGCAGCCGCTCGCCTGGCTTCATGTCGAAATGCGGAATCGCCCGGTGCAGCGCGCGCAGGTAGGTATGGCCAGGATCGCGGAAAATGTGCTCGGGCGAACCGCTTTCCATGATTTCGCCGTGATACATGACCGCCACGTGGTCGGCCACGTTGGCGACCACACCGAGGTCGTGGGTGATTATCAACACCGCCATTTGCAGCTCCTGCTGCAGTTCCCGGATAAGCTGCAAGATTTGCGCCTGGATGGTTACGTCCAATGCCGTGGTGGGCTCGTCCGCGATCAGCAAAGCCGGTCGGCACACCAGTGCCATGGCGATCATGGCGCGTTGGCGCAGGCCTCCGGACAACTCGAACGGGTAGGTCTTCATCGCGCGCGCGGGGTCGGGGAATCCGACCATGCGCAACATATCTTCGCTCAATGCCAGGCCTTCCGCCCGGGCAACTTTGCGGTGCAGGAACAGCGCTTCGCTCACCTGGTCGCCAATCGTGTGCAGGGGCGACAGCGACACCATCGGCTCCTGAAAAATCATCGATATCTGCCCTCCGCGGATGGCGCGCATCGCGCTACTGTCCGGTGGCAACCGGGCAATGTCCACCGGTCCGTCGCTCCCCGGCGTGTTGAGCAGGATCTGTCCCCGGGTAATCTGCGCGATGTCGGGCAGAATGCCCATGACGGCTTGTGCAGTGACCGACTTGCCGGAACCCGATTCGCCGACCAACGCTGTGGTTGCGCCTGCAGGAATCTCGCACGATATCCCGCGCACGGCTTCCAGCCGGCCGCCGTGAAAACGGAATTCCACGTGCAGGTCGCGAATTTCCAGCAGATTTGTAGACTTTCTGTCGATGCGAGCCGCTCCCAGGCTTGTGGCGTCCTGTTCGAGACCGTTGCGCAATATTTCGCACGCTTGGGCAATTATGTCAGAGAAACCCAAGGCTAGTCTGCATGCTGGCCGGGATTCTCACCAGTCGTGCCGGCAGCGCGTCCTTTAACGGTGTTCCGGACGTGGCAGCAGTGGCCGCACCGCATCGACCAGTTCGTTCATCCCGTCCAGCAGTGGGCAGACCACCGGTATCTGCAGCTCGTCGGCGTATTCCGCCTGTCTGCGGGCCAGTGCTTCGCGGTCCATTGCCCCGCCGTTCAGCGCGACAGCGACAGTTGCGACGCCGTACATGGCGATCAGCTCGATTTCGCTACGCAGGGACGGGATGCGCAAGCCGAGGTCTTCGTGACCCTCAAAATAAGTTCTGTCCGGGGCGTGCTGCAGGATGACGCCGGCGAGCTGACCCGACAAAAGCAGTTCGGCGCCACAGGGACCGCTGGGATTGCGCAGCGCCGATTGCCCTTCGATTACCATCACCTGCGGGTCACTTTCGCGCGCGCAACGTAGCAACGCTTGTTCCAGTTCGCCGCTCACATAGTCGTTGGCGGTGGAGTCCAGTACGAAACCGAAACGCGCGCCCTGCATCCAGCCGGTCTGCCCGGTATAGATCATCTCGCTGCTGATTCCGTCGGTGTTCAACGCGTTCACCAGCATGCGTGCCGTGGTGCGCTTGCCCACCGCGCAGTCGGTTCCAAGAACCGCAATGCGCGACGCGGTGATTTGTGTGACCTCACCTTCCCAGAATCGCAATTGGCTGCGCGGCACCGGTTTGCGTACATCAACAATTTCCGTGTCGCTGGCCCGCGCCGCGGCGCTGATTTCCGCGTCTTCGCTGAGCAGATCGTGCAGCCCGTTGACCAGCGAGAGACCGCGCCGTGCCGCGTCGAGCAGCAGGGCACGCAGTTCCTCGGTGAGTCGCCCTCCGTGCGTGGCCACCCCGACGATGCATACCTGTGGCGGTGCGCGCGCGCATGCCAGCGCTTCGTCGAGATTGTTTACAATCGGGATGTTGCGCTGCAGCCCGTCAAGCAACGTGCCGGCATCGCCACCAGCGCTGTCCGGGTCGACCACGCATTGAATCGCAAACCGCTCGCTGCCGCGCACCAGCCCGTGCGCCGGTTTTCCGTTGCTGCTGCGGTAGCAGCCGTTCGCCAGCACAATCGCGCTTTTCCGCATTTTGACCGGTATCCACTGCCCTGACCTGCGGGTATTTGACTGCAAGATCCACCAATCTGACAAGTTTGTGAAACGCACCACATCAAAGCGTCGCACGACACACAACAATGACTGCCAATGTAAGTGGTCGCGATTGCACTGACGATCGCAGAGGGAGTAAGGGCTCAAATCATGACAGCAGAACCAAATCGGCTAGGTGCGCGCCGGCACACCGTAAATCCGCTTCCCAGCACCGGACCGCAGCTACAACTCGCCGAGTTGTTCCCACCCTACACACCCGCCAACGCGCGAACCTTCCCCGAGTACGCGCTGGTGCCCGAAGACATCGAAGCGGCCTTCGCCGAGCGTGATGAAACCAGCTGGGCACACCATCGCCTGCAGCGTATGAACCTTCGCTGCGTGGCGTTGGAACAGATCATGCACAACAGTGACCAGATACGTGCAACGGAGCCCGAGCGCCAATTCGGCGATCAGTCCCAGCGCGTGGAAACCATCAACATAGCGTTAATCGAAGTCAATGAGCATCGCGAGATGAAGGCTATCGGGTGTATCGGGAGGAACTGCCAGCTACCCAGGCCTGGCACCAACGACACACTGTTGAGCGTGCGTTACACGCTGGAGAGCATGCAGATACTGCCGGCGCATCGCGGCAAGGGATTCGACCGTGCGCTGGCGGCGGGAATGGCCGCGCTTGTCGCCCGGGAACTTGAAAGTTTGACCGAAACTCTCTGGCATACACAAACGTTGGCCGTGCAGGTACGTCTGACCTCGCGCCTGAACGAACCCGGCGGCGCGCTGAAACGCATCGTGTCGGCCAAGTTGCGTGACGAACTGGTGGCGCAGGACAGTATGCTGCAGCTGGACGGCAAGTTATCGCGCTTTCTGCCGCTGCGTAACTGACCCCGGAATATTCATCCACATTCGTTGGAAACGGCGTGCCCTTGAAAGGCCCGCCGTTTTGCTTTGGGCGGGTCGATATTTTGAGCACTTTAGGGGCCGGACGCTTTGTCACGGCCTCGTCGCCTGCAGCTAACTCCGCGTCGTGAGCAAGCAAGCCACATGTCGGGTTGCCCGCCGATGATGCGCGATCCCCTGCAAATGGGGTAAAGCGCGCTGCATTCTCAAAGTGTACTCTGCGCAACAGGTCGAATGCCGTGCCCGACGGCAATCCTGCCTTTGCCGGTGACAACTATCAGGAGTTTCGATGTTTAACAAAAGCGATCGCATTGCCGGTTACGACGAGGACGTCGCCGCCGCCATCGCGGCAGAGGAGCGCCGCCAGGAGGAACATATCGAGCTGATCGCCTCGGAGAATTACACCAGCGCGCGTGTGATGGAGGCTCAGGGCGGCGTGATGACCAACAAATACGCCGAAGGGTATCCGGCGAAGCGCTACTACGGCGGCTGTGAGCACGTGGACGTCGTCGAGCAGCTGGCGATAGATCGCGCGAAACAACTGTTCGGCGCCGATTATGCGAATGTGCAGCCACACTCAGGCTCGCAGGCCAACGCGGCGGTTTACATGGCGCTCATGGAGCCAGGCGAAACAGTGCTCGGCATGAGCCTTGCGCACGGCGGCCATCTCACCCACGGGGCGAAGGTCAACTTCTCCGGCAAGCTTTATCACGCCGAACAGTACGGTATCGACGCGCGTGGAGAAATCGACTATGGCGAGGTCGCCGCGCTGGCCGACCAACATCGGCCGAAGATGATCGTGGCCGGATTTTCCGCGTATTCGCGCGTGATCGACTGGCAACGGTTTCGCGAGATCGCCGATGGCGTAGGTGCCCGGTTGCTGGTGGACATGGCCCATGTGGCCGGGCTGGTGGCGACCGGCCATTACCCCAACCCGGTACCTTTCGCTGACGTGGTAACCAGTACCACGCACAAAACGCTGCGCGGTCCGCGCGGTGGGTTGATTCTGTCACGCAGCAACGAGGCGCTGGAAAAGAAATTCAATTCCCTGGTATTTCCGGGCACCCAGGGCGGCCCGCTGATGCATGTCATCGCGGCCAAGGCGGTGGCGTTCAAGGAGGCGCTGGAACCGGCGTTCAAGGACTATCAGGCGCAGGTGGTGGTAAACGCCCGCATCATGGCGGAGGTTTTTCAAACCCGCGGGTACGAAGTGGTTTCCGGTGGCACCGACAATCATCTGATGCTGGTGAGCCTGATCGAGAAAGGCATCACCGGCAAGGCTGCTGATGCCGCGCTGGGCAGAGCGAATATCACCGTGAACAAAAATTCGGTGCCCAACGACCCGCAGTCCCCGTTCGTCACCAGTGGTATCCGCGTCGGCACCCCGGCCGTGACCACGCGCGGATTCAAAGAGCCGGAAATCCGTCAAGTCACCGCGTGGATGTGCGACGTGATGGACGATCTGGACAACGAACAGACGATTACGCAGGTGCGGGACCAGGTATTGGCGCTGTGCGCCAGATACCCCGTGTACGCCGGTTAATCACGAGTTAAGCATCCGCGCGGCGCAGGCGTAACGATGGCGGTCAGCGTATTCGATTTGTTCAAAATCGGTATCGGGCCGTCGAGTTCGCATACCGTGGGGCCGATGCGCGCGGCTCTGATGTTTGCGCACGGGTTACGCGACAATGGCTTGCTGCAGACCGTGCGACGGATCAAGGTCGAGTTGTACGGTTCGCTCGGGGCTACCGGCAAAGGGCATGGCAGCGACAAGGCGGTGCTGCTGGGACTGGAGGGCGAAATCCCGGAGCGTGTCGAGCCGGACAGCGTGCCCGAGCGGCTGCAGCGGATACGCGACGCAAAACAGGTTGCCCTGCTCGGCAGTATCCCGATGGCGTTCGACGAGGTCCGCGATCTCATCTTTCATCGCCGCCTGAGCCTGCCGTTCCACGCGAACGGTATGCGCTTGACGGCCTTTGCCAGCGCCGGCGAGAAGCTTCACCGCAAGAAGTACTATTCGATCGGTGGCGGGTTCGTGGTCACGCAGGACGAATTGGGCAACGACCAGTTTGTCGCGGACACGGTGCAGTTGCCTCATCCGTTCCTCACTGGTGCCGAACTGCTCGAGCAGTGCCAGGCGACGGGCCTATCCATCAGTCGCTTGATGTTGGCGAATGAAACGGCCTGGCGAACCGAGGCGCAGATCCGTGCGAAACTGTTGAATATCTGGAAGACTATGCAGTCCTGCGTGCGGCGCGGGTGTCAGCGTGAGGGTGTGTTGCCAGGCGGTATGCGGGTCAAGCGGCGGGCTGCCGGTCTTTACCGACAGCTGCGGTCGGACGACGCTGAGGGCAGCGACCCGATGGTGGCGATGGACTGGGTAAATCTCTACGCGTTAGCCGTCAACGAAGAGAATGCGGCGGGCGGGCGTGTTGTCACTGCGCCGACCAACGGTGCGGCGGGCATCGTGCCGGCCGTAATACATTACTACCAGCGTTTCTGCCAACCCGAGAACGACGATGGAATCGTGAGTTTTCTGCTCACTGCGGCAGCGATCGGTATTCTGTACCGGGAAAACGCGTCCATTTCCGGCGCCGAGGTCGGTTGCCAGGGCGAGGTGGGCGTGGCATGTTCGATGGCGGCCGGCGCGCTTGCCGAGGTAATGGGCGGCACCCCTGAGCAGGTAGAGAATGCCGCCGAAATCGGCATGGAGCACAACCTGGGCCTGACCTGCGACCCGGTCGGTGGATTGGTACAGGTCCCGTGTATCGAACGTAACGCGATGGGCGCGGTGAAGGCGATAAACGCTGCGCGCCTGGCACTGCGTGGCGACGGGACGCACTTCGTATCACTGGACAAAGTGATCAAGACCATGCGTGAGACCGGGGCGGATATGAAGACCAAATACAAGGAAACGGCACGCGGCGGTCTTGCCGTAAACGTCGTCGAGTGTTGAGCGCTTGCGCTTAATTCCCGGAATAAACGACATGACACAAAGCCGACGCACGAAATATTCGATTTTCAGCCTGGCGCGTAATGCATTCAGTCACCACGAGAACTGGCAGGTTGTATGGCGCAGTCCACCGCCGCAGAAAAGCTACGATGTGATCGTGGTAGGCGGTGGCGGTCATGGGCTCGCCACCGCGTATTACCTTGCCAAGGAACATGGTATCAGCAACGTCGCAGTGCTCGAGAAGGGCTGGATAGGCGGCGGAAATACGGGGCGTAACACTACGATTGTGCGTTCCAATTACCTGTGGGATGAGGCCGCGCTGCTGTATGAAAAATCCATGCAGCTGTGGGAGGGATTGTCGCAGGACCTCAACTACAACGTTATGTTCAGCCAGCGTGGCGTCTATAACCTGGGCCATTCGCTGCAGGACATGCGCGATATAGCGCGCCGCGTGAACGCCAATCGCTTGAACGGCATCGACGGCGAACTGCTGAGCGGTACGCAGGTCAAGGAGCGCATACCGATTATCAATATCGCGTGCCGTTATCCGGTGCTCGGGGCGTCGTTTCAAGCCCGCGGTGGTGTGGCGCGTCACGACGCGGTGGCTTGGGGTTTCGCACGGGCCGCCGATGCGCGTGGCGTGGATATCATTCAGAACTGCGAGGTTACCGGTATCCGGCGCGAAGGCGACAAGGTCACCGGCGTGGAGACCGAACGCGGATTCATCGCCGCGCCGAAGATCGCGGTCGTCACCGCCGGACACAGCAGCGTGCTGGCCGAGATGGCGGGATTGCGGTTGCCCATCGAAAGCCACCCGTTGCAGGCCCTGGTATCTGAGCCCCTGAAGCCGGTGCTGGATACTGTGGTGATGTCAAACGCGGTGCACGGCTACGTGAGTCAATCCGACAAGGGCGAGTTGGTCATCGGCTCCGGCATCGATTCGTTTACCGGTTACGGCCAGCGTGGCAGTTTCTCGATCATCGAGGACAATCTCGCGGCGATCGTCGAGCTGTTTCCGATTTTCAGCCGTGTGCGCATGCTGCGGCAGTGGGGAGGAATTGTCGATACCTGTCCCGATGCGTGCCCGATCGTTGCCAAGACATCCGTGCGCGGGCTGTATTTCAACTGCGGCTGGGGTACCGGCGGTTTCAAGGCAACGCCGGGTTCCGGCTGGGTATTCGCCCATACCGTGGCACGCGATGAGCCGCACGCGCTCAACGCGGCGTTCGATATCGAGCGTTTCGTCAGCGGCGCCCTGATCGATGAACATGGCGCAGCCGGCGTTGCGCACTGATCCGTATGTCGCCTGGGACTAACCCCTATGTTGCACATTGAATGTCCCTGGTGCGGTCCGCGAGATCAATCCGAATTCAGCTACGGCGGTGAGGCGCACATCGTGCGGCCCACCGATCCGGATGCGTTGTCCGATGAGCAATGGGCGGATTATCTGTTCATGCGCGCGAATCCAAAGGGCAAACACCGCGAGCAGTGGTGTCACAGTGCCGGCTGCCGGCGCTGGTTCAACGTTGTGCGTGACACGGTGAGTTACGAAATCGTCGCCGTGTACAGGGTGGGAGAAACGCCACCGGAGGTGGACGATGCAGATTAGGCGCCTGCCCAGCGGCGGCCGCATCGATCGCGAGACACCGCTGACGTTCAGTTTCAACGGGCGCGCCTATACGGGATACACTGGCGATACGCTGGCGTCGGCGTTGCTCGCCAACGGAATCGGTGTTCTGGCGCGCAGTTTCAAATACCACCGGCCGCGTGGCATCGTCGGCAGCGGGGCCGAGGAACCCAATGCGCTGTTGCAGCTAGGGCGCGGCGGCTCCACCTTACCCAATCAGCGGGCCACGCAGGTCGAGCTCCATGACGGTCTCGTGGCCGAGAGCGTGAACTGCTGGCCGAGTCCGCAGTTCGACGTCGCCGCCGTCACCGGGTTGTTCGCGAAACTGCTGCCCGCCGGTTTCTACTACAAGACTTTTATGTGGCCACAGCGCTGGTGGCATACGTATGAACGCTTCATTCGCCGTGCCGCGGGCCTCGGGCACTGCCCGCGTGCGCCCGATCCGAACTACTATGAAAAAACCAACGCGTCGTGCGACGTTCTGGTTGTCGGTGCGGGACCGGCCGGAATAGCTGCAGCTCTGGCCGCCGGCAAGAGTGGCGCCCGGGTCCTGCTCGTCGACGAGCAATCCGAGTTGGGCGGCAGCCTGCTGTTCCGTGATGCGCAGATCGGCGGCGATTCCGGTGACGTCTGGCTGCAGGATTCGCTGGCCGTGTTGCGTGACACGCCGGAGGTCACGCTGTTGCCGCGCACCACCGTGTTCGGTTACTACTCGCACAACTGGCTCGGTATGCTGGAGCGTGTTACCGATCACCTGCCCGACGGCGACAGGTCGCAGCCGCGCCAGCGGCTGTGGCGAGTACGCGCTCGACAAGTGATTCTCGCAACAGGTGCGATCGAGCGGCCGCTGGTGTTTTGCAACAACGATCGCCCGGGTGTGATGCTGGCGTCTGCCGTGTCGACGTACATCAAGCGTTACGCGGTACGGCCTGGTACGCGCGCCGTGGTTTTCACCAATAACGACAGCGCCTATCTCAGCGCGCTGGATATGCAGCAGGCAGGTGTGGCGGTGACCGCGGTCGTGGATGCGCGCGACAATCCGCAAGGCCCGATTATCGATGCCGTGAACGCACAGCAGGGCATCGAAATCATTCGCGGTGCAGTGGTGCACGACGTGCTCGGCCACAAACGCGTGCACGGAGTAAAGGTCGCACCCCTGGATGCCGCGGCCGCTGCGTTGAGCGGCAGCAGCCGCGCCCTGGATTGTGATTTACTCGCCGTGTCGGGTGGCTGGAACCCGACCGTGCACCTGCACGCACAATCCGGCGCGCGTGCCGTGTTCAATGAACAGCGCGGCTGTTTTGTGCCCGGACAGCCGGTTCAGTCAGAACGCTCCGTGGGTGCCTGCAGCGGCGAGTTTGCGCTCAAGCCAAGCCTGGATGCCGGCGCGGCGGCTGGTGCCGATGCGGCCCGGGAGGCGGGTTTCAAACCGGGGCGCAAGCGAACCTACAAAGTACAGGATGCCGAACAAGGGCCGGCGCGGCTCGTCTGGCGGATCCCCGCACGCACCCGGGTGTCGCGCGCCGCCAAACAGTTCGTCGATCTGCAAAACGACACCACCGCGGCAGACCTGGAACTCGCGGTGCGCGAGGGTTTCCGCTCGATAGAGCACATCAAGCGTTACACCGCGCTGGGATTCGGCACCGATCAGGGCAAGCTCGGAAACATCAACGGCATGGCCATAGTTGCTGCGGCGCTCGGCGAGAACACCGGCGGTCCGGGAACCACGACGTTTCGCCCCGCCTACACGCCCGTTACTTTCGGTGCAATAGTCGGGCGCGAGATCGGCGATCGCTTTGCACCGATCAGGAAAACTGCCATGCATCCCTGGCACGAAGCGCACGGTGCGGAGTTCGAGGACGTCGGTCAATGGAAACGCCCCTGGTTCTACCCGCAACCGGGTGAGGACATGCGCCAGGCGGTGAATCGTGAATGCCTGGCCGCGCGTAACGACGTTGCCATCATGGATGGCTCGACGCTTGGCAAGATAGATGTGCGTGGTCCCGACGCTGCCGAGTTTCTGAACCGTGTCTATACCAATGGCTGGAGCAAGCTGGCGGTCGGCCGGTGTCGTTATGGACTGATGCTGGGCGAAGACGGAATGGTGATGGATGATGGCGTCAGCGCCCGCCTGGCCGAAGATCGTTTTTATATGACCACCACGACCGGGGGTGCGGCCGCTGTGCTGGGATGGATGGAGCGCTGGCTGCAAACCGAATGGCCGCACCTGAAAGTTCATTTCACCTCGGTCACGGATCAATGGGCAACCATCGGTGTCGTAGGGCCGAAAAGCCGCGAGGTGCTGGGTAAATTGTGCAGCGATATCGATTTCGACCGCGACAGTTTCCCGTTCATGAGCTTTCGCGAGGGCACGGTCGCCGGGGTCGGCGCGCGTGTATTTCGCATCAGCTTCAGCGGCGAGCTTGCCTACGAGATCAATGTGCCGGCCAACTACGGCCAAAGTGTGTGGCAAGCGGCAATGGCGGCGGGGGCCGAATTCGATATCACGCCGTATGGCACCGAAGCCATGCACGTGCTGCGCGCCGAAAAAGGCTTCGTCATCGTCGGTCAGGATACGGACGGCTCCATGACACCGGCCGATCTTGGCATGGATTGGATACTTTCCAGGCAAAAAGACTATATCGGCCGCCGTTCACTGGCACGCAGTGATTGCGTGCGTGCTGACCGCAAGCAGCTGGTCGGCCTGCTCACCGAGCAACCCGATCAGGTCCTACCGGAAGGAGCGCAACTGGTGGACGACGCGCAGGTTACCAGGCCGGTGCCGATGATCGGGCATGTGACATCCAGCTATTTCAGCGCCTGCCTGCAGCGTTCCATCGCGCTGGCGGTTGTGAAGGGCGGCCGGCAGCGCACCGGCGACACCGTTCGGGCGCCGCTCGCCGATGGCAGCGTTGTTCAGGCGACGATTGTCAGCCCGGTGTTCTACGATCCTGAAGGAGATCGGCAGCATGCCTGAGATACAACTGCGTACGCCACTGGTGGCGGTCGCCGATTTGCCGTACCAGGGCCACGACATCGAGATCCGCGAACTGCCCGGGCAAGGGTATATGAATCTTCGTGGTGACGCGTCGCAGCGGGCATTTACCGAGGCCGTGCAAGGGGTGTGCGGTGTAGCGCTGCCGGGCGCCGCGAATACCG
>JAOTYY010000049.1 GCA_029861595.1 Gammaproteobacteria bacterium
ACGCGACACACGCTCAGAATGGCAGGTTATTCATGGGACAGGGCACTAGCATCACTTACCGCCCGCCTCATCCAGGTCATTTCCAGCCGCGCATCCGGTTGCTTGGCATCTACGACGAATCCGCAGCGGCGATAGAAAGAAATCGCGACGCGGCTGCTCGGTACATGCAGGGTAGCGATACCACGACGCCTCGCTGACGCCAGCGGATGCGCGACCAACAATGCACCAGGGCCCCTTCCCTGCAGATCCGGCCTCACAAACAGGTTGGAAATGCAATGCTTGCGTTTTCTCTGCACATGGAAATCGGCAAGTGCGCCGGTAGCAACGAAGGTTTCGTCAACTTCCGCCACATAAAGCACTCTACTGAGCAGCTGCTCGCGCAGTGCCGGCACGTTCATCTGTTTACGAAACAGCGCAACGATTTCCGCGGAGTGAAAATTGCCGAGCACTTCATCCCAATTTCTGTGAATCAACTCGACGAAACTGTCCAGGTCGGTGGCCTGCAGCCGTCGTATGCGCATCGATTGCTCACAACCGGGTGTGACATGCTGGTTAGTGTGCGCGCTGCGTCTGCGAAAAAACAGCCCGCTCCAACATTGATCGAATGTACAAAAAAAGGCCGCTCGAGATGCGGCCTTCGCGAATCGCGTTTGTGCAAAACTCAACTCAGTTCCGCTTCGAGCTCCGGCAACGCCTTGAACAGGTCTTCTACTAAACCGAAATCCGCGACCTGGAAAATCGGTGCTTCCTCGTCGTTGTTGATCGCCACGATCACCTTACTGTCTTTCATGCCTGCGAGGTGTTGAATGGCGCCGGAAATCCCGACTGCAATGTACAAATCCGGTGCCACCACTTTCCCGGTCTGCCCGACCTGGTAGTCGTTCGGAACAAAACCGGCATCGACAGCCGCACGTGACGCCCCGACCGCCGCGCCCAGTTTGTCCGCCACTTTGTCCAGCAGCATGAAGTTTTCACCACTCTGCATGCCGCGGCCTCCCGAAACGACAATGCTGGCAGTGGTGAGTTCCGGGCGTTCGGACTGGGTGAGATCCTGGCCCAGAAAATCCGCAAGCCCCGCATCCTCTGTCGTATCCACCGCCTGCACGCCGGCGCTGCCGCCAGTTTCTGCGCTCGCATCGAATTTGGTGGTACGCACCGTGATCATCTTGATTGGATCGCTGGACTGCACCTTGGCCATCGCGTTACCGGCATAAATCGGTCGGATGAACGTGTCCTCACTGACGACTTCGGCGATATCGGAAATCTGCGAAACATCCAGCAAAGCAGCCGCACGCGGCATCACGTTTTTGCCGAAGGTCGTCGCCGGCGCGACAACGTGGCTGTATTCGCGTGCCAGAGAAACTATCAGCGGCGCCAGGTTTTCGGCCAGTTGATGTTCGTATACGGGTGCATCGGCGAGGAGCACTTTGCCGACACCCGAGACTTTAGCGGCGCTTTCGGCGGCCGCGGCACACCCGTTGCCCGCCACCAGCACATCGATGTCACCACCGATCTGCGCCGCTGCGGTAATCGCGTTCAGCGTGGCCGACTTGAGTTCGGAATTGTCGTGCTCAGCTATAACCAGATTTGCCATCGTGTACCTACCCGATCACACGCGCTTCATTGCGCAATTTGTCGACCAACTCCGCAACACTGGCCACTTTCACGCCAGCCGCACGTGGCGGCGGTTCCTGCACCTCCAGCGTAGTGATACGCGGCGTGGCATCCACGCCGAGTTCAGCTGGCGTGGTCTTGTCGACCGGCTTCTTCTTCGCCTTCATGATATTCGGCAGCGAAGCGTAACGTGGCTCGTTGAGGCGCAGATCGACCGTCACCACCGCGGGCGTTTTTATCTGTGCCCGCTCGAGGCCACCATCGACTTCTCGCGTTACGGTCACATTGCCGTCGCCAAGTTCGATTTTCGATATGAAGGTGCCCTGCGCCCAGCCGAGTAACGCCGCAAGCATCTGCCCGGTTTGATTGCAGTCATCATCGATGGCCTGTTTGCCGAGCAACACCAGTTCCGGCTGCTCCTTCTCGACCAGCGCCTTGAACACTTTTGCCACCGCCAGCGGCTCGATCTCCGCATCGGCTTCCACCAGAATCCCGCGATCAGCGCCCATGGCCAGCGCGGTGCGAATGGTCTCTTCCGATTTCGCCGGGCCGATGGATACTGCGACTATCTCCTCGACCTGCCCAGCCTCCTTGAATCGCAGCGCCTGCTCGACGGCGATCTCGTCAAACGGATTCATGGACATCTTCACGTTGTCGGTGACCACTCCTGACCCGTCGGGTTTCACGCGCGCCTTGACATATGCATCCAACACCCGCTTAACGCCTACCAATACTTTCATCGCGTCAATACCTCACAATGGAATTCCCGAATGATACCCATCTGCCATCGTCGAATCAGGAATCCCGGCCGTCAACTGCGCAACGCCGCATTGTCGGGATCATACGGCGATTCCTCAATCACCGTGGCATCGTACGACTCACCGATAATCTGCAACTTCAGCCTGGTACCTTCGGCGGCCAGTTCCGGAGCCACCATGCCAAGCGCAAGAGATTTTTTCACTCGCCAGCCGTAGCCACCGGACGTGCAGCGACCCACCAGTTCGCCATCCTTGTAGATTGGTTCCGACCCGCGCGCATCGGAGTGTGTTACGCCGTGCACTTCCATGGTCACGAACTGCCATTTGAACCCGCGTTCGCGCCACGCGAGCAGCGCATCTTTGCCAATGAAGTGATCCTTGTCGAGCCGTACGAAACGCTCGAGTCCCGACTCCAAGGCTGCGTACTCTATCGACAATTCGCGCGGAATCAAGCGATAGGATTTTTCCAGCCGCAACGAGTCCATGGCGCGAATACCGAACGGCTTGATATCGAACTCGGCGCCGGCATCCATGAGCAGATCGAAAATGTAGTTCTGCATCTCGATCGGGTGATGCAGCTCCCAGCCCAGTTCACCGACGAAGTTGACGCGAACCGCGTGCGCCTGCGCACAACCGACATTGATGAACTGGCCCGACAGCCAGGGGAAAGCGTTCCCGGACAGATCTGCATCGGTGATCTTGCGCAGCACGTCGCGCGATTTCGGGCCCGCGACAACCAGCACTCCGTACTGAGTTGTGATCTTCTGCAACTCGACGCTGCCGTCGGTCGGCTTGAGCTTGCACAGATAATCCCAGTCGTGCCGCTCCAGTGCACCCGCCGAGACCAGGTAAAAGCTCTGCGCACCAGTGCGATAGACAGTGTACTCGGAGCGCACGCCGCCGTTCAGTGACAGCATGTGGCACAAGCCGATGCGTCCCACCCGCCTGGGCACGCGGTTGGCGACCAGCGAATCCAGCCAGGCCTCGGCGCCGGCGCCACTTACCTCGAACTTGGAAAACGCCGACATGTCCAGTACCCCGACCTTCTCGTGCACGTGCAGGCACTCCTGCCCGACGAAATCGAAATAGTTGGAGCGGCGGAAACTGTATTTTTCCACCGGTTGTTTGCGCGCGCCCTGCGGCGCCGCGTGGTTCTCCGGCGTCAGCGTGGCGGGCCGGTCGAGCTCTGCTTCGCTGAGTCCGTAGTCCAGCGGCGCAAACCAGTTGGGCCGCTCCCAGCCATAGACGTGGCCGAACACCGCACCCAGCGCCTGCATGCGCTCGTAACACGGCGCCCGCTTCAATGGCCGCGCCGCGGGGCGCTCTTCGTCGGGATAATGGATAGTGAACACGTTGCGGTAGGCTTCTTCGTTCTTGGTGCGCAGATAGCCGCGCGAGGCATAGGGCCCGAAGCGGCGTGGATCCACGCCCATCATGTCGATGGTGGGCTCGCCGTCGACCATCCACTCGGCGATCTGCCAGCCGGCGCCGCCGGCCGCGGTTATGCCGAAGCTGTGACCTTCGTTCAGCCAGAAGTTGCGCAACCCCCAGGCCGGGCCAACGATCGGCGAACCGTCCGGGGTGTAGCAGATCGCGCCATTGTAGACGTTCTTCACGCCCACCTCGCCGAACGCCGGCACACGTTCCATGGCCGTCTCGATATGCGGTTCCAGGCGCTCCAGGTCGGCTTCGAACAGTTCGTACTCACTGTCGTCACTGGGCCCGTCCACGTAGCAGCACGGCGCTCCCCGCTCGTACGGACCGAGCACCAGTCCGCCGTTTTCCTCGCGCAAATACCAGGAAGAATCCGATTCGCGCAGCACACCCATTTCCGGCAGTCCCTGGGCCTGACGGGCGCGGATCTCCGGATGCGGCTCGGTGACGATGTACTGGTGCTGCACCGGGATCACCGGTATGTCCAGACCCACCATGGCGCCGGTTTTGCGAGCGAAGTTGCCACTTGCCGACACCACGTGCTCGCACACGATGTCGCCTTTGTCGGTCTTCACGAGCCACTCGCCGTTGGGCTGCCGCTCGATCGCCACCACGGTAGTATTGCGATAAATCTCCGCACCGCGCTCGCGCGCGCCTTTGGCGAGCGCCTGAGTGAGATCCGCGGACTGAATGTAGCCGTCCTCTGGATGCTGAATCGCGCCGATCAACCCCTCGGTGCGGCACAGTGGCCAGATAGCCTGCACCTGCTCGGGCGTCAGGAACTTCACGTCCACACCAATGGTCCTGGCTACACCGGCGTAGTACTGATACTCATCCATGCGGTCCTGGGTCTTCGCCAGGCGAATGTTCGAGACCACCTTGAAGCCGACGTCCTGCCCCGTTTCCTCACGCAGTTCGTGATAGAAACGCACCGAATACTTGTGCAACTGTCCGACCGAGTAGCTCATGTTGAACAGCGGCAACAACCCGGCTGCGTGCCACGTCGATCCGGATGTCAGTTCCTTGCGCTCCACTAGCGCAACATCGGTCCAGCCCTTTTTTGCCAGGTGATACAGGGTGCTGACACCGACTACACCACCGCCAATGACCACCACCCGAGCCTGCGTTTTCATAACTTCTCCCGCCCCACCGAAGGAAGCGTTACATAGCCTTGCACCAGGCGAAGCGCAGACGACGACCCCCCCGAAGGCATGCTGTCTGCGTCGCGACGGAAAACGCGTAGCTTAACAGCTAAGCGAACCGGGCGAGTGTAGCGACACTCGCGAAAACCCCGTACTACCGCTGCGACGGTGTCTTGCGGAAATGCGCCATCCAGGGAGCAGCAAGCAGATATCAGATGTCATAACACCTGAGAAGACCAGTGACGGGATTCAGACAAACACCAGGCGCCGCCCGGCTCGTAAGGTGGAACCACGCGTCGCTAATTTGACAACCTTGGTCTGCGAGTTCGGTGTAACATCCGGCGCCCGACATTCGAATCTGAATTCAGCTTCCTGACACCTGACGCGAGTGAATATCTGGGCGTCGCGCGTTGAGTAGCAGGCACTTCGCCAGGTGCCATACTCGCCCGCTGAACAACCTGCTTCCTGGAGAGACGCTGCCATGAACGATCGTAGAGCCAAGCGCGGCGGCCGCGATGCCCGGCGTGCCGCGCGTAATCGTCCCCAGACGGCGCAAACGCCCTTCATCGTGCGCAATGTACCCTGCTATGACCTGTTGCACGATGAGGCCCTTGAGCTGATCGAAAACAACGCCGAAGTCATTCTCAATGAAATTGGCATTGAATTTCGCGACCGCGACGCTTTGACGCGCTGGAAAGCAGCGGGCGCTTCTGTAGACGGCGAGCGCGTGCGATTCGAGCGCGGCATGTGCCGCAAGATCGTCCAGGACAGTGCGCCGGCTCAGTTCACGCAGCATGCCCGCAACCCCGAGCGAAGCGTCATTATCGGTGGCAACAACACTGTGCTGGTGCCAGCTTACGGCTCGCCTTTCGTGCGCGACCTCGACAAAGGCCGCCGCTATGCAACGATCGAGGACTTTCGTAACTTCGTGAAACTGGCCTATGTCAGCCCCGGTTTGCACCATTCAGGCGGCACGGTGTGCGAACCCGTGGACCTGCCGGTGAATAAACGCCATTACGACATGGTCTACAACCACATCAAATACAGCGACAAGCCATTCATGGGTTCGGTTACCGCACCGGAGCGTGCGGCGGATACGGTAGCTATGGCAAGGCTAGTGTTTGGCGAAGAATTTGTCGCCAACAACACCGTGATTATCAGCCTGATCAATGCCAACTCGCCTATGGTGTGGGACGACACGATGCTCGGGGCTTTACGGGTGTACGCGGAAAACAACCAGGCCACGGTTGTCTCGCCGTTCATTCTGGCTGGCGCCATGTCGCCGGTTACGGTCGCCGGTACACTGGCACAGATTCTCGCCGAAGCCCTGGCCGGCATGGCATTCGCGCAACTCGTGCACCCCGGCGCACCGGTGGTGTTCGGCACCTTTGCCAGTTCGATCTCCATGCAGTCCGGCGCGCCCACGTTCGGATCGCCGGAGCCCAGTCTGGTACTGTATGCCGCGGCCCAGCTGGCAAGACGGCTGGGTGTTCCGTTTCGCAGCGGTGGCGGCTTGTGTGCGGCGAAGATCGCCGACGCCCAGGCTGCGTATGAATCCGCCAACACGTTGCAGACGGCGATGCTGGCCGGGGTGAACTTCATGCTGCATACCACAGGATGGCTGGAAGGCGGGTTGACCATGGGTTACGAAAAATTCGTCATGGATGCGGACCAGGCGGCAATGATCCAGGTGTTCCTGCAGGGCGTGGACCTGTCCGAAAACGGTCAGGGTCTGGAGGCGATCCGCGAAGTTGGGCCCGGTAACCATTTTCTGGGCTGCGCGCACACCCAGGCAAATTTCGAGACAGCTTTTTACCGCTCGCCGGTTGCCGACAACAACAGTTTCGAACAATGGGAATCGGAAGGTGCAAAGGACGCCAATCAGCGTGCCAACGAGCTGTGCAAACAGATGCTCGCCGACTACCAGGCACCCGAGCTGGATCCCGCCATCGACGAATCGCTGCTTGCCTTCATGGCGGAGCGCAAAGCATCCGTTGCGGATTCCAACGTCTAGCCGAAAAAGGGGACATTTTGCTTATTCGTCTATTGCTTGCTACGAAAAAGCAGAATGCCCCTTTTCTCTGCCTTATCCCTGATAGAAACGGCAAAGAAAAACATCCCTCTTCTCCGCCAATGAGACCGATCGAATGTCAGCCACCGGCGATACGCTAGCGGATCAATACCAGCAGTCGACCTGGTCGCTGCTGCTGTCCATGGGATCGCTGTTGACATCCTATGCGCTGCTGATGGCCGGCACCGGGCTTTTCAGCACGTTCATCGGCTTGCGCGCGGAGCTGGAAGGTTTCTCCACGGAAGTCATCGGCACGATGGCGGCCGCTCATTACGCCGGCCTGGTGGCGGGCTCGCTGCGTTGCGGGCAACTGATCAACCGAGTCGGTCACATCCGCGCGTTTGCCGCGTTTTCCTCGATAATCGCCAGCGCCGTGCTGTTGTTCCCGTTTGTCCCACAGATGCTCGTCTGGATCGCGCTGCGCGCAGTTATCGGATTCAACACCGCCGGCGTTTTCATGGTGGCGGAGAGCTGGCTGAATCACAAAGCAACACCGACTACTCGCGGCACATTGCTGTCGATGTACATGGTCACCTCGTACCTGGCGATGGGCGGCGGTCAGCTGCTGATCAATGCCGGCGAGGTCGTGAACACCGATTTGTTCATGCTCGCATCCATGTTGTTCGGACTCGCATTGGTACCTGTCGCGATCACCCGCGCCACCCACCCCGCACCGGTCGAGTCCACCCATTTCGGCCTTCGCCGCCTGTACACGATTTCTCCCGTCGCTGTAATGGCCTGTATCGGATCGGGGTTATGCACCGGTTCCATCTGGGGACTCGGCGCCGTGTTCGGCAAGGATCTGGGTATGACGACGGGCGAGATCTCAGGATTCATGAGCGCCATTGTCTTCGCTTCGCTGGCGTTCCAGATTCCGATCGGGCGCTTGTCCGACCGTTTCGACAGGCGCAAGGTCATTCTCGGAGTTACCGTGGCAAGCGCGTTGAGCAGTGGCGCGCTCGTCGGCGTAATGTTGGCATTCATCTACCGTGTTCCGTTCGGGCTGGGCGACGTCTTCCTGTGGATCAATCACCGTTGGGCAATCACCGGTTTGGCGGCGCTTTATGGCGGCTTCGTCTCCACGCTGTATCCGTTGAGCGTTGCCTATGCCAACGATTATGTCGAAACCCAGGATCTGGTGCCGGCCAGCGCCGGACTCGTATTGACTTATGGTGTGGGTGCGGCGATCGGTCCGGTTGGCGCCGGCTTGATGATGAAGTTCTTCGGCCCCAGCGCTTTGTTCAGCTTTTCCACGGGAGTCGTCGTGTTACTTGCCGCCTTCGTCGGGTTCCGGATGCGAAAGCGCACCTGGGCACCGGTCATTGAAAAAGACGCGTTCGTTGCGTTACCGGAAGCCACATCGACACCGACAGCACTGGAGGCGGACCCGCGCGGCGAAGTGGAGCAGGCGCCGGAGCGTCCCCGCTGGATGTCGATTCTGGATCGCCGGAGCAAGGTACGCTGAAGTCAGACGCCGCGCCGTACGTGTTCGCGATACAGCACGTAACAACCGCACGCCACCACTGCCACGCTGCCAAGCACCGTGCGCGAACCTGGCAAATCGCCAAACGCCAGGTACCCGAGCAAGCTCGCCCAAACAAGATAACTGTACTCGAAAGGCGCGACACTGCTGACGATTGCGACGCGATACGCTTGCGTGATGCACAGCAGACCGGCTGTGAAGACCGCGCCCGACAATGCCATCAGCCACAAATCGGCCAACGTCGGCAGCGACCAGCGCTGCAGCAGATTCCCGGTAAAACCGCTGCCGGTCGCTGCAGGTGGCACACTGTACACAATCGTCGAAGCCAGCAGACACAGCAGCAGAAAGCTCGTGATCGTGTAAACCGCAATGGTCAACGCATGCTCGGAAAAACCGATCTTCCGGCTCAGTATGGGAATCAGCGCATAACACAGTGCGCTGAAAAGCGGCATGGCGGCTTCCACGCGAAACAGCGCCGAGCCCGGATTCAACATTATCACCACCGCGCAGAATCCGAACGTGACCGCCAGCCACCGATGCCACCCCACCCGCTCGCCCAGCAGCGGCACCGAGAGCATGGTCACGAACAAGGGTGCCGTCATATAGACGGCGGCGGCTTCAGCCAGCGGGATGCGGGTGAGCGCGAGGTAATACGTTGTAAATGCCAGAAACGCCAGTATACCGCGTAACACCATCGGCAACGGCTGCGTTGCTTTGAATACCCTGAAACCGAGCAGATACTGGCCGACAAAAATCAGAATAAGCAGCGCAGCCAGCGAGCGTATACACAGTATCTGCAACACGGCATACCGATCCGCGAGCAATTTAATCAGCGAATCCTGAACCGCGAAACACAGTAACGCGAAAATACAATAAACAATGCCGACCAGTGGCCGGTGTGTCACGTTCATATACCTGAGAACGAGCGCGTGCACATCACGGGCAATCGCTCGGGCGTGATCGGTTTCTGATTAAGGTCGCTGCATTACTGTTGCGTGCGTGACCCGGCCATGGCCAGCAGCGCACGCGCACGTTTGACGACCGGAACGTCGATGACCAGACCATCCAGCGAAGTCGAGCCACGCCCGGCGCGTTCGGCCGCCTCGAAGGCCGCCACAATGCGTTGCGCCTGCTCAACTTCCTCGGCGCTGGGCGCAAACGCGGCGTTGATGTGCTCTATCTGCGCCGGGTGAATCGCAAACTTCCCTTTGAAACCGCAATGCTTGGAGGCGAGCGCATTGGCGACCAGCGCCTGCTGATCCTTGAATGCGAAAAACGGCGTATCCAGCGCGGGAATCCTGGCTGCCCTGGCCGCCGTGCATAACACGTTGCGGGCGTACGTAACTTCGTGATCGTCCTGCGAGCGCGGTATCTGCATATCGTTGGTGAAATCTTCAGCACCGAACGCCGCTCCGATCAAGCGCGGACTGGCGCAACAGATGTCGTAGCAGTGCACGATGCTCAACGCTGTCTCAATCCAGGGAATCAATTTCAGGCTGCCGCGTCGCAGGCTCCTTGCCTGCTCCAGACCGCTGAGCAGATCATCGACGTAGCGCAGGTCCTCGGCGGTATTTATCTTGCCGATGGAAATGCCGTGCACGTGCGGCCCGATCACCGCGTCGAGATCGTCTTCCGTCAATCCGGTATCCAACGCGTTGACACGCGGAATAACCAGTCTGCCGGTGGCGTGCAGTTGCGCCAGGTGTGCAGCAATGACTTCACGTGCATCGGCCTTCTGAGCGTCGGCAACGGAATCTTCCATGTCGGGCACGAACACGTCGGGCTGAAAGCTCATAGCCTTTTCCAGCATGCTGGCTTTGTTGCCGGGCACGAACAGCAGACTGCGAAGAATCGGGATTTCCATGGGCAATAACTCTGTGTGCGGTGGCGCATGATAAGCGAGTGCGACGCGCTTGAGAATGGGACCCTCACCCCTGGCCCTCCCAGAGGACGAGGGGACAAGACAAAAGCCTCTCGACCGTAGGCAGGAGCAAGAAGACAACCTTCGAGCGGAGGGGAAAAGGAACAAAGAGAAAAGCCCTTCTCCCCTGGGGGGGAGACGGGTTGGGATAAGGGGCGCCTTGCGGGTGGTGGTGACCCGCTAAAACAAATGCTGCGCGAGCAGCCGCAACTTACATCAGGCGCTGGCGGCGCGCGGCGCGGCCGGCGGTACGGGCAATATTTCCCCGCGAATCCGAATGGCCTGTTCCTGGATGGTTTGGCTCAACAGGCACGTGCAGGCGTACAGCGAACGCAAAGCTGGCGTCTGCACGCCGGTTGCTTCGGCCAGTTCCAGCACCGCGCCGAGCATGCCGTCGATCTCCAGCGGCTTGCCGGCTTCCACATCCTGCAGCATGGAGGTTTTGTGTGGGCCTACCGCTTCAGCACCTGCAATGCGTTTCTCCAGCGTCACGCGAAACGACGCCCCCAACTGCTCCGCCACCTGCTGGGCTTCCGTCATCATCGTCACAGCAAGGTCGCGGGTCTGCGGGAACCGACAGATGTCCTCCAGCGTAGCGTGGGTCATCGCGCTGATCGGATTGAATGTGAGATTGCCCCACAACTTCAGCCAGATCTCCGAACGGATGTCGGTCAACACGCGTGAACAGAGTCCGGATTCTTCGAGCATCGCCGCTATCGCTTGTACGCGCTGCGACTCACTGCCATCCAGCTCGCCGACCGGGAAGCGATTGCCTTCGACGTGTTGAATGACCCCCGGTTCAGCGATGGTAGCGGCGGGGTAGGCAACGCAGCCGACAATTCTGTCCGCGTCGATACCGTTGAATAACGCGCCGCCCGGATCGACGGTTTCCACGATACGGCCGGCGTATTCGCTGTCGAGTTTATGGAAGTACCACCAGGGTATGCCGTTCTGCAATGTGACCATCACGGTTTGCGGACCAAACAACACCCGGAGATCGTCGAGTACTGGTGTGATCTGGTGTGCTTTCAATGCCAGAAGCACAACGTCCTGCGCAGGCAGGTCCTTGATCTTGTCGGTCGCCTTTACATCACGCGCGACCAACTCACTGCCGTCCTGGATCAACTTGAGACCGTGTTGGCGAATGGCCGCCAGGTGCGCACCGCGTGCGATTAACGACACATCGTGTCCCGCATTCGCCAGTCGCACGCCCATGAACCCGCCAATCGCGCCGGCGCCCACCACGCAAACCTTCATCGCATGCCCTCTCGACAATTCCGTGCACAATAATCACCGGCAAGGAGCCAGCGAATATGTCTGAATAGATATCTGTGAAGAGCAGGAAACATGCCACGCCAGGCTGAGCGATTGGGCTCGTTCAGTGCACCATCACGGTCACGATTTCCGAGTGGTTGAGCAGGTATTGTGTCACACCGCCGAACAACAGCTGGCGTGAACGGGAATGGCTGAAGCCTCCGACCACCAGAAACTCCGCGCCTGCTTGCCTGCAACTGTCCAGCATCGCCCGTCCGACGGGACCTTTGCCGGTGTCCAGAACGCGCAGCTGCGCCTCGATACCATGGCGCGCAAGATACTCCAGCAACGCGTGCACGCCGGCTTTGCGTTTTTCGGAAACGAGCACGCTGACGCTCTGCATCTGCAACAGCCACGGGATCGTCATCGCGAGCGCCCGCGAGGCCTCCAGACTCTCGTTCCAGCCGATCGCCGCATGCTCGATGCGCTTCGCCTGCCAGGCGGGTGGTACTACGACGACCGGGCGACCTGCGCCGAGCATCACTGCCTGCAGATTGCGTCCGGCCGGCGTACGCCGCACGTTGCCAGTTTCGAGCTCCGGGCGGGCAATGGTGATCGCGTCGGCGACCCGCCCGTGACGAACGATACAATCGCTGACCTCCCCGAACTCCTCGCACCAGCTGGCCGACACACCATCGCCTTGCCCGGTCAGCGGGACCTGGTTACTGGCGCAGAACGCTTCGAATGAAGCACGCACACGCGCCGCCTCCTCGCGCGCGTCGTTCTCCGCTTCCTGCAGTACCGTATCCCTGAGTTTTTTCGACAGGCGATCGAACATGAAAGGCGCAGCGTCCTGAGGTCGCTGCATAACGTGCAGCGCGTTGAGGTGACCATCGAAACGCCGGGCAACGACTAACGCCGTAGCCAGCACCTGGTTGTCGCTTGCGTCGCCGCCCAGCGGCACGAGAATCGTCTTTATACTCACATCGTCATCCGGATTTTCAGAATAAGCCTTCCACCCGGCCCTGGTCGTCGATACGAATGCTGTTCGCCGCCGGCACCCGGGGCAACCCTGGCATGGTCATGATCTCACCGCAGATTACCACCAGGAATCCGGCACCGGCAGACAGCCGCACTTCCCGGATCGGCACGACATGTCCGCTGGGGGCGCCTTTCTTATTCGGGTCGGTGGAAAAACTGTATTGCGTTTTGGCGACACAAATCGGGAATCGCCCGTAACCGCCCTTTTCCAGCGCTTCGAACTGGTTGCGCACTTTCTGATCGGCGATGATGTCGTCGGCACCGTAGATGGACGTCGCGATGGTTTTCATCTTTTCCCACAACGGCAGGTCGTCATCGTAAATCGGCGCAAACTGGCTGGTACCGCTTTCGACCAGTCCCACCACATGATTCGCGAGCTCTTCGGTACCGGCGCTGCCGTTAGCCCAGTGCGTACACTCGATCGCCTGGGCACCGTACTCGGCCGCCGTTTCGCGCACCGCGACTATCTCCGCATCAGTGTCCGCCGTAAAACGATTGATTGCGACTACCGCCGGCACACCGAACGATTTGACGTTACGGATATGCCGTGCAAGATTGTTGCATCCCGCCTTTACCGCCGCGACGTTTTCCTTGCCGAGGTCGTCCTTGCCAACACCACCGTGCATCTTCAACGCGCGCACGGTAGCCACAATCACGGTCGCCTCCGGTTTCAGACCAGCCATACGGCATTTGATATCGAAAAATTTCTCGGCACCCAGATCGGCGCCGAAGCCGGCTTCCGTGACCACATAGTCCGCCATCTTGAGACCGGCTTTGGTGGCAATGACCGAGTTGCAGCCGTGCGCGATGTTGGCGAATGGACCGCCATGGATGATTGCCGGGTTGTTTTCCAGCGTCTGCACCAGATTCGGCGCCATCGCATCCTTTAGCAACACCGCCATGGCGCCCGGCGCGTCTAACTGCGCAGCGGTAATTGGCTCGCGCTCCCGCGTGTGCCCGACGACGATCCGGCTCAGGCGCTCCTGCAGATCGTCGAGGTCCCGGGACAGGCAGAAGATTGCCATGACCTCGGAGGCGACGGTAATGTCGAAACCGTCCTCGCGCGGGAACCCGTTGCCGACACCGCCCAGTGAGTTCACGATGCCGCGCAGCGCACGGTCGTTCATATCGACAACGCGTCGCCAGCTGATACGCCGTGCGTCCAGGCCCAGGGCATTGCCCCAGTGAATGTGGTTGTCCACCATCGCCGACAACAGATTGTGCGCCGTACCGATGGCATGGAAGTCGCCGGTGAAATGCAGGTTGATTTCCTCCATCGGCACGACCTGTGCGTAACCACCGCCAGCGGCGCCGCCTTTCATCCCGAAACAGGGGCCGAGACTGGGTTCGCGCAGACACACTACCGACTTCTTGCCGATGCGGCACAAACCGTCGTGCAATCCCACGGAGGTGGTCGTTTTACCTTCCCCGGCCGGTGTTGGCGTGATTGCCGTGACCAGAATCAACTTTCCCTCGTCGCGATCCTTGAGGGAGTCGATGTAGTGCAGATCGATCTTGGCTTTAGTGCGGCCGTACGGAAGGATCGAATCCTCCGGTATGCCGAGCTTGTGGGCAATGTCGCCGATCGGCTGCATCGTCGCCTGGCGAGCAATCTCAATATCAGACAGGCTCATAGGGTTACCTTTTTTTCTCTAAGCTGCAGTTTACTCGTCAACCAAGTCGCGCGCCCGAGGAGACACCGCCCGTACCGACGTATTCGGCCGCGGTTGTTTTACCAGTTCCCTCGGCACGCAATTTGTCCACACAGATGCTGCCGTCAGCAGCTGCGATGACTATCCCGTCATCGCCGGCGTCTATCACGCTACCCGGCTCACCGGTGGCGGCGGTCTTCCTGCAATCGAATATTTGTAGCTGTTTGCCGTCCTGCGATGTCCAGGCACCCGGTTGCGGATTGGCACCGCGGATCAGGTTATATACCTCGTCGACCGGCCTGGACCAGTCGATTTCGACATTTTCTTTCTTGCACCAGCCTTCGTAGCTACCGGCATCGGGATCCTGGGGAATTTTCGGTGCCTTGCCCTCGCGCACCAGGTCCACGCTTTCCAGCATGGCCTCGACGCCCATCGGAAACAGATGATTGAAATACAAGCTGCCGAGCGTGTCGTCCGGCCCGATAGCCACTTCCTTCTGTAGCAGGATCGGGCCGGTATCCAGGCCATTGTCGGGCCAGAAGATGCTCAGCCCGGTCTTTTTCTTGCCCATGATGATCGGCCAGTTGATCGAACTCGGCCCTTTGTGATCCGGCAACAAGGACGGGTGATACTGAATCGATCCTAGGCGTGGCGTGTTCAATGCCTCATCCGGCACGAACAGTGTGACGTAGGCCATCACGCAGAGATCGGCCTTCAGGTCGTCCATCCGCGCCCACACTTCCGGGTTCTTGTAGGACGTCGGTTGATGCACCGTCAGCCCGCGCTCCAGCGCGAACTCTTTGAGCGGATCCACGCGGCTGCCCGCATCCGGTCCGCAGTACACCGCAGCCACCTCTTCGCCGCGTTCGAGCAATGCTTCGAGAACGGCTTTACCGAACGCCTGTTGTCCGTGCACTATCAATCGCATTCGCCTACCCCCGTGGATTGTTTATACCGCGCCCGCGTCTTTCGCTGCCGCGATTTCTTCCGTGCTGTACCCTAGAACTTCGCTGAGAATTTCGTCGGTGTGCTCACCAAGCAGCGGCGAACGTTGGACTTCACTGGGCGAGTCGGACAGCTTGATAGGATTTCCCACCGTCAGATACTTGCCGCGTGTCGGATGATCGACTTCCACGACGGTTCCGGTATCACGCAGCGACCATTCCTCCGCGAGTTCCTTCATGGACAGGATCGGACCGCATGGCACATTCAGCGGATTCAGAATGTCCATTATTTCGAACTTGGTTTTGGTCATAGTCCATTTTTCGATCTCGCCGAACACCTGGTCCAGGTGCGGCAGGCGCCCTTCCGGCGTTGACCACTCAGGATCTTCCAGCCATTCTTCACGGCCCATCGCTTTGGCCAGAGCCGGGAATGCGGCTGCCTGAGTGATGACGTAAATGTATGCGTCGGGATCGTTCTCCCAACCCTTGCACTTGACTATCCAGCCCGGCTGGCCGCCGCCGGATGCGTTGCCGGAACGCGGCGTGGCGTCGCCGAACGTGCCATTGGGATACTGCGGATACTCTTTCAACGGGCCGTGCTGCAGACGTTGCTGATCGCGCATCTTGACACGACACAGATTCAACACACCGTCCTGCATGGCACAGGTGACCCGCTGGCCGCGCCCCGATTTTTCGCGATGGTACAAGGCGGTGACTATACCCAGGGCGAGGTTCAATCCAGTGCCCGAATCACCGATCTGCGCCCCGGTGACCAGCGGCGGGCCGTCGTCGAACCCTGTGGTGCTAGCCGATCCGCCGGTGCACTGCGCAACGTTTTCGTACACTTTGCAGTCCTCGTAGGGACCGGGACCGAAACCCTTCACCGACGCATAAATCATGCGTGGATTGATCTCTTGAATTCGCTCCCAGGTAAACCCCATGCGATCCAGGGCGCCGGGCGCAAAATTTTCGGCCATCACATCGCAGGTCTCGATAAGCTTTGTGAAGATTTCTTTTCCTGTATCGCTCTTGGTGTTCAGCGTGATGCTGCGCTTGTTGTGGTTGAGCATGGTGAAATACAAGCTGTCTACGTCGGGAATGTCGCGCAGCTGACCACGCGTTGCATCGCCCACGCCCGGACGCTCGACTTTAATGACGTCCGCGCCGAACCACGCCAGCAACTGCGTGCAGGTCGGCCCCGATTGCACGTGCGTCATGTCCAGAATGCGGACCCCTTCAAGTGCTTTCATCTAGATCGTCTCCACTCACTAAGCAATAACTGATGCCTTCGGCCGCCGCCGGCTTTGTGTCGGCGCGGCAACTACCACTACTTGTACATGGTCTGGTTCTTGGTGCCTGGCGCGTATTCACTCGGATCCACCCAGATATTCACCACTGCCGACTTGCCGGAACTGGCGATCGCCTCGCGGGCCCGCTGCAATGCCGGCGCGATCTCCTTGGAATCGCGAACCTCCTCGCCGTAGCCGCCCAGCATCTCCGCAAATTTCGAAAACGGCACGTCTCCTAACAGGTTGCCGACGTCGCCGCGTTCTTCACCGTATTTGCTGATCTGCCCGTAGCGGATCTGGTTCATCGCAGAATTGTTGCCGATAACCGCAAGATACGGCGCACCGAACCGGTTGGCGGTCTGCATGTCGAACGCGGTCATGCCGAAAGAACCGTCGCCGTAGTAACAGAGCACTTCTTTGTTCGGGTGCACCAGCTTGGTTGCCAATGCAAAGCCGGTACCCACGCCCAGTGAGCCCAGTGCGCCGGGATCCATCCAGTTGCCGGGGCTGCGCGGCTGCACGGCCTGTGCGCTGATGGTCACCACATCACCACCGTCGCCGATGTACACCGTGTCTTCGGTCAGAAATTCATTCAGCTCCCAGGCAACGCGGTAGGGATGGATGGGACTGCTGTCCGACTTGAACAAGGGCATCAGTTTTTCCGTTTTCGATACCTCCAGCGAACGCAACTCGTCCAGCCAGGGCTGCCGCCCCTTGGCGCGATTGTCAGCGCGCCCGGTCGCCGCATCGTGCACTGCTTTGAGCACCGCACCCGGATCACCAACGATGCCCAGCGACAGGTCGCGGTTTTTTCCAACCGTGCGGTAGTCCAGGTCGATTTGCACGATGGTCGCGTCAGCGCGCAGTCGCTTGCCGTAGCCCATGCGAAAATCGAACGGCGTACCGACGATCACGATTACGTCCGCTTGCTTGAAGGCATCACCGCGTGTGCGGTGGAAATGATGCGGGTCGCCGGGCGGCAGCAGACCGCGCCCGGCGCCGTTGAAGTACGCAGGGATGTTCAGATAACGTACCATATCGATCGCTTCTTCGTGACCGCGACTGCTCCAGACCTGGCTGCCCAGCAGAATCGCGGGGCGTTCCGAATCCACCAGCAGGCTCGCGAGCGTTTCGATGTCGGCCGGATCGCCGACTGATTTGGTCGACGCGCGATAGCGGCCGGGCTGCGGCAGCACGGCTTTGTCCAACGCTACTTCGCGGTCCAGTACGTCGCGCGGGATCTCCAGATAACTCGGGCCGGGCGCTCCGCTGAAGCACTCACGCGCTGCCATTGCGACCATGTCTGCGACGCGTTCCGTGGACTGCACGGACGAGGCAAACTTGGTGATCGGCCGCATCATGTCCACGTGCGGAAGATCCTGCAGCCCGCCCATGCGATGCTGCGTCAAAGCTGCCTGCCCACCGATGTGCAGCACAGGACTTTCCGAGCGAAACGCCGTGGCCACGCCGGTCACCGCGTTGGTGCAACCGGGACCCGCGGTGGTAACCACGCAGCCCAGGCCGCCGGTCTGGCGCGCATAACCATCGGCCGCATGTGCCGCCACCTGCTCGTGGCGAACGTCGATGATCTTGATGCCTTCATCCAGGCAGCCGTCGTAGATATCGATTATGTGTCCGCCGCACAGCGTGAAAATCGTATCCACACCTTCGCTCTTCAACGCTTTGGCGACTAGATGACCGCCCGAGACGACGTCTTCCGATGCACTCTTCTTGGCCAGCGTATCGGTGGCCGTATCGCCACGAACTTCTTTTGGTTGGGTTGACATTGTTTACTCCTGTAGCGCGCTTGCGCGCCGCTTGGTTAGTCGAGATAGTCGACGTTCGTGTCTACGTGCGCCGCCAGGTTCAAAGCGTGCTCGCGAACCAGGTTTTCCGCCTGTTCGGTCGCGCGGTTCTCGATCGCTTCGATAATGCGCATGTGATCGATGATCGATTGCTGGGCGCGATCGCTGTCTTTGATAGTGCGCACACGAATCGAACGCATGTGAATGAACAGACCGTCGGCAATTTCCTGGAGCAGATCGCTATCGGCAAGACGTACGATCTCCTGATGGAAATGAATGTTCGTTTCCGAATACTCGTCGATATGCGCACTTGGCGCATGCGCCTCGCCAAACGTAGTAAACATCGCACGCAGACGACCGATCTGTTGGTTGCTGGCATGCAGGGTAGCGATGCGCGCCGCCATACTCTCCAACGCAGCCCATACATGTATCATTTCGAGAATTTCCCGCTTGCACTTGCGTACCACGAACGCACCGCGCCGCGGAATCGTTTTCACCAGACCTTCCTGCTCCAGGCGTGAGATCGCTTCACGCACCGGTGTGCGGCTGACGCCCAGCTCGTCGGCCAGGCGCCGTTCGTCGAGTTTCGGCGCTTCCGGCGTCGAATAGATATCCATGGTGGTAATGGCTTCCTTCAACGCGCTGTAAACCTTACCCTTGAGCGCGACGTTTGCTTCCACGGGGAGCACTCTCACTTCCGCCATAATGGATCTCTTGGGCCGGTGGTTTTTTGTATACAACCAACCAGTTTTGTCGCTTGTAACAGAGACATCGGGCGGATTCTCAGCTTACGGACCCGGTCGAATCCGGAGTCTTGCGGGACTTGAGCGCTTTGAATATCGGCAGCACGAAAAGAATGATCGCTATCACCATGATCGTGCCGGAAATGGGCCGTTCGAAAAATATCGCCGGATTGCCGCTCGACTGCAGCAACGCCTGGCGCATCGACGTTTCGGCCAGCGGCCCGAGCACGATTGCCAGCACTGCAGGCGCCATCGGGTAGTCCAGTTTGCGCATCAGATAACCGGTCACACCGAAGATCAGTATCAGCCACACATCGTGCATGTCCTGCGTCGGTGCGTAACCGCCGACGATGCACAGGACAAATATGATCGGTGCCAGGATGGTGAACGGCATTCTCAACACCCAGATAAAGGCTGGAATAAATGCCACATTGATCAGCAACGCAAAGAGATTAGCCGCGTACAAAGATGCGATAAGTCCCCAGACGAAATCCTGGT
>JAOTYY010000255.1 GCA_029861595.1 Gammaproteobacteria bacterium
CGGCATGGAGAAACTCCCGGATACCAAGGCTGTGGCCACTTGGCTCGAGCGCATCGACGAGAACCTGAGCGATGAAGAAACCTAAACAGTATCCACACGCTGGCTACCAGGGTGACTATCTCAGTCGCCGCGACGTGCTCAAGCGCGCGCTGGTGCTGGGCGGAGTTGGCGCTGCCGGTGTCTACCTTGCCTACGCACCGGAGCACCACCCGCTGTCGCTGCGCGACCGCACTGGATTGCGCGGCATGCCCGTCGAGGATCCTTTTCAACTGCCGGATTTTCGCGTCGCCGCCACGAACCGTAACGTGCAGGTAGGTGTCGGGCGCGGTGGCACAGCGCGCGAGATGCTGTTGAAGGCGCTGGACGCCGTCGGCGGTCTCGCACACTTCGTGCAACCCGGCGACGTGGTACTGATCAAACCGAACGTCGCGTTCGATCGCTCGCCGAATCTGGGTGCGACGACCAACCCCGCGATCATCGACACCCTGGTGCGGCTGCTGCTGGTCGACGCGCGAGCCGCTGAAGTCCGGGTGGCCGACAATCCGATCGAGTCGCCCGCCGACTGCTTCGCGAAGAGCGGCATCGGCGCGGCCGCGGAGCAGGCCGGCGGGCGGGTCTATCTGCCGGATCCGAATGCCTTCGAACCGCTGTACACGCCGGGCGCCAGGCTCATCGAACAGTGGGCGTTTTTCAAACGCCCGTTCAAGAACGTCAACAAGGTGATCGGCATCGCGCCCGCCAAAGACCACAATCTCTGCCACGCCTCGCTGGGTATCAAAAACTGGTACGGGTTGCTCGGCGGGCGGCGCAACCAGTTCCATCAGGACATTCACGAGATCGTCTCCGATCTGTCGATCATGATCCGGCCTACGCTGACGATCGTCGATGGCACGCGCGTGCTGATGGAAAACGGCCCGACCGGCGGCGACCCGGCCAACGTACGTGACGGCAATGCGATCCTGGTCGGCCTCGATCCCGTGGCCATGGATGCCTGGGCGTTCGAGCATCTGTTGCTGCGTCCCGGAAGACTGCCGGAATATCTCTACAAAGCCGAACAGAAAGGCAGCGGCAAGGTCAACTACACGGACCGCATCAAGGTGATCACGTGAAACCGCTGGCTGCCATGTTCGCCGGCGGGCCAAATCGCTGGCTGCGTCTGACCCGGGTGCGGATTATTTCGCAGATCGTGTTTTTCGTGCTGTTCGTGCTCGCGGTGTGGGCCACCTGGACGTCGCGGCTGGGCGGCTTCCCGGTGTCGGGGCTGCTGGAACTCGATCCGCTGGTGATGTTGTCTACCGTGCTGGCGACTGGTTACGTGTACAAGTTTCTAGGTTGGGGGCTGATCGTTGTCGCGATCACGTTTTTGTTCGGCCGGGTTTTCTGTAACTGGATCTGCCCGTACGGCACCCTGCATCAATTGGTCGGCTGGTTGTTCGACAACCGGCCCGGCCCGCAACGCATCGACCAAAACCGCTATCACAGAACGCAGTACATAAAGTACTCGATTCTCATCGTGTTCCTGGTGATGTCGGCCATGGGTGCGTTGCAGATCGGCCTGCTGGACCCGATCGTGATGATGTACCGGGCAATGACGACATTCTTTTCCCCACTTACCGATACCGCGGTCGGCCACCTCGCCGGCGCGGTTGAAGACATGGGCGGCGGCGCGATGTTTCTCGATTCGCTCAAGTTCGCGCCCGGCGTGGAAAGCCGGATTTTCGTCGGTTCCTTCTGGATCGGCGCGATCTTTTTGTTCTTCGTGCTGATGAATCTGTGGAAACCGCGTTTTTTCTGCCGGTTCGTGTGTCCGCTCGGCGCCCTGCTCGGCGTAATCGCGAGCAAGAGCGTATTCCGCATCAATCGCATCGTCGACAAGTGCACCGATTGCGACCTGTGCCTGCTGCGTTGCGAAGGAGCCTCGGACCCGCAATCGCTGGTCCGCCAGGCGGAGTGCTTCTCGTGCATGAACTGCATCGACGACTGCCCCGAGGACGCCCTCGAATTCACCATGTTCCGCCAGGACAAAAAGCAGGTGCTGCCCTTCCCCGACATGTCGCGCCGCCAGCTGGTGTTTGCCGGCGCGCTGGGCCTGGTGGCGGCACCGGCGCTGCGTAACAACGGGCTGGTCAACGACGAGAACTTCTCGGCGAAAATGATCCGCCCGCCGGGTTCAGTCGAGGAAGCGGAATTTCTCGAACGCTGCATCAAGTGTGACCAGTGCATCAACGCCTGCCCCACCAACGTGCTGCAGCCGGCGACGCTGGCGGAAGGCGGTATCGAAGCGGTGTGGACGCCGGTGATGAATTTTCACATCGCGCACTGCCAGCTCAAGTGCAATCTGTGCTCCGAAGTCTGCCCGACCGGCGCCATCAGGCGCATCAGCGTGGCGGAAAAGCTGGGCGAGGGTCCGTATGCCGAACAGGGTCCCGTGCGGCTGGGCACGGCGTTCATCGACACTACCCGTTGTCTTCCCTGGGCGAATCAGGTGCCGTGCGTGGTCTGCGAGGAAGTGTGCCCGGTGGCACCCAAGGCCATCCAGACGCACGATGAAGAAACCAGAGACGTGTTCGGGCAGATGGTGGTGTTGAACAAACCTTTCATCGTGCCGGATCTGTGCATCGGCTGCGGCATCTGCGAGGCGGAATGCCCCGTGCAGGATCAGCCCGCAGTCTATGTGACCGCGGTTGGTGAAAGCCGCTCCAAAAACCGCAGACTCCTGTTGCGCTCACGAACGCCCGAGCGCCCTATTTGAGGAATCATGACATGGCCAGTGATCGCGATATCGACAGCAGGAAACAGCAACCGAGCAGACCGGCACGGCGCCGCTTCCTGAAAACCGCGGTGGCCTCCGCCACTACGGTTGGCGCCGCAGCGGTGCCGCTGTCCGGCCTGGCGCTGGACAAACCCACGACAACGCTGGCGGCGGCCAACACTATCCCCTCGCGCGAGTTCGGCAACACTGGCATTCGCGTGCCGATCATGCACCTTGGCACCTCACAGCGTCTCGATCCGCAGTACGACAAGCTCATGCACCGCTCGTTCGAGGCTGGCGTTACGTGGTTCGACACGGCTTTGTCCTACGGCTGGGGATCGTCGCATAAAGCTATCGCCAACTTCCTCAAGCAGATCGATGATCGCAAAAAGCTCTGGCTCACGTCGAAGTCGGGATCGGGCCGCGTGTCGGGGCTGCGCGACGGCATCGACGAAGCCCTGGATGAGCTGGGCACGGATTATATCGACCTCTATCTGATGCACGGTATCAACGATCTGGACATGCTCGATCGCGACTACCTCGCGCTTGGCGAAAAGCTCAAGGCCCAGGGCAAGACACGGTTTTTCGGATTCTCCTGCCACGACGGCAACGTTGCCGAGTTACTTGAAAAAGCCGCCAAGGTTGGCGGCATCGATGCGATCCTGTTCCGCTATAACTTCCGCCGTTACGGTGACCTGGAACTCAATCGCGCCATCGACGCCTGCCACCGCGCGGGCATCGCCATGCTGGCCATGAAAACCCAGGGCTCGGTGCCGCGCGACCTCGAATCCGTAGTCGGTTTCCGGTCCGACAACTTCACGCTCGGCCAGGCCAAGCTGAAGTCGGTATGGGCCGACGAACGTATCAGTTCGATCGTATCGGAAATGGACAGCGTCAAGTATGTGCGGGAAAACGTCGCCGCCGCGCGGTCCGAAAAATCGCTCACGGCCGAGGAAAGCCATCAACTCAATCAGCTCGCAGCTTTCACCGCCGCCTACGCCTGTAACGGCTGCAAACACTTGTGCGAAAGCGCGGTCGCGAAGCAGGTGTCTATCGCCGATCCGTTGCGGTTCCTGATGTACTACGAATGTTATGGGAAAACCGCGCGCGCCCGCGAACTGTATCGCGCCATACCGGCATCGGCGCTGGCAGCATCGGACCGCGAACTGGCGCAGGCCTGCAGCGTGTGCCCCCAGGGCATCGACATTCCGACGCGCTTGCGACGCGCCCGCGAAGTACTCGCCTAAACGCTCGCCGCCATCTGCTCAATCAAATCGTTGACCGTATCGGCGGCCTCGATCTGGCTGAAATGCCCGACCCCGGTGACTAACTCAATGCGGGCCCCGGGCACGTGCTCACGCACGAAATCAAGCCAGGGATTCGTTTGACGGGCCTCCACGGATACGCGCTCGCGGGCGGCGTTGACGCAAGTGCTCTGTACCACCATCAGTTCCGCATTCAGCGAATCGAGAACCTGCCCCATCTCACCGGCGTCCCAGGCCGTCATGCTGGCAAACAGCTGCGACCCGACCGCTTCCGGCACCCGCGCTGCCCGCTCCACTATCGTCGCCATGTACTCGGGGTCGCTGCCCGCGATAAACATGTCGGTAAACAACCGCCGCACCGTGTTATCCCAACCGCCGTTTGCCTCGATGAAGGCGCGCGCTTTCTCGCCCGCCCGCTGCGGGTCGTCCACCACGAACCGGCTGCCGTCGACCAGCACCAGTGCACGAACGCGCCCGGGCACGAGGCCGGCGGTCTGAAGAACCACACGGCAGCCCATGCTGTGCCCGACCAGCACGGCCCGCTCGATTGCCAGCGACTCGAGCAGCGCCGCTACATCCTCGCCATAGGTATGGATGTCGAAACCCGTCTCGAACCGGGAGGCGCCGTGTCCGCGCAGGTCGCAGGCCAGCACCCGATGACGAGGCGCGAGGGCCGCGATCTGCGAAGACCAGTCTGCGAGCGCGCAGCACAACCCATGGATCAGCACCACGGTGACGGGAGCCTTGCCGGGCCCGTCGATGATATAGTTCAGCGACCCATTGGGCCGATCGAGTGTCGGCATCGATCAATCCTGTTGAGTTAGGGTGACGTGCAAATGCTTAGGATACACGCGTGCAGGATATAGAACTCGCCTACGGCAAAACCGGGTTGCAGCTGACGTTACCGGACAACGCCCAGGCGACGGTAATCCGCAAGCGCCCGCTTCCGGTGCCCGACGACGCGCACGCGGTAATCGAGCAGGCGCTCGCCTGTCCCATCGAAGCCCAGCCACTGGAGCATGCAGCCGGGGGTGCCGCCAGCGCGTGCATCCTGATCTGCGATATCACCCGGCCGGTGCCGAACCACCTGTTCCTGCGCCCGTTGATCGAACGCCTGGTCGCTGCCGGGTTGCCCGCGCCGGCGATAACCGTGCTGGTCGCCACCGGTCTGCACCGGCCCAACATCGGCGATGAGCTTCGTGAACTGGTGGGCGATGAGTGGGTGCTGGAAAACGTCACGGTGGCAAATCACGATGCCCGCGACGATGCGGCA
>JAOTYY010000257.1 GCA_029861595.1 Gammaproteobacteria bacterium
GTCGACGAGATAGTACTCGTCGTCTTCGCCGGCTTTATGCAGCTGATAGAAGATGCCGTACAGGCGGGCCACATCAGCGATTTCGTCGGCGGTCCCCGTCAACCCGAGCATGCGGGGATCAAAGTGTGCGACATACTCGGCGAGCCCCTGCGGTGTGTCGCGTTGTGGATCGACACTCACGAATATCGCCTGGACCTGCTGGCGCTGGTCCGCGGTCAGGCGTTTCATCGCCATACTCAGATAAGTGAGACTGGTGGGACACGCATCTGGGCAGAAAGTATAGCCAAAATAAATTGCTACGACATGTCCGCGCAAATCTGCCAGCGACACGGGGCCGTTATTCGATTGCAGCGTGAAATCACCGCCCAGGCTCGGCTGTGGACCGGTTGCGCGTTGCTGCAACAGGCGCGACGCGCTGTAACCGCCCAGCAGCGCGACAACGGCGAGCGCGATACACAGCAGACGCAGGGTCTTGTGGTTCATCGCGAGCATCAGCGGTCTACGTCGTAGCTATGCTTCAGTATCGTCCACCAGGATGATGTGCACGCGACGCGGACCATGCGCACCGAGTTGAATGGTTTGCTCGATATCGCCGGTGCGCGAAGGACCCGTGACAAAATTCACCGCGCGGGGCAATGCAGCGTCGCGCTCACGCAACTGCCGCCATACATCTTCGAAGTTGCGTAGTACCTGCGAGTGTCTGACGATCACGATATGATTATCGGGCAGAAGATTGAGTGACGTGGGCGTTTGTACGCCGGACAACAGCACCACGCTACCGGTTTCCGCGACCGCGGCCAGGCACGGCGTGACACCGGATTCATGCTCGCCTCGTGTAGTACCGAAATCGATGTCCAGGTGCTGCGGCCAGTCGATCGACCGCAGCGCCGGAGCCGCGACAAACTTTGCCGCCAGATTGTGCGACTTCAGATATTGCGCCACCGCATCGGGGATTTCCTGATCATCCGCTATCCGCGCTACTGTCGCAGCTTCACCACGAGCTTTTATAACGAAACGCTCAACAGCATCCTCGGTAAAGTCGATCCTGGTGAGCGTCGGAGGACTGCTGATACGCGCCGCCAGTTGCGAACACGTGCGCTCGTCCAGAGATCCACGGCCCAGCGCCCGCCGTACCCTCGTCAGCACTTTCTCACGCGACTCGCTCATGAGCTGTTGCGGGCCCGCCACTGACTGTGAAACGTAGCGCCCTGCGGCGCCGGCAAATCGCGGCCTCGAGTCCACCCGCCGGCCAGCGGCAGACGCGAAAATCGGCCTCGGCGTTTACCAAGCAGGAACAAGGTTCTGGCAGCCACGTTCGTAACCAGCCTGTAGAGCGCCGGCCGCTTCGCAAGGTACGCCCACACGTTCAACCCATAACGTGTGGTTGCGCCGGTCAGGTTGTCCTCGTACTGCCGGTGCCGCAGTTTTCGCAGCATCGCCGGTAACGGGATTCTCACCGGGCAATTCTGTTCGCAGCGTCCGTTCAGAGTACAGGCGTTCGGCAAGTGTCGGGTCGCCTCGAGGCCTTTGAGCAGCGGCGTGAGCACGGCACCCATGGGGCCGGAATAAACCCAGCCATAGGCATGGCCTCCCACGCTGCTCCACACCGGACAATGATTCAGGCACGCGCCGCACCGAATACAGCGTAGAATTTCCTTGAAATCGGTCTCCAGAATTGCCGTGCGGCCGCTGTCTATCAGCACGACATGATATTCTTCCGGCCCATCCTCATCGCCCTCGCGGCGCGGACCCGTGAAAATCGTCGTGTAGGTACTCGCCTCCTGGCCTGTGGCACTGCGTGCCAGCACACGCATAAGCACGGTCATATCCTCGAGCGTCGGTACAACTTTCTCGAGCCCGGCGGTGACTACGTGCACCCGCGGAATGGTGCTGGTGAGGTCGCCGTTGCCCTCGTTGGTAACGATCACGTTGGAACCGGTTTCGGCGATCAGGAAATTGGCGCCGGTAATGCCGACGTCGGCGTGTAGAAATTTTTTCCGCAACACCTGCCGGGCTTCGTCGACCAGCGCCGTCACTTCGGTCTGGCGCTGCTCGAACCCCAGCGCGCGATGGTGCTGGTGGAAAAGTTCCGTGACTTGTTCACGCGTCTTGTGCACGGCCGGTGCGATAATGTGGCTCGGCGGTTCCTTGGCGAGCTGGATGATGTATTCGCCGAGATCGGTTTCCACGACCTCGAAACCCTGCGCTTCCAGTGCTTCGTTGAGATCTATCTCTTCGCCGGCCATCGATTTGCCTTTGGTGATGGATCTCGCATTCGCCTTGCGGCAAATCTCCAGCACGATGTTGCGCGCATCGATTGCGTCGGCGGCCCAGTGGACATGGCCGCCCGACCGGATTACCGATTCTTCAAACCGCTCCAGGTAATAGTCGAGATACTTGAGCGTGTGATCCTTGATCTCACGCGCCTCGTCGCGAAGCCGTTCGAACTCCGGAACCGCCGCCGCCGCTTCGGCGCGCTTGTCGACGAAGCCATGCATACCGCGTTTAAGCGCCTGCTGCAGGTGCGGATCATTCAGCGCTTTGGTTACGTTGCGTTGGAAGTCTGCACTGGTGAACTGCATGGCGAATTCTTTGCTTACTCGCTGTCCGCGATACCCGGCGTGGCTGCACCGTTGCCCGCCAGCACTTCGGCCACGTGCAAGGCCTTGACGCTGGTGCCCAGACGCTTCAGGCGACCTGCAATATTCAGCAGGCAGCCCAGATCGCCGCTCAACACTGTAGCTGCCGACGTGCGCTCGATGTTAGCCACCTTGTCGCTCACCATCTTTACGGAAATATCGGGATATTTCACGCAGAATGTGCCACCGAAACCGCAACAGACTTCGGCGTCCTGCATTTCCACGATATCCAGGCCGGAGACGGCACTGAGCAATTGTCGCGGCTGCTGTTTGATCTGCAGTTCGCGCAATCCCGAACAACTGTCGTGATAGGTTACCGTCCCGGCATAACTGATGTTGTTCGGCCGGTAGGCCATGATCTCGACGAGAAAACTGGTCAATTCGTAACAACGATCGGCGAAATCGCCGGCACGTTGCTGCCACTCCGGATCATCGGTAAACATTTCCGGATAGTGCTTTTTCAACATTCCCGCACACGAACCGGATGGCACGACGATATAGTCGTACGACTCGAACGCTGTTATCACGCGTTCCGCAATAGTACGCGCGTGACGATCGTCGCCATTATTGTACGCCGGCTGGCCGCAGCAAGTCTGCTCGCTCGGCACCGTGACCCGGCAGCCCGCATCCTCGAGCAACGCTACGCTCGCGAAGCCGACGCTGGGGCGCATCAGGTCGACCAGGCAGGTCACAAACAATCCGACGTCGGGCGGCGCACTCATCAGTCGACGACAGCGCCGGTCAGGCGTACCAATTTGTTACTGTTCATGCAAACCTTGCTGCGCGTCGCGTGGTAGAAAAGCGTTCGCTTTCCAGATCGCATAGCTGGAGCGGAATTCGCTCATGTCGTCCCATACTTTTCTGAAAAACGGGTCCCTGCCCGCCTGCTCTTCTGCTACTTCCAGCCAGGTCTCGTGGAAAGTATCCAACATAGCCTGCGACCAGTAGCGGTTCTCCACACCGTACTGCGTCACGTTGTTTTTCATGACTTCAGCCTGGATTGCTTCGGTGTAGGCATACGAATCGGCGGTTGCCGCCCGGCACGTAATGTCCACCATCATCTGCTGCGCCTTATTCATTCTGTTCCAGGTTTCCTTGTTTATCAGTAACTCCATAGTCATTGCCTGCTGGTGCCAGCCGGGGAAGAAATTGTACTTCGCCAGTTCCTGCAACCCCAGCATACGGTCGATCGCCGGCATGGAAAACTCCGCGGCGTCAAGCGTATTGTCGCGCAGGGACTGCACGATCTTTCCTCCCGACTGCGCGCTGGTCTGTACTCCGAGTTTGCGGAACACCTGCCCACCCAAACCGATGAATCGCATTTTCAGCCCTTTCAACTTCTCGACGTCGTCTATTTCGGTACTGAACCAGCCCGATGACTCAGGCGCCACGATACCGCACAGCAATACCTTTACGTTGTATCCGGCCTGATCGTAAAGCTGTTGATAGAGACGCATGCCGTTGCCGTACCAGAACCAGGCCAGGTACTCACCGGCTTCGGGTCCGAACGGAACGGTCGAGAACAGCTGCGCGGCTGGCAATTTACCGGTCCAGTAGCCGGCGGTGGCATACCCGGCATTCACCTTGCCCGTTGATACCGCGTCAAGAATCTCGCCAGGCGCAATGAGCTTGCCGGGCTCGTAGATCTTCATCTTCACCGAACCGCCACTGGCGATGCCGATGCGTTCGCTCATCCATTTCGCCGTGCTGCCCATGCCCGGCAAATTGGTGGTAAACGCCAGGGGCACCTTCAGCACCATCTCGCCCGCTGCGCTGGCGACGCCCACATGCAATGCCAGAGCGGCAGCCGCGGCACACAACAGTACCCGCACTGTTTTCATAACTAGCATCCTCCCGCGGGGCTACGCCGCGCCGCCGCAATCTAGCAGACCTGTTTCGGCAGTACAAACTGTGGACCGCCAGCGACTGTGCTTTAATGACGCGTGCCAAACATGAACTTCCTGACCTGCGACGACTGCGACATCGCCTATCTGGCACAGCCTGGACGTGCACCTACCGTGGTATTTCTCGGTGGATTCAACTCACATATGCGCGGCACGAAAGCCGAAGCCATCGCCGAATACTGCCGCGGCTCGGGCAATGCGTACGCGCGGCTGGACTACAGCGGGCACGGACAATCCACAGGTCGCTTCGAGGATGCCACCGTTGGCGGCTGGACGTCTCAGGCACTGGCGGTAATCGACGCTGCGACCCGTGGTCCGCTGCTGCTCGTGGGCTCCAGCATGGGCGCGTGGATAATGCTGCTGGTGGCAATCGCCCGCCGGGACCGCGTCGCCGCTATGATCGGCATCGCCGCAGCGGTGGACATGACCGAACGGCTGATACGGCCGAAACTGGACGATCGGCAGCGCCGCGAACTGCGCGATTCGGGCACCACACGTCTAACATCGGAATACGACCCGCAAGGCTACCCTATCGGTCAGGCGCTGCTCACCGATGGGCACTCGCATCTGTTGCTGCATGCCCCGATTCCAATTGCTGCGCCACTGCGCCTGCTGCACGGCAGTGCGGACCGCGACGTTCCGTGGCAATTGTCGCTGGAAGTAATGCAACGTGTGGCGAGCAACGACGCGAGCCTGCAACTGGTGAAGGATGCCGATCACCGTTTTTCGTCCCCCGAG
>JAOTYY010000256.1 GCA_029861595.1 Gammaproteobacteria bacterium
CGGTATCGTGATCTGGAGTATTGCCATTACCGCGCATATCTTTCGCCAGGCCCTGAATCGCGACTGGTCCCAGGCCGTCGCAATGTCGCTGCTTTACATGTTCTGCGCCTACACCATCGGTGCGCTGTTGTTTTCCGAAAACGCTGCGGCGACTTGAGCACGAGTCACATACAAGGTCGCAGGGTTGCTGTAACGGCTTGCATACCACGGTTGGTCAGGCGGTGAAAATCCACATTCTCGGCATTTGCGGCACCTTCATGGGCGGCATCGCACGTCTGGCACGCGAATTGGGGCACGAAGTCAGCGGTTCCGACGCCAACACCTACCCGCCGATGAGCACCCAGCTCAGCGATCTCGGCATTGCGCTCACTGAAGGTTATGGGGCGGAATTCCTACAGGCCCGGCCAGATCTGGTGCTGGTCGGTAACGCTCTGTCGCGTGGCAACCCGGCGGTCGAGGCGTTGCTGGACAGTTCCGTGCCCTATACGTCGGGTCCCCAGTGGCTTCGCGAGGCGGTGCTGAACCAGCGTTGGGTCGTGGCGGTGTCGGGCACACACGGCAAAACCACCGTCACCAGCCTGATCGCCTGGATGCTCGAGAGCGCTGGATTGCAGCCTGGATTTCTGGTCGGCGGCGTGCCGCTGAATTTTGCCGTGTCCGCGCGCCTGGGGACGGCACCGTTCTTCGTCGTCGAGGCGGACGAGTACGACACGGCGTTTTTCGATAAGCGCGCCAAATTCGTTCACTATCGCGCGCGCACGCTGGTGATCAACAATATCGAATACGATCATGCGGATATTTACCCCGATCTGGCCGCGATCCGCCGCCAGTTTGCCCATCTCGTGAGGACCGTGCCGGGCGGTGGGCTGATCGTGTACGACTCGGGAGACGGCGAAATTACCGAGGTTCTGGAGCAGGGCTGCTGGAGTGCCTCGCAGGGATTCGCTATAGCGGGATCTGCCGATTGGCGCGCGCGGGCGTCAGGTGATCGGCAATTGCGTGTAATTGACCCGCAGGGGCATCAGCACAGCGCCCGAACCCCGCTTCTGGGTGAGCACAATCTCCGCAATACCCTGGCCGCGGTGGCAGCCGCCTGTCACGTCGGCGTGCCCGTGGCTCAAAGCCTCTCGGCATTGGGTTCCTTTAGCGGCGTGGCGCGTCGCTTGCAGGTGATAGCGCAACGCGGCGGGGTGACCGTGTACGACGACTTTGCCCATCATCCAACGGCGATTCGCGCCACTCTGCAGGCGCTGCGGGCGCAGGCAGGCGCAGGGCGCGTTATCGCGGTGCTGGAGCCGCGATCCAACACCATGCGCAGCGGGGTGCACGGCGCGGCGCTGCGTGAAGCGCTCGAGGCGGCCGATCTCGTTTACCTGTGGCACCGTAAAGACCTCAAGTTTGACGCGGCGAGGGCGTTACAGGGACTGGGTTCACGCTTGTTTGTGAGCGAATCTGTAGACTCTATCGCAAAAAGCTTGATTCCGGCATTGCAGAATGGCGATCATGTCGTGTTAATGAGCAACGGCTCGTTTGGTGGGTTGCATGATAAATTTGTCGCAGGAATTGACTGACGCTGACTACGCGCACAAGGTCACCGTTCCCACCTCAGACATAACCGACGGTCTGGAGATTCCCGAGAAGATCGGGAAGTACGAAGTCTGCGAGCAGCTTGGTAAAGGTACCTGCGGTGTCGTGCACCGCGGTTTCGACCCCTTCGTACAGCGCAACGTCGCCATCAAGATCGCGCACAAGCGCGAGGATGCCGAGGGCAGCTCGGGCTCCTCCACACAGACCTTCTTCACCGAGGCGCACGCCGCCGGAAAACTCCAGCACCCGCACATCGTGTCGCTGTTCGATGCAGGTATCGAGGGCAAGCTGAACTACATCGTGATGGAGTATCTGGAAGGCGAGACGCTGGAGAAATTCACCCGCGGCATAAAACGCATTCCGGTGGACATGGCCATCGACGTAATTTTCAAGTGCTGCAAGGCGCTGGACTACTCCCATTCCCAGGGCGTGGTGCACCGCGACATAAAGCCCACCAACATCATGATCACCAAAGACAGTGACGTTAAGATCATGGATTTCAGCATCGCCCTGATGAATGCGAACCAGGCGCCAAGTGAGCAGAACAGGGGCGGAGCGGTGGGCACACCGGGTTACATGTCGCCGGAGCAGGTACTCGGGAAAGAAATTGCCTCCACCAGTGATCTGTACTCGCTAGCGGTGGTGATGTTCGAAATGCTCACCGGCAAGCGGTTGTTCGATTCCAAGACCATGCGCGAGCTGTTCGTTTCGATCATCCGCGAACCGGCGCCGAAACTGTCGTCGGTGCGCGGCGATCTGCCCATCGAACTATCGCAGATCCTGGAAAAGGCGTTACGCAAAAAACCCACCGAGCGCTTTCAAACGGGGCAGGAATTCGCCGTCAGCCTGGGGCGGGTGTTCGACAAGCTGCGGCTCTCGGAAAAGCATGTCACGCGGAGCGAAAACCGCAACATGCTGCAGAATCTGAATTTCTTCAACGGATTCACCGACGGCGAGATCGATCAGATTCTGGATGCCAGCCACTTGATTCAGTACAAACAGGACGAGGTGATTATCAACGAGGGCGATGTGGACAACGCCTTCTACATCATCGTCGTCGGTTCGGCGGGCGTGCACAAAGCCTCGGTGCTGCTGGATACGTTGCGCGAGGGTGATTGTTTCGGCGAGATCGGATTCCTCATGCAGACCAAGCGCACGGCGAGCATCATCGCCTCCTCGGATATGCTCGTGTTGAAAGTAAACGCTCTGTTGATGGACCAGGTGGCGATGGAAACTCAGCTGCACTACTACAAAGCGTTCGTCGAAACACTGGTCTATCGGTTGTCGGTGACCAGTGCGCGGTTGAGCGCGCTGCGCGCCAGCAATGAGGCGGCAAAAGTGCAGACCGCGGCCCGCTCGGCCGCCGAACCCGAGGATACAACCCAACCGGTAATCCACGACGTCACCCAACCGCTTATTCGCGAGGGAGAGAGCCCGCTGCAGGCTGACAAGCCGGGCGCCGTACAGAGCGAAGCCCAGTCACCGAAACAGACCGGCCCTGCGACCTAGCACACTGGTTCCCCCGTCGCCACGGGGTCCGTTCTTTCTCAAAAAGTGCAAGTGCCGCTGTTTCCATTGAGTACGGTGCTGTTCCCGGGCGGGATCCTGGCGCTGCGCATATTCGAAACCCGCTATCTGGACATGATTCGTGCCTGCATGCGCCGAGACGGTGTGTTCGGCGTAGTGCTGATCAAGGAGGGCAGTGAAGTTGGTGCCGCCGCACAGAGCTACGCGGTAGGCACGCTGGCCAGCATCGTGAACTGGGATATGCGCCAGGACGGATTACTGCTTGTCGATGTCGCGGGGGACGGGAAATTCCGCGTGCTGCAAACGCAGGTGCAAGCGGATCAACTGCTGGTGGGCGAAGTCGAAACGCTCGCCGCGGAACCTGTCCAGGCCCTGCCCCAGGCGTACGATTACATGGCTACCATCATCAGGGATCTGTTACCGAAAATACATCCACTTTATCAGTCGCAGCAGTTCCCGCTGCGGGATGCGGCATGGGTAGGTGGTCGTTTTGCCGAATTGTTGCCACTGCATCCTGCGGAGAAACAAACGCTGCTGGAACTCGATGATCCGCAGAGGCGCCTGCAATCACTGGACAGCAGCTTTCTCGCACTGCAACGGCAGCATGCGGTCGACGAGGACGCGACGTAGGGCGTGCGTCGCCATGGCGCCCACTGCACATCCCGCGGAAGCGCGTGCTGCGAAGGGGATTAAAGATCTTTGAAAAAGACCTTCGAGTTTCTGCGGTAGTTGTACAGGTGACGTTTGCCGACCGGCAGATCCGCCAGATTTCCAACGCTGAATCCCTGCTCGCGAAACCAGTGGGCGGTGCGCGTGGTCAATACGAACAACTGCTTCAGGTCGGCATCCGCGGCACGTTCTTCGAGGTGTCGCAGCAGATGTGCACCGCGGCGTTCACCCGCGTAGTCCGGGTGCACCGCGACGCAGGCGACTTCGGCGACTTTTTCCGCCGTATAAGGGTACAGCGCCGCACAGGCAATCACGCTGCTATCCTTGGTGACGACGCTGAAGTTGCCGATTTCGAGCTCCAGCTGCTCGCGCGAGCGGCGTACCAGGGTGCCCGATTCTTCCAATGGCGCGATCAGTTCCAGCACGCCGGCCACGTCATCGATTGTAGCGGTACGTAACTCGATCGGTGCCTCCGCCGTGACCAACGTACCGGACCCGTCGCGCGTGAAAAGTTCCTGCAATAATCCATTGGCGTCGCGGCGGCTCACCAGGTGCACGCGTGCGACGCCGCGCCGGCTGGTTTGCACGGCATGGTTGAGCAATATACGGGTTTCTCCGTCCAGCCTGCGGCGGCCGCGCAGCAACTCGTCGGCGTCGCCAGGACTCAACTGAGGCACGACCTGGCGCCGGCTGTCGCGCAGGCCATGGCCCTCGAGCAGAAAAATGAGCTTGTCGGCGTGCAGGGCGACCGCCGCCTCGCAGGCGACGTTTTCGGCGCGCAGATTGAACGTTTCGCCGGTGGGCGAATAGCCGAGTGGCGACAGCAGTACCAGTTGCCCCAGATCCAGCTGACCGCGAATGCTTTGCGCGTCGACCCGTCGCACTGTTCCGCTATGCAGAAAATCCACGCCGTCATGCACGCCCCAGGGTTGGGCGCTGACAAAATTGCCCGACGAGATGCGCAGCTGCGAGCCGGACATGGGACTGTTCGGCAAACCGAACGAGAGCAGCGCCTCGATGTCCACGCGCACGCTGCCGATCGCGTCTTTAACGGCCGGCAGTGCCTGATCGTCGGTAATGCGCAAACCGTCGCTGAATTTACTCTCGACGCCACGCACTCGCAGGCGGGCGTCGATTTGCGGTCGCGCGCCATGCACCAGCACCAGTTTGATGTCGAGACTGCGTAGCAGGGCGATATCGTGGATCAGCTGGTTAAACTGCGCCTCCAGCAGCGCCTCGCCGCCGAAACAGATGACGAAGGTACGTCCGCGGTGCGCGTTGATGTAGGGCGATGCATTGCGAAACCATTGCAGATGCGCCGTCTGGTCACGCGGTTTCACACCTGGCCCCTATGTTGCACAAAGGCGGTCACTTGGATCTAATTTTCTTCTAAAAAGGGGACGCACTTATTTTCACCCTGCCGCAGTTCCATCCATGTCGCTCTTGACGAAAAATACGAAAAATAAGTACGTCCCCTTTTTGTTGCCCCTTTTTGTTG
>JAOTYY010000258.1 GCA_029861595.1 Gammaproteobacteria bacterium
GACGGCGCTGTTCGCTGGCTTATGAACACGCAGGCTATACACCCGATCCGATACCTACCGTATGTAAGCTGAGCGATTTCTTTCGACAATCGTCCGTCTTCCTGTTTCTGGCCGGCGGATTGGTTCTTTTCGCCGGCGGCAGCTATGTGTTGATGCAAACCTAGGAGCACGGTTTCTTGAAGAACGTGGGCGAAGAACCGCCAAAATCAGGAATCGAAGTCCTAACGAATTCCTAACCTGGTCCTAACGCGGTATATAAGGAAGTGCTGATGCTTCCTAAGTCATTGAACGGATTATGGAAGTTGGTCGGGGTGAGAGGATTTGAACCTCCGACCACCTGCACCCCATGCAGGTGCGCTACCAGGCTGCGCTACACCCCGACGAGGCGTGCAGCATAGTCAATCAGGGCGGCTTTTTGAAGTCAGCTCTTGAGAATTTTGAGGATTTCTTCGAGTTCGGCGCGCAGCTGGCGCACTACCTGCTGGCTCTGAAGAGTGTCTTCGCGGGCATTGTCGCCCGCGAGCTGCTGGCGCGCACCGCCGATGGTGTAGCCCTGCTCGTAGAGCAGGCTGCGAATCTGGCGAATCAGGATGACGTCGTGGCGCTGATAGTAGCGACGGTTACCGCGCCGCTTGACCGGTTTCAGGTCCTGGAATTCCTGCTCCCAGTAGCGCAGCACGTGAGGTTTGACCGCGCACAACTCACTGACTTCACCGATGGTGAAGTAGCGTTTGTTGGGAATAGCCGGGAGGTCGTTACTGGTGCTCGCTTCCAGCATACGCTTCGACCCGTGCTTTGAGCTTCTGTCCCGGCCGGAATGTCACTACGCGGCGTGCGGTAATGGGAATCTCCTCGCCTGTTTTCGGATTACGTCCCGGGCGTTCATTCTTGGTGCGCAGAATGAAATTCCCGAAACCCGAGAGCTTGACGTCATTCCCGTCTTCCAGCGCGGCACGGATCTCCTCGAAGAACAATTCGACCAGTTCCTTGGCCTCGCGCTTGTTCAAACCCAGTTCTTCAAACAGCATCTCCGCCATATCGGCTTTCGTCAACGCCATTCGTTACTCCCTGAGTTTCGCCCCGAGTTTTTGGTCTAATCCGGCTAGGATCTGGTCGACGGCGTCGTCTACCTCTTGATCGACAAGGGTGCGGGATAAATCCTGTAAAATCAAGCCTAAAGCGACACTTTTTCGACCAGATACTACGCCAGAACCCGCATAAATGCTTAAAATCGTGACGTCTCTCAAGGTCCGCGGACCAGCGGCACGAGCAGCCTCCACGCAGGCCTGCGCAGGCACGGTTTCGTCGACGACGACATTAATATCGCGCCTGATCGAGGGAAATCGCGAAATTTCGCGAATTTCCGTGCGCTCGCCACCCAGCAACCCCTGCAGGTCGAGCTCGAACAGTACGGCTTCCTGATTCAGCTCCAACGCCTGTACCACGCGCGGGTGCAGGCTCCCCAACCAGCCTTGTCGCTGGCCGTCGATCGACACCAGGGTGCTTTGCCCGGGGTGCAGGGCCGGGTGGTCCGCTGCCTCGAATACCGCATCACCATGCCCAGCATTGTGCAACAGCGCATGAACGTCAGCCTTTACGTCGAAGAAATCGACCGTTTTCTGCCGTTCATCCCAGTGCGGCGGATTCACCGGCCCGCAGGCAATGCCACCCACGCGCGGCACCTGCTGCAGATTCTTCTCTCCGCCGGTGAAAACCAACCCGCTTTCGAACAGGCGCACGCGCTGTTGCTGGCGGTTGAGATTGTGCTGCAGCGCCCCAATCAGGCCCGGCCACAGGGAGGTGCGCATCACCGCCAGTTCCGAGGAAATCGGATTCAACAGCGGCAGCGGCTCGTGCGCCGGTTCGATCAGGCGGGCGAATTCGGCGTCGATGAAGCTGTAAGTGACGGCCTGACTGTAACCACGGCCCAGCAGGATATTCTCGAGTCCGGTAATGCCGCCTCCGGCGTCCTGCACCGGGGCTGCCCGCGGCGCATACGCGGGACGCGCTTCCGGCAGTCTGTCATAACCCCTGAGACGCGCCAGTTCCTCGATTAGGTCGGGCTCGATGGCGATGTCGAAGCGGTGGCTAGGCGGCTGGATACGCCAGTTGCCGTCGCCAGCTGCGCTCACCTGCATTCCCAGCCGCTCGAGAATTCCGCTCACATCGTCATCGTCGACGGCCTCACCCAGCAGCCGTTCGATCTGTGTACGCCGCAGCGGTACGCTGGGCACTTCGGGTAGATGTGACTCGGACACTGTTTCCACCAGCGGGCCCGGCTCCCCGCCGCAGATTTGCAGCACCAGCTGCGTGGCACGCTCGATGCCTTCGCGCTGGGACTGCCAGTCGACACCGCGTTCGAACCGCTGTCCGGCATCCGTGAACAGGCCGAAGCGCCGCGGGCGTCCGCCGACCCAGCGGGGAGCGAAAAAAGCCGCTTCCAGGAAAATATCCTGCGTGTCATCGCCCACGCCGGATTGTTCCCCGCCCATGATGCCGGCCAGCGCCACGACGCCCCGTTCGTCGGCGATCACCAGGACCTCTTCGTCGAGTCGCACCTCGCTGCCGTCCAGCATCATCAGCGTTTCACCAGGCTTGGCCGCACGCACGTGAATACTGCCGTGCAACCTGGCGAGATCGAACGCATGCATGGGCTGACCGAGTTCCAGCATCACGTAACTGGTGATATCCACCGTGGGTGAAATCGAGCGTATCCCGCTGCGCCTGAGCTTTTCGACCATCCAGGCGGGCGAGCGCGCCGTGGAATCGATGCCACGAATCACACGGCCGACGTAACGAGGGCAACCGGCAGGCTCGTCGAGACGCACGGGAAACGTGGCGTCGATTCGCTCCGCCACCGGCTCCACCGCGACTGAGTTCAGCGCAACTTCATTATGTGCTGCCAGCTCCCGCGCGATGCCGCGCACACTCAGGCAGTCGCCGCGGTTCGGAGTAAGATCGATGTCGATAATGGTATCGTCGAGCTGCAAAGCCGTTCGCAGCGGCTCGCCCACTGCTACGCCGTCGCCCAGATCCAGAATGCGGTCGCTCTCTTCGGAAAGCTCCAGCTCCTTGCCCGAGCACAACATACCTTCGGACACGGCGCCGCGCAGTTTCGTTTTGCGGATCTTCACACCGCCGGGCAGCTTCGCACCCGGTGCTGCAAATGCCGCACGCATACCAGCACGCACGTTAGGGGCACCGCAGACCACGTTGTATCGCTGCTCACCGTCACTGACCTCGCAAACGCTGAGCTTGTCGGCGTCCGGGTGCTGGCCGGCCGTGAGCACTTCACCTACCACCACGCCTGAGAAAGCTGGCGCCGCGGGCTCGGTGAAATCGACTTCCAGGCCCAGCATGGTGAGTTGTTCCAGCAGTTCTTCGCTGGACACGGGCGGATCGACCCATTCGCGCAGCCAGGCTTCGCTGATTTTCATGTTGCGCCCGCCGCCTGTTCTTCCGGAGGAAGGAAGGCCCTCACCCCCGGCCCCACTTTCAGAGGGCGAGGGGATAAAGTTAAGAGCCTCTCTCCCAGAGGGAGAGAGGCTTCAGAGCGAGAAATTCGCCCGGTGCTCACCGGAACTGCTCCAGGAAACGCAAGTCGTTCTCGAAGAACAAGCGCAGATCCTGCAGGCCGTAGCGCAGCATTGCGAGCCGCTCCACGCCCATACCGAACGCGTAACCCGTGTATTGCTGATGGTCGTAGCCGACCGATTTGAAGACTTCCTGATGCACCATGCCGCAACCCAGGACTTCCAGCCACTTGTCACTACCCGGCAGCTGCACGTCAACCTCGGCGGACGGTTCAGTGAACGGAAAGTAAGACGGGCGAAATCGCACGCGCAGTTCGGCATCGAAGAACGCGTTCAGAAACTGATGCAAATGCCCTTTCAGATCGGCGAGGCTGACGTTGTAGTCGACCAGCAGGCCTTCCACCTGGTGGAACATCGGGCTGTGTGTGGCATCCGGCGTGTCGCAGCGGAATACGCGGCCCGGCGCAATAATGCGTACCGGCGGGGGATGCTGCTCCATGTAGCGGATCTGCACATTGGAGGTATGGGTGCGCAGCAAACGCCCGTCGCCGAAGTAGAAGGTGTCCTGCATGTCGCGAGCAGGATGGTTCTGCGGAATATTCAGCGCTTCGAAGTTGTGGTATTCGTCTTCGACTTCCGGTCCCTCGGCCACACTGAAACCGAGTTGCGCGAAAATTTCTTCAATGCGCTGTGCGGTGATGCCCAGCGGATGCCTGGAACCGGTGTGCTGGCCGCGCCCCGGCAGGCTCACGTCGACTGCATCGGCACTCAGCCGTGCCCGTAGCTGGCTTTCGTTCAAGGCCGTTCGTCGCGCTTCGAGCAACTCGCCGAATTGTTGTTTGGCGCTGTTGATCGACTGCCCGGCAGCTGGCCTGTCAGCCGGATCCAGGGCACCGAGTTTCTTCAGCTGCTCGGTGAGCACGCCCTTTTTGCCCAGGTAAGCGACGCGCACACCATCCAGCGCGCGCAGGTCCTGCGCCTGTGCAATCGCCTGTTCGGCTTTACCGATTATGTCGCTGAGATCTAAAGCCACCGGGCTTCCCTACGTTCACACGCCTCTCTGGCCGTGCCCACTGCGGGCGCGGCTGCGAGCGCAACGAAGTTGAACCGACCGCCCGCTTAGGCGGCTTCGAGACCGGCTTTGGCCTGCTCGACGAGTTGCCCGAACGCCTGTCTGTCGGTGACCGCCAGATCGGCCAGGACTTTGCGATCGACTTCGATATTCGCGCGCTTCAGTCCGTCCATAAATCGGCTGTAGGAAAGGCCGAACTCACGGGCACCGGCGTTGATGCGCACGATCCACAAAGCGCGGAATTGACGCTTCCGCTGCCGGCGGTCCCGATAGGCGTACTGGCCGGCCTTGGTAACGGCCTGCTTGGCGACTCGAAATACCCGGCTGCGCGCGCCCTGGTAACCTTTGGCTTTCTTGAGGACTTTTTTGTGGCGGGCATGGGCCGTCACACCACGTTTGACTCTAGGCACCGCTTGTCTCCTCAGGCGTTGGGTAACATGCGCCGCACCAAGGCGGTATCGGCGTCGTGAATGAGCGAAGCGCTGCGCAGATGGCGTTTACGCTTGGTGCTTTTCTTCGTCAGTATGTGGCGGCGGTGCGACTGGTGACGCTTGAAGCGCCCGGACGCTGTCTGCTTGAACCGTTTCGCCGCTCCTCGGTTCGTCTTTAACTTAGGCATCGGTTACTCCCGTTGATCGGCCGGGCGTTGCTACCGCTGACCGTGTT
>JAOTYY010000259.1 GCA_029861595.1 Gammaproteobacteria bacterium
GCCGACAATCGCGCCGTCCTTGACCACCGGCCCGCCACTGTTACCCGAGTTGATTGCCGCGTCGATCTGAACGGCTAGCAGGTTGCGCTGGCTGTGGGCGTACGGATACATCTCGATCCTGGAAACGATTCCCTCCGTAATAGACAGTCGGTCGCCGCCAATTGGAAAACCAAGCGCTGCAACGCGGTCGCCCAGCGACGGCAGATCACCGATTGGGAACGCCGGCGCGCCCTTTGCAAAACTAGCGTCTTCGATCTTCAGAAGCGCAAGATCACATACGTGACCGACACCTTCGACCGCAGCTTCAAACTTGCGCGACTTGCCGTAGCGGCGAACCTCGATGAATACCTGGTTCTCCACCACGTGGGCATTGGTCAATACCCGCGCCCCGCGCGGCGTCATTACGATTGCACCCGAGCCTACGGATGCGCCCGGACCCGCGGTCTGCCAGGGCTGCTCGTAGTCGGGCGCGTCAGATGTTGTAATCACCTTCACAACGGAACGCAGCATCGACCGCATCAGCACGCTGGGGGTCTCGGGCTCATCAGGCTCCGCGGTTGTCCTGGGTGTACTGTCCTCGCTCATACTCGAATCATACGCCTCCAGCAATATGGAGCAGTAACGTATTTCTGGTTGCTGTTGACCGCGGGCAGGATGGCCTTCGCCACTTCGTGGCTCAGTTTGTCTCGGCGGCTCTATTCCGATGCTACGCATCGGGCCGCCTCGGCTTGAACCTGCTCTCTTCGCAGGTTCAATTCGGCCGCGCTATACAAATGAAAAAGGCCCCCATAAAGGGGGCCTTTCTTCATTTGGTAGCGGGGGCGCTTTGTACGTTAGCAACGTCCTCGAAGCCCCTTTCCGTGCTGGAGGTTGCACTGATAGCTGCTTAGCTCTGGACGCCCTACCCCGTGAATGTCCGCTTTCACCAAAAGCGGTCGTTTAATCGTCCTAGAAATCACCGAAATGACGGTCCGCTAACGGCCAATACCGGTCGTTAATCGTCAACCCGCTGAAAAACTCATGCCATTCTTCACATGAGTTTTTCTTGCTCATAACGAGCCCTGTCAAATACGAGATAAACATCCGTTTCTGTCTTCGTATTCAACCCGCACGGAACCTTGGTTCATTATGTTAAGTGTACTCATTGTAAGTGCAAGCCCTAATTGACGACGTGCAATGCCCAGTCAATATGTGTACAGGAGAGTTGATAGTTCCGACAAGAAATTCGAAATGCCGTCGAGTTCTTTGGCGTGGAAAACGCCAGAGAGTTTGACCATGAAGTCAAAGGATCAAGGGGAAGAAGCGATGAAGAACTCGAGCAAGTCATTTGTACTGAGCCTTATTGTCGTGCCGCTCATGGCACTGGCATTTGCCTATGCTCCCGACGCCAGCGCGTTTTCGGGTTTATATAGTGACAACTGCTCAGCCTGCCACGGTTCGACCAGCACTTGCGCAGGTTGTCACTCGCATGGCACGCACCCGAATAACAGCAAGGACAGCATGAATGTGAGTGCAACAACCGATCAGGCAACTTACAGCTCGGGCGAGACAGTCACCGTCAGTGTCACCGGCGGTTACCGGCCGGGTTGGGTACGCGCCAAACTCTGGGACAAGGACTGCAGCACTGAGGCCTGCCTGTCCAACGGCGCGGTGGCGGTTGCCAGTAACACTTGCGCAAGCTGCCCCGTCGGTGTCGGCGGCGTTGACGGTGAAACGCATGTGTTTCCGGGTCCCGTGGTGCTCACCTTTCCCGCGCCGGACACACCGGGTACATACACCTGGTCGGCCTCCTGGTACGGCAATCAATTCGATTTGGATCAGGTCGGCGGCACCACGACCTTTGGGGCGCTCTGGCTGCTGGACCCGGGCAATGCCGAGCACGGTGACGAGATCGTCACCTTCAGTTTCGAGGTTGTGGGTGCAACTAATGTCCCGCCGGTGGCTAATGACGATTCCGCATCAACAGCGGTGAACACCCCGGTCGATATCGATGTGCTATTCAACGATACCGACGCCGACACAGGCGATGTCTTGACGGTCAATAGCTTCGACGCAGCCAGCAGTGGTGGCGGTACTGTGAGTTGCAGCCTGTCCGCAACCACCCCGACGCCGCAGTGCACGTTCGCCCCGGCAGTCGACGTCTGTGGCGCCGACAGCTTCACGTATGACGCCACCGATGGGATCGATACTTCGAATCGCGCGACGGTGACGATACAGGTCGGCGACGCCAACGCACCGGTCGTGACCGCGCCGGCGGATCTAACCATCACATTACCGCCGGGCAGCACCGGTCCGGTCCCCGCGACCGATCCGGAGATCGTGGCGTGGCTCGCCTCGGTGACCGCCATCGATCCGGAAGAGGGCAGCCTCCCGGTCAGCAACAATGCACCGGCTTCGTTCCCGGTAGGTACGACACCGGTGACGTTCACAGCCACCGACAGTTGTGGCAATGAGGGTGCGGCCACGGCCAATGTGATCATATTAGTTGCCGACAACAATGTTCCCGTGGTTACGGCACCGGCACCCCTGACTGTGACGGCGCCGCTCTGTGCGACCTCGGTACCACAGTCGGATACCGAGATCCAAAACTGGCTGAACTCGGCCTCGGCCGACGACGTTGAAGACGGGACGTTACCTGTTACCAACAACGCGCCGCTGAACTTCTTGCTCGGCGATACGCTGGTGACGTTCTCGGCGGAGGATAGCCTCGGCGCCATAGGCACGGCGGACTCGACACTCACGTTGGATGAGACGCCGAACACGGTGCCGGTCGTAACGGCTCCGGCGCCGATCACCATCACGGTTCCGCAGGGCACAACCTCGGTACCGGCCACGGATCCGGCGATTGTCGCGTTCCTCGACGGCGCCAGTGCGAACGACGACGAGGATGGGACGTTGGCGGTGAGCAATGATGCGCCGGCCGATTTCCCGCTGGGCATCACGACGGTGAGCTTCTCGGCGACCGACGCCTGCGGCCTGACCTCGACCGCCACCTCGACGGTAACGATCCAGGAAGAAGCCGGTAATACCGCGCCGCAGCTGACGACGCCCGATCCGATCACGGTCACGGCAGCGCTTTGCGCCGCTTCGATACCGGCCACGGATTCGGCGATCGACGCTTTCCTGAACGGGGCGACCGCCAACGATGCCGAGGACGGGGACCTGACCGGGTCGATTATCAATGACGCACCGTCAGATTTCCCGGCCGCGGTAGCCCCTGGGACGACCACGACGGTGACGTTCTCGGTGACCGACAGTGGCAGTCCTTCCGGGTCGCCGCTCACCACGACTGGCACGTCAACCGTGACCGCTGTTGATCCAAATACGCCACCGGCCGTAACCGCTCCGGCGCCGATCACCATCACGGTTCCGCCGGGCACAACCTCGGTACCGGCGACGGATCCGGCGATTGCTGCATTCCTGGCATCGGGCAGCGCCAACGATGCGCAGGATGGTCCGCTGGCGGTGAGCAATGACGCCCCGACCGACTTCCTGCTGGGAACCACGGCCGTAACCTTTAACGCCACCGACTCCTGCGGTGCGACCGGAAGCGATACCTCCACGGTAACCATCGAGGAGGAGGCTGCGAACCAAGTGCCGACGGCCGATCCCAATGGGCCGTACAGCGCGCAGCTCGGAGACTCCATCACCTTCGACGGATCCGGCTCCTTTGATCCGGATGGCGACATTGTCGCCTATGACTGGGACTTCGGTGACGGTGGCACGGGCACGGGTGTGAATCCGACCCATACCTATAGCACCGCGGGCACGTTCACCGTCACGCTGACGGTGACCGATGATGGCACACCGGCCCTGTCGGACAGTGCTATCACGACAGCGACTATCACGGCTGTTCAGCCGCCGGACGACGGTAAGGTTACGATCTGCCACAAAGGCAGGCAAACGATAACGGTCGCTGCGCCGGCCGTGGAGGCTCACCTGCGACATGGCGACACGCTTGGTCCGTGCACGGACGATGACGACAGTGACAGCGACGGCGACAACGGCAACAACTACGCTGCCAGCCCGACTGGTCCGTCCAACAATGCAGGCAGCAGCGACGCTCAATTCGGTGGTGGTGGCGCCACCGGTTTGTCCTTCCTGTGGCCGCTCGGTATCGCGGTGTTTATGATGCGACGTCGCGCGATGAGTCTCTGACATATCGCAGCTGGAACTGGTATCTCGTTACTTGGTACCAGGCGCGTAACTCACGGCGGAGGCAAGGAAGCCTCCGCCGATATCAGCGACAGGTCGTGCCGACGGCACTGACGGGAGAAAGGTGGCTTCCTTAGCTTGTGATCTTTCTCCGGTGATTCTAGGGCATTTTGAACAGACGCCCATGGCCTGTCAGTCCACTCGCAGAAAAGGAATGACGGGCGGCTATGGGCCAGCAGCAGTCTTTGGACAAATTCTAAGCCAGCCGCGAGGCTAATGTCTCCTTTGCGTCGAGAAGCGACGACCGGAAGAACAGCAGATTAGGTTTTTCTAATGTCAGCTTCGGGTCAGTAACGGAAATTATACCGCGAACCAGGCGAACTTCTGCTTTCGGCCAGAAGGAGCCGTCCAGTGCGATCCCAACACCTATATTCTCAACATCTGCTTTCGGGAAAGCGGCCGTTCGGAGAAAAATCTTATACGCCATCAGTCTTCAATCCCCAAGACTCTCAGCACCGTCAGGTTCGCTGCGAAGGTATTTATTACGAGTGTCACACCGAACAGGATCGTGACAGCAGTCCGAGCCCTGAGAACCCAGACCGCGAGAGCGGATAACGGTATGAGAATAGCAGCCGTGACGTTCGTCAGACTAAACCCCACACCATGAATCCAAATATTGACCCCCGACACCCCCAGCAGCCAGTAGGCGCTGTATATAAGCACACCCCATCGACCATCCTTCTCGAAATACTCGCTCAAATCGGTGGGAAAGCGATCTTCGTTAACAGGTAGAACGAGCCCACCCGCCAGAAATAACATGACGGCCAGCACGATCATGAGAATGAAGATCGTGCCCGTTATGCGTTCGAGATCGCTCAAGGCACGGACGGGGCCCCACCAGTACTGAAGCTGGGATACGAAGATGTAGACCGCCCATGCGATAGCAATCGGGTCTAGTTTTGTTTCGTTTCGAGCACGAAATGCGACCAGAGCCGACCTGAGCACTAGAGTGACACCAAGACCCAGTACCAAGGACAGAGCGACAGAGCGACAGAGACAAACTCCCATTCGGTCATCCCGGCTCCCCTCTCAATC
>JAOTYY010000050.1 GCA_029861595.1 Gammaproteobacteria bacterium
CTGCTGGCGAAAACGCTCGATGCTGGCGACTGGTCCGAGCGCTCGACCGTGGATTGACTTCCAACCGTTCAGCCTACTTTAGCGGTCAGTCCCCCGTCTACCGGAAGCAGCACGCCGGTGATGTAGCGGGCCTCGTCGGAAGCGAGGAACAGCGCCGCGTTCGCAACGTCCCACGCGCTTCCCTGTTGCGAGAGCAGCGGCACCTGGGCATTTCGCTCGCGGCGTATGACGTTGCGCTCGACGCCTTGCTCCGCGGCGCGGCGTTCAATCGCCATCGGGGTGTCCATCAGGCCGGGGAGTATCGCGTTGACGCGGATTCCGTACGCCGCGTTTTCAATCGCCATCATCTGGGTCATCGAGTTGATGCCGGACTTCGCGGTCTTGTAGGCGAGCGTGCGGCCCGAGCACAGCGACGCGGTCGAGGAAATATTGAGAATCACACCCGATCGCTGCTCGCGCATGACTTTCAATGTGTGTTTGCTGGTGAGGAAATAACTCTTCAGGTTCACGTCCATGAGTGCGAGCCAGTTTTCCTCGGTGAGGTCCACCGTGCCGCCGTCGCCCATTGAGCGGCCGACGTTGTTGTGCAGCACATCGATGCGTCCATAGCGCTCGACACAGCTTGCCGGAATCCGCGCGCAGTCGGTTTCGGTGGTGACGTCTGCTTGCAGCGCCGACGCTTCGCCGCCGTCGGCCGCGATCATCTCGACCGTTTCGATGGCCGAAGCCTCGTCGCGGTCTACCACCAGGACACGGGCGCCTTCCGCCGCGAAACGAATTGCAGTCGCACGGCCGTTGCCGATCGTCTCGCCCGGCGTCTGTCCGCCGCCGATGACCGCTACCACTTTTCCATCGAGACGCATCGTGTCCGACTCACTCGCCGTCATCATCGAACGGGGTCGATTGCCCCGGGGGAAGGACGACCTGAAAGGCGTTGAGCAGCAGCGAAATCGTCGCATAGTAACCGAGCAGCACGACCAGCTCGACCAGGACCGCCTCGCCGAAAACCGCAGCTGCGCTCTGGTGGGTGCGCTCCGAGACTCGACCCAATTCCATCATCTCGGTGGTGTACGCGTAGACCGTACGTTCGTCATCCTTGTCGAGCGCCGGGTCGGCGCCTGCGGCGATCGCGTCGATCACCGATTGGGGCAGACCCTCGCCGTGCGCGATACGTGCATGCGCCCACCATTCATAGCGCGCGCGGAAATGCGCGGCGACGACCAGAATCGCGATCTCGCGGCACAAGGTAGGCAGACGGCCTTCGAATCGCAGCTGCTCACCGACGCGCAGCAAGGTGTGGCCGAGGTCCGGACGGTGCAGCAGTGCATTGAACGGACCACGCATCGCGCCCCGCGCATCGAGAAATCCCTCGAGATCACGCCCGTCGCCACGTTTGCCGCCGATGATGGTCTCGAGCAGCGCTCGCTGCTCCGGTTCGAGCCGGTCGTGGAGAAGGGGAGTGAGTCTCGACATGCTGATTCCATCCGGTTACGGCGCCTACCGCAAAGAAGCGCACCTTTTCATACTGGAACCTTGGCGGTGGAAATGCGGTGGATCTGCGCATACTTTGCGGGATCTCTCCGGAACGTCGTCCTGCAGCCGTCACAGCAGAAGTAGTAAACCACGCCTTGGTACTCCTCGATGTGCATCGGATCGGTGACGCTCACGGCGGTGCCGCAAACGGGATTGATGAATGTTCCCTCAACTGCCGCCGTATCCGGCACGGCGCCAGATTGCGGCTGGCTCCTGTCCTGCTCGCTACCCGCGGCCGACGTGTGACCGGCCATCTGGCGGCGACCGCGCAACAACGCCAGCACCCCCACGACACCAACCAGTGCAATCTCACCCGGTGTCTTGGCACCCGCGTCCGGACCGGCGGGGGCCTGCAGGCGCGCAAGCTGTGCTTCGTCGATACCGCGCATACGCATCACGGTGCGCAGCTTTTCCGCTTTTCGCCGACTCGCGATCATCAGCACGTGCGCTGCCGGACTGGACAAGGCCGCTTCGAGTGCTTCCTCATCACCCTGGCCCTGGGTTGCTATCAGGACGACGGGCGCTTCAGCCGGGGTAGCGGCGAGCCTGATTCTGAGTCGCTCCGCGAGGAAGCGCGCTTCATCGGCGGCGGGTGTGCTGCCGAGCACACACACAGCGCTGCGGGCGCTGTAAGGCTGGATGAAGAGTTCGACAGTGCCGTCGCTGGCACACGACATCGCGTAGTGTTCGACATCGTCTTCGGGGTAGGCGCGGTCGTTGCTGATCCGTAAGAGCTTCGGCTCGCTGTTTTCAATGGCGCGCTGCGCGGCGTCTATGACCACGCTCTTCGCGCACCCTCCGCCGATCCAGCCGTGCAGCGTTCCGTCGGCGAGCACGATCGCTTGGGCGCCCACATACGCGGAGGTGGGAGCGACGGTTCGAACGACCGTAACCAGCGCGTAAGTCTCGCCGCGGCCGCTCAGCTCACGGGCCATTTCCAGGAGTTCGTCGTTGGTCATCGCAACGTCTCGATAATCTGCGGCAACAGTCGTTCGATATCCGCCAGGTCGGCGCCCGCGGCGAGCAGATCGAGGTGCGGCATGGCCGCCTGCATCCCGCGACTCTCCGGGCTGAATCCCGGCTGGTTCAACAACGGGTTGAGCCAGACCATGCGCCGCGAGCGCCGTCGCAGCGTGGCGAGCGCCTGCGCCAGAAGTTCCGGTTCGCCAGTGTCGTAACCGTCACTGACGATTATCACCCCGGTACGCGAGTGTACCAGGCGGGCTCCGTGGTCGCGGTTGAAGTCGAGCAGACATTCGCCAATACGTGTGCCGCCGCCCCAGCCGGCGGCAAGCAGATGCAGACGTTCCTGCGACCGCCACGGATCCGGGTCGCGCAGCGCCTCCGCAACGCCGGTAATGCGGGTGTGGAAAATGAAACAATGCACGTCGGCCAGCTCACCGCACAGCGCGCGCGCGAGGCGCAGATAAAAAAAGCTGTACAGGCTCATCGAGCGGCTTACGTCCAGCAGTACAAGCAGGCGCGGACGCACGCGACGGCGATGCTTCCAGGCGAGCCGCAGTGGTGTACCGCCGCAGGCCACACTGTTTCGTATGGTGCCTTGCAGGTCGAGCCGGCGCCCGCGATGAGCACGTTCTTCGCGGCGCAGGTAGAGATGCTTCAGGCGCCGGGCAAATCGCCGCATCAGCGCTTCGATCGCACGCGCGTGCTCGGCTTCGCTCAAGTCGCGAAAATCAGTGGTCGCCAGAGATTCTTCGCGACTCGCGCCGTGTCGGGCGGCGCCGGCGTCATCGTCGTCCACGACACCGTGCCCGGCACCGGCGGCGGGTTCATTTTCGCTGCCTTCGTGCACTTCGCCAGTCGCTTGGGCCCCGGTGGAAACAACGTTGCTTGCCACGAAAACACTTTTGTTGGGCGGCAGGAAATAGGCATCGAACAGCGCATCGAAGCGCCGCCATTCATCGCCACGACCGCACAGCAGTGCCTTGAGGCTCCAGCGCAGCACCTGTTGGTCGAGAATCCCCGTTTGCAGGCTCGCTTCCAGGAGGCGACTGGAATCCGCACCGCCCACGCTGTAGCCGTTAGCGCGCAGGAAACCGGCAAAGCCGGCAACACGCGCCAGTAAAACTGCGCCCGGATCAAGTTCCGGAGAAGCGGCCATCAACATGCTGCGGCGATGCGGGCCACGACCTCCCGGGTGAACCCGGCGCGGTCGGCGCGGGTTTTGATGAGCGCGCTCAGGGTTTCGAGAATTCGTTCCGCGCCGTCGTCGTCGATCACGGAAATTCCCATGCGCAACAGGGCCGCCGTCCAGTCGAGCGTTTCGGCGACGCCTGGCTTTTTCTGCAACTCCATGCGGCGCGCGCTTTGCACGAACTCGACCACCTGGCGGGCAAGTTGCCCCGCCGCTTGTGGCGCTTTGATCTCGACGATAGCCAATTCCTTCGCGAAGCTGGGATAGTCGATGAACTGGTACAGGCAGCGGCGGCGCAACGCGTCCGAGAGTTCGCGCGTGCCGTTCGAGGTTATCACGACCAGTGGTCGCGTCACGGCGCGCACGGTACCCAGCTCCGGGATCGACATCTGGTAGTCCGAGAGCAGCTCGAGCAGGAACGCCTCGAAGGCCTCGTCGGCACGATCGACTTCGTCGATCAGCAGCACCGGTGGCTCCGTGCAACTGATCGCTTCGAGCAGCGGACGCTTCAACAGATAGCGCTCGGAGAAGATGTCCTGTTCTTTTTCCGCGGTCGGACGTGCATCGTGTTCGAGCAGCTTGATCGCCAGCAGCTGCCGCTGGTAGTTCCATTCGTACATCGCCGCATGCACGTCGAGCCCTTCGTAACACTGCAGACGGATGAGTCTGGCGTCACGCACGGTGGCGAGCGCTTTAGCGATTTCGGTTTTGCCCACGCCGGCGTCACCCTCGAGCAGTAACGGACAGCCGAGATCCAGCATCAGCAGCAGGGCAGCCGCCAGCGAAGGCTCAGCGATATAGCCGACGCCTTCCAGTTGGCGTTGCAGATCGTCCACGTCCTGCAGACGCTGGGCGGGGGGATTCACGTCGTTTTCTTGGAAAACAGGCCGCGCAGCCAGTCCTTGAAAATTGTCCACACCAGCGCGATGCCGTCCAGCTCTCCGGAAACCGGTGGAGAGGCGACCGACGCTGCAGCGGGAGTCGTGCGTTGCGCCTGGCGCTCACTCACCCGATCCGCAAAGTTGGCCGCGAACTGGTTGAGGATCTTGTCGGCGACCGCGTTCATCATGCGTCCACCGAAGGCAGCCGCCTTGCCACTCATCGACACTTCGCTCGCACCCACCAGAGTGCACTGGTCGTCTTGTTCGGCGGTCTCTATACGGGCGGTCAAATTCATCGAAGCGCCGGAAGTCCCGGTTTTGTCGGTGCCCTTGCCCAGCAGACGCAGGGTCCGCGCCGCCGGGTCCACGTCGTGCATTTCGACGTCGCCCCTGAACGACATCGTTGCCGGACCCACCTTGACCGTTACGGTCCCCTTGTAGTGGCCGGCATCGAGGCGTTCGGTAATTTTCGCCCCGGGCATGCACCCGGCCACCGCCTCGACGTCCTGCAGGAATTCCCATGCAATCTCCGACGAGCACGGCATGGGGTACGTTTTGTCGATTTCGACCTTCATACTATAGTCAATCCCAGTGCGTTCTACCTTGTGTTGATACCAAGCGCCTTGCACTGCTGCCACACACGGAAAGCGGTGTGTGGCATGTCCATGTGCGTCACCCCCAGATGCGCGAACGCATCCACAACCGCGTTGGAGAAGCAGGGAATGCCGCCGACATGGGGCGATTCCGCAACGCCCTTGGCACCGATCGGATGGTGCGGAGAAGGCGTGACCGTGTGATCGGTCTCCCAGTGCGGCGTTTCCACGGCCGTCGGCAGAAAATAATCCATCAGGCTGTTGCCCAGATGGTTGCCGTTCTCGTCGAACGGGATGGCCTGGCCGAAAGCAACCGCAAAAGCTTCTGTGAGACCGCCATGTATCTGGCCTTCGATGATCATCGGGTTGATCCGCGTGCCGCAATCGTCCAGGGCATAGAAACGGCGGACCTTGGTCTCGCCGGTAAAGCGATCGATATCCACCACGCAGACATAGGCGCCAAAAGGGAATGTCATGTTGGGTGGGTCGTAGTATTCCGTCGCATCCAATCCCTGCTCCATGCCGTCCGGCAGGTCGCCGGTGTGCGCCGCGAGCGCGATCTCTTTCATGGTTTTGGATTGCGCAGGATTGCCTTTGACGTTGAATCGATCGATTTCCCATTCCAGATCGCCTTCGCCTACCTCCAGAAGGTGCGCTGCTATCGCTTGCGCCTTCGCGCGGATCTTGCGGGCGGCCATCGCAGCGGCAGCCCCGGCGACCGGTGTGGAACGCGACCCCCAGGTGCCCGCGCCGTAGGGGGCCTTGTCGGTATCGCCTTCCTCGATCTGGATCTCCTCCGAAGACAATCCCAGTTCGGTGGCGATGATCTGTGCGTAAGTCGTCGCGTGGCCCTGGCCCTGGCTCATCGTGCCCAGCCGGGCAATCGCGCTGCCGGTCGGATTGACGCGGATGTCGCAACTGTCGAAAAGTCCTATCCCGAGGATGTCGCAGACCTTGGTCGGGCCGGCGCCGACAATCTCGGTAAAAGTGCACAAACCGATTCCCATCAACTCGCCTTTGGCGCGCTTTTCGGCCTGCTCCTTGCGGAGACCTTCGTAATCAACTGCCTGCAGCACTTTTTCCAGCGCGGTATGGTAATCGCCGCTGTCAAGCGTCCATCCCAACGACGTGCTATACGGAAACTTGTCCGCGTTGACGAAGTTGCGACGGCGGATCTCCGCCTTGTCGATGGACAGCTTCTGCGCCAGAACGTCCATCATGCGCTCGATCAGGTACACCGCCTCGGTGACCCGCAGCGAACAACGATAGGCGACGCCGCCGGGCGCTTTATTGGTATAAACCGCATCCACCCGGCAATAAGCCGTGGGAATGTCATAAGAGCCGGTGCAGATGCTGAACAGGCCGGCCGGCAGCTTGGTGGCCGATACGTGGGAGTTGAAAGCGCCGTGGTCGGCGAGAGCGGTAAAACGCAGGGCCTTGATGCGACCATCCTTGTCGGCCGCCAGCTCACCGATGCCGTGATAGTCGCGCGCAAATCCGGTCGTGGAGATATTGTCGATGCGCGATTCGATCCACTTGATCGGCACGCCCGTTACTATCGAGGCGACGATGGCGACGACGTAGCCGGGATAGATCGGGACCTTGTTGCCAAACCCTCCGCCGATGTCGCCGCCGATGATGCGGATCTTGCTCTCGGGAATCCCGGAGAGCATCGCAACCACGGTGCGCACCAGGTGTGGTGCCTGAGACGTTATGTAGACGGTCAACTGGCCCGTGACCTTGTCGAACGAGGCGACACAGCCGCACGTTTCCATAGGACAGGGATGCACGCGCGGATTCAGGATCTCTTCTTTCACCGTCACTTCGGCATTGGCGAAGACCGAATCCGTGGCGTCCTTGTCGCCCGCCTCCCAGGTGAAGATATGATTGGGGTGTGTGCGTTTGCCGTGACCGACCTCGTCCTTGTCGGCGATGTCTTCGCGAATGATCGGGGCGTCTGCATCCATGGCTTTGTGCGGGTCGACGAGTACGGGCAACTCCTCGTAATCGACTTCCACCATGTCGGCGCCGTCCGAGGCGGCGTAACGATCGGTGGCGATCACCATGGCGACTTCCTGCAGCTGGAAGCAGACTTTCTCGTCCGCCAGAACGGCCTGCACATCGCTGCCGAGCGTCGGCATCCAGTCCAGCTTCACCGGTTTCAGATCATCTGCCACCAGGACTGCCACGACCCCGGGCACGGCCAGGGCCTTGTCCTTGTTGATCGATTTGATGCGGGCATGCGCGTAGGGGCTGCGCACCATGGCGCCGAACAGCATGCCTGGCAATTTGATGTCGTCGATGTAAGTTCCCTTGCCGCGAATGAAGCGGGCGTCCTCCTTGCGCAATCGGGAAGTACCGAGTCCTTGCAGTGTTGCCTCGCGTTCGAGCATGTCGGTTGAAGCGGCCATGGTTGAATCTCCCGGTATGTTGTTAGTTTCAGGCGCTCGCCGACGATAGTTTGTTCGCCGCGTATTGCACCGCCTTGACGATGTTCTGATAGCCTGTGCAACGGCACAGGTTGCCTGCCATCCAGTAGCGAATCTCCTCTTCCGACGGGCTGGGGTTCTCTTTGAGCAGGCGGTAGGCGCGGGTAATCATGCCCGGCGTACAGTAGCCGCATTGCAGCCCGTGTTCCTGTGTAAATCCTTCCTGCAGCGCGTGCAGTTCGCCGCCTTGCTCGAATCCCTCGATGGTCAGCACCTCGGCGTCCTGGCATTGCACGGTAAGAACCGTGCACGATTTCACCGACATGCCGTCGATGTCGACGGTGCATGCGCCGCAGTGCGACGTCTCGCAGCCTATGTGCGGACCGGTGTGCTGGAGTTTTTCGCGCAAGCTGTGAATGAGCAGTTCACGCGGCTCGACCACCACATCCACCTGCGTGCCGTTGAGCGTGAACGACACCGTTTGTTTTTTTGCCATGTATTTCTCCTCGCAGTCGCATCAGTGGGTGGCGCGTGAGTTGGCGGTGCTCAAAGCGCGACGGGTCATCTCGCCGGCCATGGCGGTCTTGTACTCCACGTCGCCGCGCTGGTCCTCGACCGGATCGCAGATGCTCATTGCCAGCCTGGCAGCCTCTGCGAGCGCGGCGTCATCCAGAGTCTTGCCTCTCAGAGCGTCTTCTGCCTCACGCGCCCGCAGCGCGCAGGCGCCGACGTTGGTCAGCGCAATTGCGACCTCCTGAACAGTTTCGCCTTGCATACGCAGCGTGACGGCTGCTGCCGCCGTGGCGAAATCGCCGACCTTGCGCTTGAGTTTGGCGTAGCAGTAGCCGGTGCCCTGCGCAGGAGCAGGGATGCGTATTTCGGTCATTATTTCGTCGGGCTGCAGAAGCGTGTCGTACATGCCGACGAAGAAATCGTCCGCGGACACCACGCGCTCGCCCGACGCCGACTGGAGAACATAGGATGCACCCAGTGCCAGCATCAGTGCCGGATGGTCGTTGGCGGGATCGCCGTGGGATATGTCGCCGCCGATCGTGCCCTTGTAGCGTACCTGCGGATCGGAAATGAGCCGTGCACCCTCGACCAGCAATGGACATTTGTCCTGCAGCAATTGCGACCAGATCAGCTGATTCTCCGTGGTCATCGCGCCGATACGCAGCGTGTCGCCATCCTCGCGTATACCTTGGAGTTCGCGAATCCTGCCCAGGTCGATCAGATGACCGGGCTCGGCAAGTCGCAGTTTCATCATCGGCAGCAGACTGTGGCCACCGGCGAGCAATTTGGCCTCGTCGCCGAATTGCGCGAGCAGGCCGAGCGCGTCGGGAATGGACTGCGGGGCGTGATAGTCGAATTCGCGAGGAATCATGAGAGCTCCTCCAGGGTTTCATTGTTTTATTGATGCAGCGCTCACGCACTGTACCACCATAAGTGCCGTTTATCCCGGCCGCATCGGACCGGTCAAAAGCAGCGTAAATTCTTCAATGGATTTGCCTGTGCGCTTCCGGCAGCCAGCTCCTTTACTACGCTGCGGGCTCCAGTGTCGGCAGTTCGAACCGCCAGCCAGTGCGCCGGGCAAGCGCCTGGACATCTTCCAGCGTGTCCAGATCGGTGATGAAGCGGGTGTTGGCGGTTTCGTGAACGTGCACGAGTTCGGGTTGGCGCTCGATCAGGTGACGGCAACCCAGATTCGCGGCGCCGGCGAGAATCTGCGCGTGTGCCACGTCGTCGAGCATGATGGGATTTCCCCGCTGACCGTTCACGACCGGCACCACCACATGGCCTGCCGGGCGCTTCTTGAAGGCGCCGATGAGCTCGGTCAAATCGCCCGCCGCGACCAGCGGCTGGTCGGAAAGCAGGATGAAGACCGCGTCGAAAGGTCCATTGAGGGCCGCCAGTCCCACTCGCACCGAACCCTCCTGGCCGTCGGCGTGCGCTTCGTTGTGCGCCAGCGTGACCGGAAAGCTCTGCACCTGCTCCTCGATTGCGTCACGTGCGTGGCCGGTCACCACCACCACTTCGTCGACACCGGCGCCGCTGAGGGCCACGAGCTGCCGGCTGATGAGCGGCACGCCCTGAAGCCGTATCAGCGCCTTGGCCACACCACCCATGCGGCGGCCTTCTCCCGCCGCCAGCAGCACTGCACCGATGCGTAACCTCGGGTACAGCCCGCCGCCTTGTTTGAGCAAACACCCCATGATCGTGACTCCGTCAGCCTGTCTCCCGCGATGAAGGCGCATTGACACCGGTGAACCGGGGTAGGCGCGACGGGTAGGATAGCCGTCGTTACCGCTGGCCGCCAAGCTTTGGCCCGCTTTACAGCTGCTCCCGTCGCGTCGTTCATCACCAAGTGGTTGACGATGCAGCTCGATCCGCTGCATGGTCGCAACGCAGAACCTGCAATGGCGTTGAGAGAATCGCATGGCCGCTACTTCCACACCAACCACGCGCGTGCTGGTCCCATCGGGCGCACTGGGCATCAGCTTTGACAAAGCGGCGCTGGATCGCGGCCTCGCGGCGCGGCCCGACATCATATGTATCGACGGCGGTTCGACCGACAGCGGGCCGTTCTACCTCGGCACCGGGACGTCCAAGTACTCGCGGGCCGTGACGAAGTCCGAATGGACGCATCTGATGCGCGCCCGTGCCGCGGCGGACGTGCCACTCGTCATCGGCTCTTGCGGCACCTGCGGAACAGACGATACGGTGGGATGGATGCTGGACATTACCATGGAGGTTGCGCGTGAGCTGGGCCAGGAACTGAGGGTCGCAACGTTGCGCTCGAGCCAGCCCGGGGAACGGGTCAAGGACGCGTTGCGCGATGGCCGTATCCAACCACTCGCACCGGCCAGCGAGATGACGGCCGAACTGATCGACGCCTGCGACAACGTCGTCGCCCTGGCCGGTGCCGAGCAGATCGGCGCAGCGCTGGAAACCGGGGCTGATATCGTGCTCGCTGGCCGCACCACGGACACCGCAACGATTGCGGCCTTGCCGCTCCAGCGCCAAGCGCATCCAGGCGCGGCCTGGCACGGCGCCAAAATTGCCGAGTGCGGGGCGTTGTGTTCCACAAATCCGACCAGCGGCGTCATCCTCGTGGATTTCGATGCCGATGGATTCACCGTGGAACCATTGGCCGACGGCGCCAGCTGCACACCGCATTCCGTTTCGGCGCATATGCTGTATGAAAATGCCGATCCGTTCGTTTTATACGAACCGGGCGGCTACCTGGACGTGCGCGCCGCGCAATATGCCGCGCTGGACGAACGGCGGGTGCGCGTGACGGCGTCGCAATGGGTCCAGCAGCCGGCGTATACCGTCAAGCTCGAAGCCGCCCGCGCCGTCGGCTTCCAGGCGACGATCATGGCCATCCTGCGCGATGCCCGCTACGTGCGCGATGCCCATCCGTGGATGGCAAAGCTGCAGGCCTTTCTGGCCGACGAGATTCACACCCACATGGCGCTCCAGCCGGACAGCTACTCGCTCGAATTCCGCCTGATCGGCATCGACGGCGCGCTCGGGGAGCTGGAGAGCAAACCTTCCGCGCCGGCCGAGGTCGGCGTGCTCGGAATCATCACGGCGGGCGATCAGGAAACAGCCAATGAGATCGGCAAGCTCATCAATCCCTGGGTGCTGCATTTCCCGCTGACCGAGGATGAGGAGCTGCCGACCTTTGCGTTTCCGTATTCGCCCGCGCAGTCGGAACGCGGTCCGCTGTATGAGTTCTGTGTCAATCATGTCATGCAGCTCGAGGACCCGATGGACGCGTTCCGGCTCGACGTCGCCGAGGTGGGTCGTGACCACGCTGGCTGATGTCGCCTACAAGGTTCGCTCGAAGAATGCCGGACCTTTCTGGGTGACCATCGACATCTTCTGCGGCGACCGCAGCGCCTTCGAACAGATACGCAACGCACTCACTGTGGCACGCCTGGCGACAGTGCTCCGGCAGCCGGCCGAGGCCATCCGTTGCTTTGAAATACCCGAGCTCAACGTCATCAAATACAGCTTGCCGCGCCCCTGTGTGCAGGGCAGCCGGTTCGACCGGGACATGCATGGGGCGCAATTGGCTGTCCTGGTCGCAGAACTGGACATCAACGGGTAACGCAGTGCAGCGTCCTGACAAACCGCATTGCGGTGCGCATTCGCAACTTCACAGCGCGGATGCGCCCGGAGGATCTTGGACGTTTCCTGACCTGGGACGGATGGGAGCATCCGTGGTGACGATGCACGGTGCAGCGTCGTGAATCCATTGATCCAGACAATCGCTGGGGCTCATACGCGGCTGCCGAGCGCGGTGGTGGATACGGTCAGGCGACGATTGCCGTGTCTATGCTCGGCGCTGTCTCTTTCCGTGGCTGGCCTCATAGGGCAAGTAGCGATGGCGCAGAGTCCGGCGACGCAGCCGGCTGCTGCCGAAAGTGACTCGGTGCTCGTGCACGGCACACTGGATCGGCCAGCCGTCGAGCCGATTATCGCTGGATTCCATGCGCTGCACCCCGAACTGCGGATTCGCTACCACGAGCTCAACTCGATCGAACTCTATGACGCGTTTCTGGATGCCATCGACGCACAACGACCCACCCCCGATCTTGTAATGAGTTCTGCAATCGATCTGCAGATGAAACTCGTCAATGATGGCCACGCGCTGGCACACAGCACCCGGGAGGCAGCACAGCTTCCGAGCTGGGCGATTTGGAGAAACGAGGCGTTCGCGTTTTCGCTCGAGCCTGTGGTCACCGTCTACAACAGGACGATGCTCGAGCCGAACTTGCGCCCGAGCAGCCGCTATCGGCTGCTCGACTTGCTCAGAGCGCATGCCGATCGGTTCGCAGGGAAGGTGGGCACCTACGATCCGGCGGTCAGCGGCACCGGCTACCTGTACCTCACGCAGGACATTGAGCAATCTCCGATCGTGTGGGAATTGACTCGCGCGCTTGGGAACGCCGGGGTGCGGTTGTTCTCGACGTCGAGCGGCATCATCAACGCCGTGGCTTCCGGGGACCTGCTCGTCGGATACAACGTTGTCGGCTCTTACGCCTTCGCTCTGGCGGCGACCAATGGGGCGCTCGAGGTCGTGTTGCCGGAGGATTACACACTCGTCGTTCCCCGCACTGCGTTCATTGCCAAGCGGGGCAGGAATCCGGAATTTGCGGGAGTGTTCTTGAACTTCCTGCTCTCGGCGCGCGGGCAGCAGATTCTCGTCGATCGGTCGGCGCTGCTACCTATTCGGACTGACGTCGAGGGGCCGTCGATGATCGAGCTGAGTCGCAAGACCTTCCGCGGCGCCCGACCGGTGCGTATGAGCCCCGGGCTGCTGGTCTACGTCGACTCGATCAAGCGCGAAAAAGTACTGCGGCGCTGGCGTGACGCGATCCGCTCCGGTGTGCCTTGATCACTAGACATTCGCGACCACCTGCCCGGGCTGCGCCCACGGCAGATCGACGCGCACCAGCAAACCGCCTGTTTCACTCTCGCACAGGTTGACCGTGCCTCCGTAGCGCTCCGCGACGTCGCGGACAATCGCGAGGCCCAGCCCGCTGCCCTCCTGGTTCATGCCGTAAATGCGGTAGAAACGCTCGAGTACCCGGGGCCGCTCGGCCACCGGTATTCCCGGCCCGTTGTCTTCGACCTCGAGTCGCACCCGCTCGGCCTGCGGATCGGTGCACACACGTGCCGTCACCCGGGCCCCGGGCGGGCAATAGTGCACCGCGTTGTCAACGAGGTTCGTAACCAACTCATGCAGCAGCACCGGGTCTGCGCAGACCCTTGCCTGCAAACCCGTCTGCTCGAAGCCGAGATCTATGTCCTTCTCCATAGCGGCCGGCACCAGTTCGCGGGTGACGTCCGCGACCAGTACCGCAAAATCCAGAGATTCGTCCGTCTCGCAGTTGCCGTCCGCGTTGCTGCGAGCCAGATTCAAGAGCTGTCTCGCGAGCCGGCTCGTGCGCCAGGTCGAGCGGCGAAGCGCAAGCAGTGACTCGTGCAGCACCTGTGGATCGCGTTCGCGCAGCGCCAGATCGAGCTGCGTGTTCAGGGCGGCCAAGGGCGTGCGCAGCTGGTGTGCGGCATCGGAGATGAACCGTTCCATGACCTGCAGCGTCTTTGCCAGACGTGCCATGAGATCGTCGATGGCGGCCACTACCTCGCGGACTTCGCGTGGCACGGCGATGTCGAGTGGCCGCAGATCGTACGGTGAGCGTTGGCGCAAGGCGGCCCGCAGACGCGCCAGCGGTGACAGGCCGAAGCGAACGCCTAGCCATGTGGCAAACCCAATCAACACCACCAGGACGAGAAAGCGGGTTGCCGTGGCGGTGGCCAGTTCGCGCACGAGTCGATCACGTTGGCCGCGAGTCTGGGCGACCTGAACCGCGAATCGCCCGCTGGCGCCTGGTCCGGTGATCGGCTGCGTGAGGGCGCCGACGCGCACGAGGTCGCCGCGGTATAGCGCGTCGTAGAAGAAGGGATCGTCTTCGGCGGGGAGACGGCCATCCGGCGGCGGCGGCAGATCCGCGTAGCCAGTGACCAGTGCGCCGTCCGGTTCGGCGACTCGGTAGAAGACACGATCGTCGTCCTCGGTGCTCAGCATCTCCAGGGCTACGTAGGGGAGGTCCACGTCGAGCGCGCCGTCCGCCGTAACAACCCGGTCGGCGATCGCCAGCACGGACGCCGCGATGACCCGGTCATAAGCCCTGTCGGCGGCCTCGCGAGCGCTGCGATACGCTTCGAAGAACAGCGCCGTGCTGACCAGCAGCATCGGTGCGAGCAGCCAGATCATCAGTCGCCGGCGCAGCGACCAGATTCCGCGCGGGCTCACGGCTTCAGCACGTATCCGAGTCCGCGTACCGTATCGATGCCCGGCCCCGCTGGAGCGAGCTTTTTGCGCAATCGCGATACGTAGATTTCGATGGTGTTCGGGCTGACCTCGTCATCGAAGGAAAACAGCTGCGAGGCGATCTGCTCTTTGCTCACGACCTTGCCCATGCGCGTCATCAGGATCTCGAGCAGGCACAGCTCGCGGCGCGGCAGATCGAGCGGTACCGCCGCGATGCTGGCCCGCCGCGCATTGGTGTCCAGCAGCAGATTGCCGGCCCGCAGTTCGCCCGTCGATCGACCCTGACTGCGCCGCAGCAGCGCGCGCACCCGTGCCTCCAGCTCGGTCAGCTCGAACGGCTTGCCCAGGTAGTCGTCCGCACCCAGGTCCAGCCCTTTGACGCGGGCTTCGACGCTGTCGCTGGCCGTCGTAATCAGCACCGGGATGTGCTTCTCTCGCGCGCGCAGCTGGCGCAGGACCGACAATCCGTCCAGCCTCGGAAGGCCGAGGTCGAGCACGACCAGGTCGAAATCGTCCGTTTTCAGAACCGCGTTCGCCCGCTCGCCGTCGGCGATCCAGTCCACTGTGTAGCCGGATTGCTCCAGCGCCCGGCGCAGCCCTTCGGCGAGATCACGATCATCTTCGATCAGCAGAATCCGCATTTCGATGTTGCGACAGGTTGGTGACAGGAATTCGTCGTAATCTTAGTCGACGGCGGGGTCATCCGTGCGCGCCTAGCGAGCGGTGCGGCCAGCCGATTCGAAAACAGTATTCAGGAGGAGACCAGATGTTACTGAGATCTGTCAACAGACGTACTCTGCTCGCGATTCCGCTCGCGCTGACCGTGGGGGCGCTCGGCACCGGTCCCGCAGCCGCAGCCGACATTGATTCGATCCATTTTCTCATCCCGGGTGGCGCCGGCGGCGGCTGGGATGGCACCGCGCGCGGCACCGGCGAGGCGCTTACCAAGTCGGGCATCGTCGCCAAGGCGACCTACGAGAACATGTCGGGTGGCGGTGGCGGTAAGGCGATCGGTTATCTGATCGAAAACGCCAATTCCAGTCACGGCACCCTGATGGTGAACTCCACGCCGATCGTGATTCGCTCGCTGACCAAACGCTTCCCGCAGAACTTCCGCGATCTCACCATGGTGGCCGGTACCATCGGCGACTACGCGGCGTTCGTGGTGAGCAAGGACAGCTCGCTCAACTCTTTCAAGGATTTGGTCGCCGCCTACGACAAGGATCCTCGTAAGGTCGCTATCGGTGGCGGTTCGGTGCCCGGCGGTATGGATCACCTGGTGGCCGCGATGGCGATGGAAGCGGCCGGTAAGGATCCCACCAAAGTGAAGTACATCCCCTATGATGCCGGCGGTAAAGCGATGGCAGCGTTGCTGTCTGGAGAAATCCAGGCACTGTCGACGGGCTTCTCCGAGGCCGTCGGCATGGCGCAAGCCGGCGAGGCCAAGATCATCGGTGTGACCTCGGCCGAACGCGTGCCTGCATTCAAGGATGCGCCGACGCTGAAAGAGCAGGGCTACAACGCCGAGTTCGTGAACTGGCGTGGGTTTTTCGCAGCCCCGGGACTGCCCGCCGACAAGCGCAAGATGTACATCAGCGCCCTGGATAAAATGTACAAGACACCCGAGTGGGAAGCCGTGCGCGCCCGCAACGGCTGGGTGAACATCTACAATCCGGGCGACGATTTCACCGCGTTCCTCACAAAGCAGGAAGAGGTGATTTCCACGCTGATGAAGAAGCTCGGTTTTCTGTGATCGTCTGAATGCACGGGGCGCGTTCGCACGCGCCCCGTGATGGCGTATTTGCGCCGCAACCGGAGGATATCGACATGGCCCTGGACCGTTGGGTTGCCATCATCTTCCTGGCTATCTCCCTCGTCTACGGTTTCGCAGCTTATAACTACCCGCTGCTGCCGTTCGAACGGAACATGTCCTTTCTGCCCAACACGATGCCCATGTCGCTCAGCATACTGGGGGTCATCGCGGCACTGGTGATTCTATTCTCGCCCAAGAAGGTCGCGGATGAAGGCCTGGGCGATCTCGACCTGGCGCGTGTCAGGGAGTTCAACATTTTGCCGACCCTGGGCCTGGTTGGCGCCATGGTACTGTATGCGTTGCTGCTTCGTCCGATCGGCTTCCTGACCGCGACTGCCTTGTTCATCGCTGGCAGCAGCATCATTCTGGGCGAGCGCAAGTTCCACGTGCTGATACCGATTGCGGTCGCGACCGCGGTGTCGATCTGGTATCTGGTGCAGGAAACACTCGGCATCTTTCTCCGTCCCTGGCCGGGTTTCCTGTCCTGAACGAACACACAATCACAAGCGGGATCTGAAAGATGTTCGAAGGTCTCATGCTGGGTCTCAGCACCGCGCTGTCGATCCAGAACATCATCATGGTTGTGGCGGGGTGCCTGATCGGTACGTTCATCGGCATGCTGCCCGGGCTCGGGCCGATGTCGATCATCGCCATCATGATCCCGGTCGCGATCAGCATCGGCGATCCAGCCGCTGCGCTGATCATGCTGGCGGGGGTTTATTACGGCGCCATTTTCGGCGGCTCGACGTCGTCGATCCTGATCAACGCACCGGGTGTGGCCGGCACAGTGGCCACGTCTTTCGATGGCTACCCGATGGCGCGCAAGGGCCTGGCCGGAAAAGCGCTGGCGATTGCCGCCGTTTCGTCTTTTTTCGGCGGCACCGTCGGGGTCGTCCTGCTGTTCGGGTTTGCGCCGGCGCTGGCTACGGTTGCACTGCTCTTCCACTCGGCGGAGTACTTCGCGCTGATGGTGGTCGGTCTCTCGGCTATCGCCGCGTTCGCCGGGACCGGCAAGGTGGCGAAAGCACTGTTGATGACCATCGCCGGGCTGATGATGGCGACCGTTGGCGAATCAGCGCTGTTCAACGCGCCGCGTTTCACGATGGGTGTTCAGGACCTGCAATCCGGGTTCAGCTTCGTGACCCTCGCTATGGCGATCTTCGCCCTGCCGGAGGCGTTCCACATGGTGCTTGATCCCAAGCGCAGCAAGATTGGCGACGTCGCAGGTGGCGAGATCAAAGGCCTCATGATCACCAAGGATGAGGCGAAGAAGATCGCGCCGGTGATCGGCCGCCAGTCCATTCAGGGGTTTCTGATCGGCGTGATGCCCGGTGCAGGTGCCACCATCGCTTCATTTCTCGGCTATGCCGTGGAACGCAACATTGCCAAGGGCGAGGACCAGGATGAGTTCGGCAAAGGCTCGATCAAGGGGCTGGCCGCGCCAGAAACCGCAAACAACGCCGCGTGCACCGGTTCGTTTGTGCCGCTGCTGACGCTCGGCATTCCAGGTTCCGGCACCACGGCAATTCTCCTGGGTGCGCTGATCGCGCTGAACGTCGCCCCCGGACCGCGGCTGATGATCGACCGGCCGGAAATCTTCTGGGCGGTGATCGTATCGATGTACATCGGCAACGTCGTGCTGCTGATATTGAATCTGCCGCTGATTCCCTACATCGCCAAGGTGCTGGCTGTTCCGCGTAACTATCTTATCCCGTTCATCCTGTTCTTTACGCTGATGGGGTCCTACATCGGGCAGAACAATGCCACCGAGCTGCTGATCCTGGCCGGACTCGGGGTCGTCGCAACAATCATCCGGTTCGCCGACTATCCGCTTGCGCCCCTGCTCATCGGCTTCATTCTCGGCGGCATGCTGGAGGACAACTTCGCCCGGGCGGTGAATATCACCGATGGCGTGTCGTTCATGTGGGAACGGCCCGGCACGCTGATCCTGTTGATCGTCGGCGTCGGTCTGATTTTCCTGCCCGCGTGGCGCCGCCGCCGTGCCTATGCCCGCGAACGTGCACTGGCCCGTCAGAAGGGCGTGGCCGAAGGCGATTGAGATCCGAATTCGCCGGGTACTTTGGTAGGGTGAATCTGTAAACCGCAGCCGACGCCTGTTTAGACAGTCGAGGGACGCGAACAATGCCACTTGAACGAGCCGTTGCCCACACCGGGCGCTCCGATAACCTCTGGAGCGCCCGGGTGCGATACTTTAACTCGGGAAACGCGTTTGCATTGAACTTGTCGCGCGTACCCAGTGTGCAGTTCGTCGATGAACGTGACCGCGCATTCGACGCGGACGCACCGACCGGGCTGATCGACATGGACCTGAGCGAAGCGCTGGAGACGCCTTACCCCGCGACGACGCCGCTCATACTGTCACGCTACGCTCGGATTCGAGCCGGCGAAACGCTGGACATCGACGTTCGCGCCAGCGCTCAGCTGTACTGCGTGCTGACCGGCCGTGGAACGACGCGAATCGACGACGAGACCGTGCACTGGCACGCCGGAGACGTTCTTGCACTGCCGGGCGCTGCCCGTACTGAACACCGCGCAGACGAAACTGCGGTCGCGTGGCTCGTCACCGACGAGCCGGCCTTGTCGTTTTTCGATCTGGCGCCGGTCGATGCGCCGGCATCGGTTATTCAACCTGTTCACTACCACGCAGAGGATCTGCGCACGGAACTCGATCGCGTCTATCAGCATCCGGATGCAGACACGTTTCCCGGATACGCAGTGGTGTTGTCACACGCGCGCCTGGAGCATACACGCAACATCCATCCGACGATGACGCTCGCGTTGAACTCTCTGCCGGCGGGCCGTTCGCAACGTCCCCACGTGCACAGCGCGATGGCATTGACGTTGTGTCTGCAGGGCGAAGGGGTTTACTCGCTCGTCGACGGCGAACGCAAGGACTGGCACCGGCACGCGGTTATGGTCACGCCGCCGGGTGCGCCCCATGCGCACTGCAACGAAGGCGATGCACGGATGGAAAGCCTGGTCATCCAGGATGGCGGACTCCACTACTACACACGCACCACCGGCTTCGCGTTCGTCGATTGATCGATGAAGCGTGCGTGACGACGTTCTTACTCTATCTCCCCTTTGTGGAGAGGTGAGGGGGGGGAATCGCCCTCAATTACCGTCATTTGGCATGCTGACGTGGTGGGTGTGAACGCTGCCGCAGCCCACGTACCGGTTCGCCTTTACATTGCGGTCAAGTATGC
>JAOTYY010000052.1 GCA_029861595.1 Gammaproteobacteria bacterium
GCCTGCGCCAGGCGGTGTCCGTCGTACAATGGACGCGATTCGCTGAATATCACGTGCACGTGTTCGTGCAGCCTGCTGATCGCCTCGTACACCGTCGAACTGTAGCTGTGTGTGACGAGAGTGCGGCAATTCGCCAGCAATTCCGCGGCATGCGCGGCCGCAGCCTGGGTGGCGGCTAGCGACTCCTCGATAAGAGTGCGTGCTGTACGCAGCGCATTGCGGCGTTGTTCCGGCAGCGATCGCGTCTGCGCCGTATCACAACGTTGCAGCCATAACGACACCAGGTGTGTCACCGATGTCATGCTCGGTCGGCTGGCGATCAGGGCCGTGGCCAGTCGTTGCAGGTCGGCATGCAACTCCCCGCCGTCTGCAGCGGGAGTATGTTCGGCGGCATCGCCGAGCAGGTTCAGGCACTGGCGCGCCAGTTCGGCGGCGCCGTGACGGCGGTCATGGGCGATCGCCGCGACCCGCTCGGCAATTTCACTGCGCAGCCTGTTGTCGTTCGCCATCCAGACAAGCCTGTAACGTTTCAGCAAGCATCGGCACGGTCGTGTAATCGCCAAGACGAACGGGATCGACCCATGCGCACTCAGCGGATTCCCAGTCGAGTTGTACGGCCCCGGGGCTGTCGACGTCAAACAGAAACGCATGCACGACCCACAGCCTCGACTGTGCCGGTGCTTCCACCTCGAGCGGTTCAGCGCCCACGGCGAGGTGCACCGCGTCTGCCTCCAGGCCGGTCTCCTCGCGGATCTCGCGAAGGGCCTGGGCAAGCGGCGGCGCGTCTTCCAGGTAGCCGCTCACACCGGCCCATCGGCCCTGGTAGCTGCCGACTTTGTCACTGCGCCGCAGCAGCAGCACTTTGCCCGCGTGCCGGAGAAACGCGGTAACGACTTCAGTACGTTGCAGAGCGTCGTTCATGGTGCCCTCGCGCAGTTGACGACCGCGCTGCATTCACAGATGCTGTTCATAGACGCGTTCGCAGGGGATGCAGCGCCATGCGGTACGCCTCCAGGCGCGCGAATCCGATAGCGTTACCGCAATCGATCTGCGTGTCCGTCAGCCCGCGCCGTCTCACCCGTCAATCCGCGACACGGTTGGGCGCATTGCGATCGCCGTTGCGTGTCGCCCATGGTCAATTCTCAGCAGTAGCTTTCTCTGCCCGCCAATCTGCGGGAATGTCCCGGGCCCTGGTTTGATGTGAATCAAATGCGATGTGTGAGGCTTGAAGCACATGAGTTCAGGCATGATCACATTGACATGCGTCAACTTCCTGGTGTGTGCCTTTGACTAAGCTGAGCAGCAATGAAGACGCGGGTCATTTCCAGTGCCAGCCAAGCTTTCACGCCTGACGCGTTGCGGCGTATGCCACGCTGGATGCTGGTGCTACTGCTGGGCACGCTGCTGTCGTGCGCCAGCACCAGCGACCCACCCGTCAGCCAGTGCCCGCAACCCCGGTTCACGGGTAAGGCCCCGGCGGCGATCTACAATGTGACCAGCCCGCTTGTGCCCGGCGCGGGCGATCTCGCCGCGGGCCGTGAGCTCTACGAGGGCGGCGCTGATCCTAGCTGCCACCTTTGTCACGGTATCGAGGGCGATGGCCAGGGACCAATGGCTGAAGGGTTCGAGCCGCCGCCGCGTAACTTCGCCTGCGCAAAGACGGTGAACGGCATCCCGGACGGGCAATTGTTCTGGATTATCAGAAACGGTTCGCCCGGTACTGCCATGCCCGGCTTCAAGCAGTTGCGTAACGAGCAGGTCTGGCAGCTCGTGATGTACCTCAGGCAGCTCGCACAATGAGGCTGTACTGTGTACGGGGTGGAATATTTCACCAAGCAGACGAGCGTCTCTCAGGTACGCCCACAGGAGTTTCTATCATGGCAATCAAAGATCTGCTGGTCTACGTGGACAACGATGAGCAATGCGCTAACCGACTGCAGTTCGCGGTGCAGATGGCAACGCACTGCGAAGCCCGCCTGAGCGGCGTTTATGTCAGACGCCAGCTCGAAATCCCGAGCTATGCGGACGTGCAGATTCCGCAGGACGTGCTCGCGGCCGGCGAGAAGCAGCTCATGGAAATGTCCGGCGCGGCCAGAAATACGTTCCAGAAAGGTGTCGAAGGATCTTCCCTGGACAGCGAATTCCATCAGCTCAAAGGTGTGTTGCCGGAAGTGCTCAGCACCAGTATGCATTACGCGGATCTGGCAATCGTCGCGCAGCGGCATCCCGGCCAAGGCGACCTGAACGTGCACTACAGCCCGGAACCGCTGCTGTTCCAGGCCGGACGCCCGTTAGTCATCGTGCCGCACACGGGTGAGTTCACGTACTCGTCCGGTAAGGTGGTTGTTGCGTGGAATACCAGCGCACCGAGCGCACGCGCGCTGCATGACGCATTACCCTTGCTGCGGCATGCGGCGCAGGTACTGGTGGTGAGTGTCGGTAAGAGTCAGCAAGCCGCGCTAGCCGATGGCAGTCTTGCCAGACATCTGACTCAGCACGGGCTGCAGGTCGAATACCGCAACTTCGATGCCGCGGATAGCGAAGCGCCCGAAGCGGTGCTGTCTGTCGCAGGCGAGACCGGCAGCGAATTGATCGTGATGGGAGGATACGGGCACACGCGTTTTCGCGAACTGGTGCTGGGCGGCATGACACGTGCACTGCTCGAAAGCATGACCGTGCCGGTACTGATGTCGCACTGACAAGGTGCACTCCTCGGCCTCTTACAAACCGATCGAAAGAGTGAAACTAGTGCAGTGACCGCCTTTCCCGCAAGGGGACGCAGGCTGCTTGCAACGTAGGAGCTAGTCGAAAACCGGTCTGACCCGCGCCTCCGCGGCATCTGGGAAATGTGTAAAGCTCAGGTATCTGACATTACCCAGCAGAGTCTCGTAGTCGAGCTCTTTGATGTGCACCAGTTCTTCGTGATCACCGGCCTCGAAGTAAAGCTCCGGTTGCGCGCGCAGACAGTTCTCCACCAGAGTATCCAGTCCGTATGCAGGACCTACGGCTGGTACGGCGCCGTAGGCACAATCGAAAAAGATTTCCGCGAGTTCATCTTCTCCGGCCAGTTCGAGGTCATGTTCGACTTCGATTATCAGCCAGCTCAGATCGAGTTTTCGCGAAGCCGGGACAACCGCGAGCAGGTAGTCGTCATCTTTCTTCAGCAATACACCTTTTGCAACGCGGTCAGGTGACACATGCGCCGCCTTTGCCGAACCGTAACTGGTGTTCGTGTAGGGGTGCGGAACAATATCGTAGGGGACTCCATGCGTGTCCAGGAAGCGCCGAATAGTAGTTGCGATACCCATGACTCGACTCCTAGCTAGAAAGTATGTGTGGAATCTGACGTATTGCCGTCTCCACGAGTTGATCTCGATCAAATCGGTCGTGAACAACCATTTATGTTGATGTAAATCAAGGCGTCGGCGCAGCACGTGTTGAATGATCAAACGGCTCCGCGGCTCCGCGGCTCCGCGGCTCCGCGTGGTGCGCGACTTATAGGAACAATTGCATGTCGATTGGTGATCTTTTCAGGCGCGACGTGGTTACTTGCACACGGGAAACTCCCGCCGATGAAGTTGCCGCACTGATGCGTAGCGGGCACGTCGGCGACCTGATCGTCGTCGACGCAGATGACCAAGGCGAGCGACCGGTGGGAATAATCACGGATCGCGATCTCGTCCTGGAAGTTCTCGCTCCGCAGGTGGATGCGCAAGCGGTTACTGCCGCGGATATCATGAGTTGGGAACTCGTGAAAGCCAACGTCGATGACGGTGTCGAGGAGGTCATCGCCGTCATGTGTGCCAACGGCGTGCGGCGCCTGCCGATAGCGGACGAAAAAGGGATGCTCGTGGGAATTGTCACCGTCGACGATCTCATTGGCTGGCTCGCGGTTTCGCTGAAAAGCCTTAGCAGGCTGACTGCGCGGGAATACGATATCGAGCGCGAACGGCGCAAGCAGGCGTGAGTATCCCGAATGCCATGCGTTGGTTGTGGGTGGCGATAGTACTGGCGCCGCTGCTCGTGCTGTCACCGTCTTCGCACAGTGCCGACACGCAACGCGGTCAACTGTTGTACGAGAACCACTGTCGGGGATGTCACGACAGCCGTGCGCATATACGCAACGATCGCCGGGCAAACACACTCAACGACGTGCGCGAGTGGGTCACCAAGTGGTCGAGCACCTTGAAGCTCGGGTGGAGCAAAGACGAGCGTGACGATGTGGCCGGCTATCTGTACGGCCGATACTACTCCGCACAGTAGCCATTCATGCAGGTCAACCGGCACGTACAGACTACGTGCCGGTGTGTGCTGTCACTACCGGACCCGCGTAAACATCACTTGACGGTTAAAACCGTGCATTCGGCCGCGTGAGTCACTCTGGCTGACACGCTGCCCATGAACACCCCGACGATATCGGAAAGCCCGCGATTGCCCAATACGACGAGATCGGCATTGGTACGTTTCGCGCAGGCGAGAATTTCACGCGCCGGATCACCGCGTTCCAGGTGTTTGCCTGCCTCGAGCCCGTTGGTCTCGTGCAGGCGGCTCCCGGCTTCGTCAAGCAGGCGCTGGCCGACGGCCGTAGCGATCTGGGCTATAGCGTTGTGCAAGCTCGAATTCGTGAGCATGCGACTCATTTCCGCAGAGACCGTGGCATCGTAGCTGACGGTCGGTTTGGGCGTGTCGACCAGGTGTTCGACTTCCGCCATGCGTTTTACTTCATCTGCCAGCTTTTTACCGGTCACCACGTGAACGATGGACAGCTCGGCCTGGTAGAGGCCGGCAATGTCGGCCGCGATGCGCAGCGCTTTTCGTGCATGGTCCGAACCGTCGATTGCGACCAGGATGGATTTGAACATTTCAGATTCCTCCTTGTTCGTGGGTTGTGACTTGCCAGTGGTCCTCAATGCAGCCCTCGTCCGCGCGCAACGTGAATCACGTATCGATGTTGATTCGGCGTGGCCTCACTTCCGCGCGTTTTTGTATGTCGATTTCCAGCACCCCCTCTTTAACCGCTCGCCGTTACGCGCTCCGGATCCGCTGTATCTGGCAGCGAGAAGCGCCGGTGAAAACGGCCATGCTCACGTTCGCTGTGGCGGATCTGGGCGCCGCTACCGGTTTCCAGAACACGTTCACCGGTGATTGTCAGCACACCGTTGTCGAGCGATACCTCGATGTCTTTCACGCGTATGCCTGGAACGTCGACCAACAGCACGAACCGGTCCTCCTCGTCCTCATGAACATCCACCAGCGGCAGCCACTGGCTCGCACCTTCAGCGATATCCTCGTGCGCCTGTGCCGGCAGTTTGGAGACGCCCAGCGTCTGCCCGATTTCTCGATACAACTGCGTCAGATGACGCAACGGATCGTAAGACATATTGCTCAAGTGTTACCCCTTTAATGAACTTCACCTGCATTTAGATTAGTAGGCGTGGCCCCTGTGAAGTTGACATATGTCAAATCGGGATGCGTGGCGTCCTGCGAGCGCCGCTATCGATGCAGCAGCGCATGCTGCCTGCAGGAGGATCAGTCCGTGGACCTGGTGGTGTCGTGCTGGTTTGCCCGCCACCAGCGCGGAAGCGCGGCAATGGAGTCCAGAGTGGCGTGAGGGTCGACACCGAGTTCGAGATCCGTTGGCCTGAATTTTCCGGTACGCACCAGTATGCCGTGTAACCCGACCTGCTGCGCGGCGCGTACGTCGCCCTCGATGTCGTCCCCGACCATGATCGTTTCCGCACCCTGCACGCCGAGCATATGCAGCGCCGCCTCGAAGAACGCTGCCGACGGTTTTCCCAGTACCTTCGCATGACAACCGGCGGCATGTTCCAGGGCGACGACGAACGGTGCCACATCCAGCTGCAACCCATTGGGCGTCTGCCAGTAGCGGGTCATGCCCAGCGCCACCAGTGCCGGCTTCGGTTCGGCGATCAGCAGTCTGAATGCGCGGTTGAGTGTGGCGAATGTCCAGTTTTCGCCAAGATCCCCCAATACTACGGCAGCGGCACCGTGTTCTGAACGTTCGTCGAGCAGGGGCAGGCCGGCGAACTCCTCGCGTGTGGCTTCGGGGACGAACAGGGCCGTTTTACCGCTGACGTTTTCCTGCAACCATTGCCGGGCGGCTACGGGCGGTGTGAGAATCGCTGACGGTTCGACGTCGATGCCGAATCCGGCGAGCTTCTGCGCCAGCGAGCGGCGTGGGCGGGAGGTGGTATTAGTGACGAACAGATGCGGTACGCCGGCATCTTGGAACCAGTGGATCGCCACGGCTGCACCCTCGACCGGGCTCTCGCCCTGGTACAACACCCCGTCCAGATCAAAGAGTATCGCGCGCATCGACAACTGACCTGGCGCTAATTCTGTTCCGCATAGTGCTCGATCGCGTCTAGAAACGCGCTGCCGTACTGTTCCAGTTTGTGCTGCCCTACGCCGTTCACGGCGAGCAGCTGCGTTTCGTCCGCTGGCCAGGTCTGGGCCATCTCCACCAGAGTCGCGTCGCTGAAAACCACGTAAGGCGGCACATTCAGTTCGTTGGCGAGTCGCTTGCGCAGTGCACGCAGATGCTCGAACAGTCCCTCGTCGTAGGGCCCCAGCGCCGTGGCCGCGGCGGCTTTACTGCGCCGGCTGGAGGTTACCCGCACCTGTGGTTTCACCAGTTCGAGATGCTGTTCGCCACGCAGCAGCGGACGGGCTGCGTCGGTGAGCTGCAATACGGAATAGTTCGCTACGTCCTGCACCAGGTAGCCGCGGTGTACCAGCTGACGGATGATGGAAAGCCATTCACGTTCGCTGCGTTCGGCGCCGATGCCGAAGGTCGACAGCCGCTGGTGCCCGAAGTTTCGAATGCGTTCCGTGTCGGCACCGCGCAATACATCGGTGACGTATCTGGCGCCGAACCGTTGTCCGACGCGGTAAACGCAAGACAGCGCTTTGCGAGCGTCCTGTGTGGCATCGTAGTGTTCCGGCGGATTCAGGCAGCGGTCACAATTGCCGCAGTTCTCCAACAACGGCTCGCCGAAATACCCGAGCAGTACACGGCGGCGACAGGTGTCAGCCTCTGCAAGCCCTACCATGGCGTTGAGCTTTTGCAGTTCTATGCGCTGCTGCTCCGGATTGGTGCCCCTTTCGATCAGGCGGCGGGACATTACGGCGTCTTGCGCACCGTAGAGCAGCAGCGCTTCGGCCGGCAGTCCGTCGCGTCCGGCGCGGCCGGTCTCCTGGTAGTATCCCTCGATGTGGCGCGGCATATCGTAGTGCACCACAAATCGTACGTTCGATTTGTCGATACCCATGCCGAATGCCACCGTCGCCACTACTATCTGCAGGTCGTCGCGCAGGAAACGCTCCTGAACGGTATTTCGCCAGTCGGTGTCCAATCCGGCGTGATAGGCCACGGCGCGATAGCCGCGCTCGCTGAGCCGGGTGGCCAGCTCTTCGGTGCGTTTGCGGCTGAGCGCGTAGACGATGCCGGCTTCGGATTCCCGGGTGCGCAGAAAATTTATCAGTTGCTCGAACGGTTGGTGTTTTTCCAGCACCGAATAACGGATGTTCGGACGGTCGAATCCAGTGAAGTAATGCGCTGCATCGGCAAGCCCCAAAACCCGCTCCACATCCTTGCGCGTCTGGGTATCGGCGGTAGCGGTCAAGGCGATCATCGGAACGTCGGCAAAGCGCTCGCGCAACACCGTCAATTGCTGGTACTCGGGGCGGAAATCGTGCCCCCATTGGGAAACACAATGCGCCTCGTCGATGGCGAACAACGCGAGTTCGATGTCGTGCAAACGGGCCAGAAATGCTTCGCTGGTCAATCGCTCCGGGGCGACGTAAAGAAGCTGCAGGGAGCGTGCATGCAGCCTGCTCAGCACCGAGCTGGATTCTGCCGGTGAGAGTGCGGAGTTGTAGCAGGCGGCCGCCACTCCGTTGGCCACCAGAGCGTCCACCTGGTCTTTCATCAGCGAGATCAACGGCGACACGACGATGGCAACACCATCGCGGTGCAGTGCGGGTATCTGGTAACACAAAGACTTGCCGCCGCCGGTGGGCATCACCACAAAAGCGTCGCGCCCGGCGATAAGGGCCTCGATGATCTCCCGCTGATGAGGACGAAATTCATGGAAACCGAACACCGAAGCGAGTGTCTGGTCGACGGCGTCTGGCGAGGGTGTAGTCATCAGGCTTAAGCGTAGCGTGTCGAGCGGTTCGTAGCGAGGCAGGCTTTGCCGCGTGTCGGGCGTGTGCCGATCGCCGCCGGCGTTCCTCCTACGCGCCGTGGTCGAGGCGCGTGGGTTTTGCGGAGCACTGCGCAGGGTTGCTGTATCCTGACCGATTGTTCGTCTTGATTTTATATTAAGTGGCTTGACGCGGCTCCCTGCTACACTCGCGGCCACGAAACCAGAGACGACACAGGGCGTCGGCCGGCGCCGCAGGAGCCTTGGCCCATGAATCATGCGGCCCTCGATGGCGCTGGCGGGGATTGCACCCTTGATGGTGCGGGTGCGTCTTGTCTGCGCTCGCCGCATAACGATGATCGAGCATAACACCTGGCTGCTTTTCCACCGATGATAGTGTCCACAATCTTTCGGACGGCGCCGATCTTGAGTCTCGGTTTCCGCCCCTTTTTTCTGCTCGCAACCGGCTACGCAGTAGTCGTGTCGCTGCTCTGGTACGCGGCTTACGCGCACGGCTGGTTACCGGCCGGTGCCGGTTACCCGCCAGTGCTTTGGCACGCTCATGAGATGGTCTTCGGTTACAGCATCGCGGTTGTCGCCGGTTTTCTGCTGACCGCGGCGCGCAACTGGACAGACCGGCCCACCGTGCACGGGCTGCCGCTGGCTGGCCTGGCGTTGCTGTGGCTGGCGGCGCGCGGACTGCCGCTGGCCGGCGATGCCGGTCCGGTGTGGTTACCGGCCGTTCTAGACTGCTGCTTCGGTCTGCTGTTGTGCGTGGCGGTATCGGTGCCCATATACCAGGCGCGCATGTGGCCGCAGATGGCGGTCGTATCGAAGCTGGTGTTGCTGCCTGTGAGCAACGGGCTGTTCTACACCGGACTGTTGGGCGGCGATCCGCAAATAGCCAGGCTGGGGATCATGTGCGGCATTTATCTGCTCCTGTCCCTGGTCCTGATGATCGGCCGCCGGGTGATTCCGGGATTCATCGAGCGCGGGGTCGATCGGCCGGTGCAGTTGCGCAACTCGGCCGGCGTCGACCGGACGGCGCTGGTGCTGTTCGTCGCTTTCGCGGTGGTCGACCTTTTTGTCGGACAGGCGGTGTGGGCTGCTGCGCTGGCTGGCGCGCTGTCGGCCGTGCACGCCTGGCGGCTGTCCGGTTGGCATGCTATTGGGCTGTGGAAAAAGCCTTTGTTGTGGGTCTTGTATCTCGCCTACGCATTTATCGTGTTCGGTTTCGCGCTCAAAGCCGTGCAACCGTGGTATCCCTATCCGGGCTCCTTTGCGTTGCACGCGTTTGCGTACGGCGGCATAGGACTGATGACGGCAGGCATGTTGTCGCGCGTCTCACTCGGTCACACGGGACACGATCTGCGGCACCCGCCGCGGGCATTGGCGATCGTTTACGGATTGCTGGCGTTCGGCGGTCTGTTGCGCGTTGTCGCGCCACTGTTCGTGCCGGGACTGTATGGCACCTGGGTCGTGATGGCGCTGATGTCGTGGGCCGGTGCCTTCGCGTTGCTTTTCTATACATTGCTGCCCGTTTTGACGAGTCCCCGCGTCACGCCTTCCGACGGCGGATAGACGCTGAATATTCGGGGACCGGGTACTTATTTCAATCGGTTCAGCACGGTACTTCGATCTGCGGGAACGCAGCGAAAAAAGTACACTGTCCCCGAATTCCGAGTGCGGGGAAGCGGATGGACGAGTTGTGGCGCCTGAGTGCATGCGAACTGGCTGACGGCATTCGTGAGCGACGTTTCTCGTGCGCGCAGGTGATGGATTCGGTGCTGGCGCGCGTGCATGAACTGAATCCGGATCTCAACGCGATCGTCTACGACTACAGCGAACAGGCGCGCGCCGAGGCAGGCGCGGCTGATCGACAAGTGGCGCGGGGAAATACCACGGGCCCGCTGCATGGCGTACCGGTGACGATCAAAGAAAATGTCGACGTGCAGGGCACTCCCACACCGAATGGGCTGCCGGCACTGGAAACGGTTATCGCGCCCGACGACTCGCCCGTGGTGCGAAATCTACGCAACGCGGGTGCAATCGTCATCGGGCGCACCAACACCCCCGAATTGTCGATGCGCGCGACCACTGACAATCCGCTGCACGGACGCACCAGAAACCCGTGGCACGCCGATGCATCGCCGGGTGGTTCATCCGGCGGCGCGGGCGCGGCGGCGGCAGCCGGCTTCGGTCCGATACATCACGGTAACGATATCGGTGGATCGCTGCGGTTTCCCTCGTTTGCCTGCGGGCTGGCAACCGTCAAACCGACGCTTGGCAGGGTGCCTGCTTACAATCCGTCCGCCAGGGCGGAACGCGGCTTGCTGGCGCAACTGATGTCGGTGCAGGGTGCAATCTGCCGTGAAGTACGTGACGTCGATCTGGCAACTCGCGTGCTGGCTGCGCCGGATCCGCGTGACCCCTGGTGGGTACCGGTGCCGTTCGACGGAGCGCCGGAGCCGCACCCCGTGAAAGTCGTCTACACCGGCGAGAGCTACGGGTATGCGATGCACCCGGACATCGCCTCTGCGCTGGACCTTGCCGCGGGGTATTTGAGCGATGCCGGTTATGCTGTCGAGGAGATTCCGACACCGTCAATACGGGACGCCGCCAAGGGCTGGCACGACGTGGCGACATTCGAAATCGACGCGACGCTCGGGCCTCTGGCCACGAAGCACGGCAGCGACACCATTCGAAGGATATTTGCCTACTACCAGGAACTGGGCAACGTCGTCGACGAACGCGGCTATCGCGAAGGCATTGCCAACCGCTCGGCGCTTACCAGGACCTGGAATGTATTCCTGCACGAGCACGCGCTGGTGCTGTCGCCGTTCCTGATGCGGCCGACCTATCCCTGGGATTACGACGCGCAGGGAATCGAGCAGACCCGGGATCTGTTCGGCGCCGCGATCTACAGTGTGGGCACGAATTTTCTCGGTTTGCCTTGCGGTGTAGTACCCATCGGACTGGTGGAAGGATTGCCCGCGGGTGTGCAGCTGATCGGCCGGCGCTACCGCGAAGATCTCATCCTCCAGGCGATGCGCACGATCGAGTCGCGGGTCGGTGTTCTCAGTCACCAATTATGGGAACGCTGATGCAAGGACCACGCGAGACGGCGGAAATGCGATGAGCGAACTGGATTCGACGTCCAGTACGCGGATTGCGCCGGAACTGGTAGGCGACGCCTGGCCGGTCGTGAGCCCGGGCGTGGACCCGGTGCTGTACGGCCATGTGGCGATGGAGCCGCGCGGTGAGTTCGAGGTTCGCAGCCTGCAGACGTTTCGTCTCGTGTACACCGTCGGCCGTTACGGAATCGACGACACTGGCGGTATTCGCGTGGTGTTTCGCTTTTTCGGCGACTGGGGCGCGTTGCAGACTACCGACCCCACTGCCTATAACTATGTGACGGCAACCACCAGCACTGGCGCGCGCATCGCCCTCAACTATGAGGCAACGGGGCATCAGCGCCCCTGGTTCAAAGGTCTTACCGCGCGTCTGCATGGCGGTTATCTGCGCGAGGGCGATACCGTTACCATCGTGCTCGGTGATACCAGCAACGGGATCGCCGGGCATGAAAATGCAGACCTTCGTGGAGTCGGGCTTCGAGTTCAAAGTGCTGGCGGACGTCTGCGCGGTCGGCCACTATGTGCCACTGCCGGAAACGCCTGCGATTGCTATCGTACCGGGACCGCCGCGGACCTGGCGCGCGGTACTGCCCACGTTGCGCCGGCCCGGCGAGCGCTTCCAGCTCGGTCTGAAAGCGGAAGACGAGTGGGGCAATCCCAGCGACAAAACGGTTGCCGACATCACCCTGGAACCGTCGCTGCCGGTGCGCAATCTTCCGGCCGGCGTGCGCTTCGACGCCGGCACAAAAGCGACTACCTGCGAGAACCTGAGCGTCGCCGAAGAGGGCGAGTTGACCATCCGCGTGATGCGCGGCGACGAACTGCTTGCACAGGCGGGGCCACTCCTGATTCGCGTGGGCGAGCACGCCGGCTACTGGGGCGACCTGCACGGCCAGAGCGGCGAGTCGATCGGCCTGACCACGGCGCGGCAGTATTTCGACTTTGCACGCAACAAATCGTTTCTCGATGTCACCAGCCACCAGGCCAACGATTTCCAGGTCAACAACGCCTTCTGGCGCTACATCAACGAGTTGACCTCAGAGTTTCACGAAGACGGCCGCTTTGTCACGTTTCCGGGTTACGAATGGTCGGGCAACACCGCGGTGGGCGGTGATCGCAATGTCTTCTTCCGCCGCGAAGGCCGCCAGATTCACCGCTCCTCGCACGCGCTGCTGACGGACCGCTCGGACATCGATACCGACGCGCCGGATGCACGCGCACTGTTTGGCAAGCTGCAGGATGAAGACTGTCGCGTATATGCACATGTCGGCGGGCGGTACGCGGATATCGGTTACGCACACGACGGCAGATTGGAAACCGCGATGGAGATCCATTCGGCGTGGGGCACGTTCGAGTGGTTGCTGACCGACGGATTCCCTCTCGGGCACCGCTGCGGTGTGGTTTGCAACAGCGACGGTCACAAAGGCCGCCCCGGCGCGAGCTATCCTGGCGCCGCCACATTCGGTGCCTACGGCGGTCTCACGTGTTTCCTGACGGGGGAACTCACCCGCGACGGTATCTTCGATTGTCTGCGCCGCCGCCGTCACTATGGCACCACCGGATGCCGCATGCACCTGCAGGTGCGGGCAAACTTCACGGACGCACGGGTTTTCGATCTCGATCCGCTCGTGTACGACAACGCCAAGGCGAGTCCGGCCAGCGAGGCGATGATGGGCGATATCGTCGCCACCAGCGACGAGCGCCTGCAGCTCGAAGTCGAAGTCGCCGCGCACGCCCCCATCGAGCGCGTCGAGATTCGCAACGGCACCGAGGTGCTGCAAACGCTGCGGCCCTACGCGGTCAAGGATCTCGGCCCGCGCATCCGTATCATCTGGAGCGGTGCGGAATACCGCGGGCGGGGTCGGCAGAGCCAGTGGATAGGCCGTGCCCGATTCACCGGCTGCAACATACAACGCATCACCAAAATCAATGCCTGGAACCATGAGCGGCTGCTGGCGTTGCGTGGCAGCGACACGGTCGAGTGGGATGCGATCACCACCGGCAATTTCGGCGGTTTCGATGCGTTCCTCGATGAAGGCCCGACGGCGCGACTGGACGTGACTACCAACCACGGCAACCTGGATGTCGCGCTCGCCGACATCGGTATCGAAGATGTGGCATTGGATGCCGGTGGCTTGGAACGGCGTTTACGGGTAATGCGCCTGCCGGTCATCAATACCCGGAAAAGCCTCCTCGAGTCGCTGCCCGTGGAACTGCACAAGCAGGGCGACAACCCGTTGTGGGTGTGCGTGACTACAGAGGACGGTTTCCAGGCCTGGAGCAGCCCGATATTCGTGTTTCGGGACTAGCGTCCGTGCCCGGTTGGGCAGAGAATAACGTTACCGCATGTACGGTAACGTCAGGATGCGGCAATCCGCTGCACAGAGCGGGCTCAAACGGGACAGCAAGCTTGATGCCCACGACGCGGTAGGCGCTCGAGCGCGCACGAAGGGTTTCGCTCGCTCACCAGTACATAGACATTGCCGCCAGAAACTCGCGCGCCACATGCTCCTCGTAGCAGATGCGAAAATCCCAGTCGCGCTTATTCCCGAGGCGGTTTTCCCAGCGAACGACCCGGGTCTCCGAGCGGGGACCGTTCAGAAACAACTGTCGGCCAACGGTGAGGGAGGTCTTCCAGACGGAGACCGGCGAAGCGATCAAGCCAATATTGGGGACGACTCCCACCGTCTCCGACGTTTCGTACTCGGTCTGGACAAAGAGGTCGACAAACCCGAATGCGATGACGCCCGGCCTGAGCGGCGCGGCCCTCCCCAGCGCACCCGTCACCTTGAATACCGTGCACTGGCTGCAGTCGAGATTGTAGGCTTCGAGGCCGGCGCCGAACTTCCAGGCCCAGCTCCCGTCCTGAGGCAGAGGAGTCCTCGGCACGTTCAAATTCTCGATCTTGACGAAGTCCAGGCTGCGGATGCTCAGCCGTTGGTCCAGGTAGACGGCTCTGAGGTCAAACATCGCCAGGTATGAATTGGGGATGCGCCCGCGATCGAGTGCCAGGAGATCGTAGTTTGCCGGCCTTATCCGCAACTCCGCTCCCTGACCGAGCCGGTCGTTGTGGATCGCGCCGAGGCGGACCATGAACGGCCGGGGTCCCTCGTGAGGCGGAGCGGCATCCGGCGATCTGGAGCGCGACTGATCCGGCGAATGTTGCGCGGGCAGGCGCGCTCGCTCGACGAGCAGCTTGTGCTTCACCCGTGCGAGTTGCGCATCGCTGCGGTCCAGGACGATACGGTATTCATAATAATCGAGAAGCATGTCGACGACGTTGACCTTGCTTGTCGCGGATGCCGACGCGTAGGCAGCCCCCTCGAAATCCAAGGTGCCCGCAACCCAGTCCACGACGAGTCGCTGCTCCGCCGGGCTCATTGCTAAAAATCTTTCGCGGAAGCGGCTCTGGCGCGACGGGATTCGCCGCACCGCCCGAACCAGAGGCTTGCCGTCGTGGCGCAGCACCACGATACGCTCGAACACGGTTCCGGGAATCGCCCAGGGAATGTCCGGCAATAGAGGCTGGTCGATCACGAGCTCGAGCAGCTCGGCCATCCTGTAGGCGCAGTTCTCCTTCAGAAAGTAATAGTCATATTTTCCGCCGAGCAGTTCCCAGGAGTGCAAGACTATCTGGTTGACCTCGTCCTCGGACAGCCTCAGTTCGTACTCCCACAGGTCGCGCAGCTCGTTCTCGGCGTAGGCATGGTTGAAGTGGTAGAAGCGCCGATGCGTGAAGCTGGCCTCGTAGCCTCCGAAGAGCCCCTTGAGGACGTATGCCATACCGGTCTCGTCGCGGGGGATCTCGGCGCCGAAATTGAGGCTTTGGTCGAGCAGTTCGCTTGCCGCGGTCGCGCGGCGGGCATTGAACTTGAGGAGGATGTGGCCGTAATACGAGGCGGGATTGCTCAGATATCCGCTCGCGTAGATCAGGCTCAGAGAGTCGACTTGATTGTTGAAGGTGTAGGCGTTGTATCGCGGGCAAGCAACGGCCGGGGGGCGGCTTTCGCTCCAGTCGAGGGTTTTGCGCAGCCACTTGTATCGGGCGATGAGGCGGCACTGGGCGTGGGCGTCGGAGTTCTCGCCCGGCGGCTCGAAAAAAGCCGCCAAGGTTGCTTGCAGTTCGGCGTGCGGATCGGTGGAGCCGTGTGACGACAGAAAGAATTCAGGAGATACGATTTCGCTTTTGTATCCAGGGCCATCGCCTGTCGACATGCGTTTGTAATGCACCAAAGCGAGCCAATAGGGGTCAGTGGCCAGCGCCCTGGCATTAGCCTGTTGCAGGAGGAAAGCGACTCCGGCCTTCGGCTCCGCGGGGTTCGCGGCAATGCAAGGAACCGTCGCGAACGCCAGGAAGTATAGCGTGCCCGCGAGGATCTGCGCGGCGCCCAGCATCGCTCCTCTTGCTCCCTTTGTGCCAGGTATGCATGACGCAATCGTGGAGCGCGAGAAAAGACCTGTCGGTCCAGTCCGACAGGTCTTGTCGTGGAAATACCGGCTTTGGATCTCAGCCGGTGCGGCACTGCGGCGCATACTGGCCGCCAAGCGTCGCTTGAACGATATCGTAGTACTCCTCGGCCTTGACCGATGCCGATTTGGCGGCGTAGTCGGGGGCGCGCAGATAGCTACTGAAGTCCTCGCGCAGGGAAGCGATGATCGGTGCGTGCGAAGCGGCGTCGCACTGCATAATGTCGAGCATCGTGCGTAAGTGTTGCCCGTCGCCCTTAGCGGTTTCCTCAGTCAGGTTCGCGTAGTTCACGCCGATGTAGAGCGCGGTTCGCGCCCTCTTGCTTTCGCAGGTGTGTTGTGAGGACTGGTCGGAGATCACGGCGGTGGTGCCCAGGTCCCAGATGATGTTCGAGGTGACGGCAGCCCAGCCGGTTTCGGTAAAGATCATCGCGCCGATGCCGCAGTCGACCCAGGGGTTCAACGTCTTCTCATTCTCTTGCGCGAATCCCACCGACAACACGGTCACCGAGAGGAGTATTGCGATTCTGCCTGAAATCTTCATTGTCCCTGCCTCCCGTCTTGAAACCGGTGGATTTTGTATTGCTTGTGAAAAATTATTATAAACAAACACTTACTCGTTAATCTAGAGCATCATGTTGCTTTGCAGCGGAAACGATCAAGGGTCGGTCTTGCCGGCAGCGGAGAGATCTGGTTCGTTGCTGTGGTCTCAGGCGATCAATCAAGTTGCTTCTCTGCCGTTCTGCGTGTGCCGTAGCTGAGCAAAAAAACGACGTCTCCGTTGTACCGCGACACCTGTCTGTTGCGATCTAATACCGTCTTTTGCAGCGCGGTTGGCGAAGCTTGGCAACGCACGCACGAGTGATCGTTATCGGCGGCGGAGTAGTCGGCTGTTCGGTGTTGTATCACCTGACCAAGGCCGGCGGGGACCTGGGCCTGAGGCTGTTCGGTAGGGCGGACGTCATCGCGGATGAGCCGATCTGGCGCGACGGCGAGGTAGTCGGCTGGGTGACGTCCGGCGGGTACGCGCACTACACCGGCCACTCGGTGGCGTTGGGTTATGTATACGCCGCAGCCCGCGACACCGCGGCAGCCTACGAGATCGAGATTATCGGCGAGCGGCGTCCCTCGCAAGTGCCTACCGAAGCGCTTTACGACCCGGGCACCGAGCAGATACGAAGTTGAGCGCAAACGAGCTGTCAACCAAGTTCCGGCGCGACGCGATGGTGATACACTAGCAGATCTTTTTATGGTGACCCGTGTCGGTCCCCTCGCGACATGACGTTGTGAACCCCGTCAGGCCCGGAAGGGAGCAGCGGCAGCAGCGGTATTGGGCGCCGGGGTGCGGCTGATACGGGTTGCCGCCTCTACAGCAGAGTTTTGACCAGTGTCCTGTCCGACTAATTCGTACCGTTTCAGAGCCCCACACTGGCGTCAAGGCAAGGCGCCGTTCGCCGGCAATGGCCATGCCCTTGTCAAGAACGGCAACGCCGCATTGGCGTCAGTGTGGGGCTCCCTGCGGGCGCGGCCACAAGTGCCCATCCGCGTTGTTGCACCTCCTCGCAATAGCTACGGCTATTCCTCCTCGGCACGCCTGGCGGCTGAACGCTTGTGGTCACGCTGAAATGGCACGAATTAGTCGGATAGGGCACTAACGCATGAGTTACGAGGTTCTGGCGCGTAAATGGCGGCCACGCGATTTCGACACCCTGGTCGGCCAGGAACACGTGGTCAGGGCGCTCGTGAATGCGCTCGAGCAGCAACGCCTGCATCATGCATACCTGTTCACCGGTACCCGCGGCGTCGGCAAGACGACGATCGCCAGAATCCTGGCGAAGTCCCTGAATTGTGAAACCGGTATCACCGCCGGGCCGTGCGGGGAATGCTCGGCGTGTCAGGAGATCGATTCCGGGCGTTTCGTCGATCTGCTGGAAATCGATGCGGCGTCGCGTACCAAAGTCGAGGATACGCGTGAACTCCTGGAGAACGTGCAGTACGCGCCCACGCGCGCCCGCTTCAAGGTCTATCTGATCGACGAAGTGCACATGCTTTCTTCGCACAGCTTCAACGCCTTGTTGAAAACGCTCGAGGAGCCACCGCCGCACGTTAAGTTTCTGCTGGCAACCACTGATCCGCAAAAACTCCCGGTCACCGTGTTGTCGCGGTGCCTGCAGTTCAATCTCCGTCACGTGCAGGCCGACGCGATTGCCGACCACCTGCTGAGCATACTGGCGGCTGAAAACATCGAGGCGGAGCAGCCGGCGGTGCAGCGGATCGCACGAGCGGCGCGCGGCAGTATGCGCGATGCGCTGAGCCTGCTCGACCAGGCCATCGCGTTCGGCGACGGTCGCGTGGGCAGCGACGACATCGCGCAGATGCTTGGTGATGTGCCGCGCGAGCGCGTCTACGATCTGCTCGATGCGCTGGCGGATGGGGATGCGGGAAAGCTGTTGGCGCAGGCCGCCAAGCTTGCCGAGACGGTGAGCGATTTTTCCGCAGTGCTGGACGACTTGAGTGCGGCTTTACAGCGCCTGGCTGTGCTGCTGGCGGTACCCGAACGGCAACTGGACGATCCACAGGAGCAGCAGCGACTGGACACATTGGCCGAGCGCCTCTCCCCGGAAGACGTTCAGCTCTACTATCAGATCGCGCTGCTCGGCAGACGGGATCTGCCGCTGGCGCCAGATCCTTTGTCTGGCTTCGAAATGGTGATGTTGCGCATGCATGCTTTCCGCCCCGCCGAGGTCGACACGCCACCCTTGCCCGCGCGCGGTCCGGCGGGCAGCGGTACCGAGCCCCAGGATGTCGAACCGTCAACGGCAATCGCGCAACAGGCTCAGGCGCGCATTGCGGACACACCTGTGCCCCAGGTGGAAAGCGACTGGCACAAATTGCTGGCGGGGCTGAAATTGCGCGGTCTGCCCTACGAAGTGGCTGCCAACTGTGAACTGCTGCTCAATGACGCGGCGCGATTCAAGCTGCGCCTCGACCCGGCACATGTCAATCTGCTCTCCGATACGGCGCACGAACGCATCGAGAAAGCGTTGTGCGCCACGCTGGAACGCGAAGTGCGCCTGGAAATAGAAGTTGGCATCACCGAGTCGGAAACGCCCGCGGAGCGCAAAGTCCGCTTGAGTGACGAGCGCTACTTGAAAGCGCGTGAATCGATTGCCAACGATCCGCTGGTGCAGGCTTTGCAGGACGGCCTGGGCGCGGAAGTCGACGACGACAGCGTGCGTCCCCTGGATGCGTGACGCGATGAACCGAACGATGCGGAGGAGATGGTGGTGAAAGGCGGTTTGGGTAATTTGATGAAGCAGGCGCAGCGCATGCAGGCTGAGATGGAAAAAGCGCAACAGGAACTTGCCGAACTGGAAGTACAGGGCCAGAGCGGCGGCGGCATGGTCACGGTGGTCATGACCGGGCGCCATGAACTGCGCCGGGTCACGATCGATGATGCGGTGTTCGGCGATGATAAAGAGATGGTGGAGGATCTGTTCGCGGCGGCGGTCAACGACGCGGTGCAAAAGCTCGAAGCGACCATGAAGGAGCGCATGGCCGGTGTCACCTCCGGGCTCGGCCTGCCACCCGGAATCAAACTGCCGTTCTAGTGTCTACACCTGCCTGTATGCTGCAGCGAGGCTAGCCCTGTGCGTTACAGCCCTCTCCTTGCGGAGTTGATTCACGCGCTGC
>JAOTYY010000051.1 GCA_029861595.1 Gammaproteobacteria bacterium
GCTGAGTGTGAAGCTGCGAAATGTAATATTGCTTTCGCCGCTGATAGTCACGATCGGTTCTGAGTTGGCTGCTGCCCGCAGGATGGTGCGCGCGGTTTCGCGGCCGTTAAGGTTGACGCTGCTTTCCAGCGAGATGTTTTCGATGTAGGTGCCGGGTTCGACGACTATGCTGTCGCCGGCGGCGGCTGCGTCGAGCGCAGCTTGTATGGTCGCGTGGTCGCTGGGGACGTTGAGAGTTGCGGCTCCCGCGGTGGATGCGAGGTGGCAACCTGCTATCAACAGCATTGACCGCAGGCGAGATTTGTTGGTGGCGCGTGTACTGTTCATCATTACGCGTTGCATGCGCAGCCCCCGCGTTTCTCAGTCCGAACCGGTCTGGTGCAAGCGGGCTATCTCGATACGCACGAACACTTCGGCGTCGGCGGGGACTTCGATTCCGTCCAGGGTCTCCACCTGCCACTCGCTTCCCGCCAGGTCCGACGCCCGTACCTCCAGGCAACCGTTGAGCATCAATGCTACGGCCAATCCCAGCCAAGCGCGTCGCTGGCCGTGGTGTCGAGGAGAATTCGTACCATCTCTACACACTGTGTAATTCCGTTGCGCAGGTGCTCGACTATACAAGCAAATTGCGGCATGTGCTCGTGGGCCGAATGTATGGACCCGCACCAGTGGCGGAGCCGCGGGGTGCCTAGCTCAGCGACACCGACGTTCGGTCTATGCCGATGTGGCGCAGTTTTCCGGCTTGCGGCAGCCGGTAGAAACGACGCAGCTCGTTGAACATGCGCGGACCGCAGAAATCATGGCGATAGCTTTGCTCCAGACGCTGGCAATACGCATTGGCGAAATCGTTGGCACGGCGGTAACGTGCATGCTCCACGCGATCGAGTTCCGCCCGGTAAGCGGGGTTGGCGAACAGCATGCGCCGCACGCTGCCCGATCCCGATACGCCGCGCCGACCGCTGTACACGGCGCTGGTAATGTACTTGTCGACCTCCGCCTGCAGCTCCAGTTCCAGCAGGCTGACCGGTTTGTCGTACGCGGCGTTCCAGGTGAGGTAGATAAAGTGACTGACCCCTTCCAGTACCTGTAGAAACGCATTCAGATTGTCGCTGTGCAGGCATGTATGCGGCTCTTTGTCGCGCAGCGTTTCTAGGACATGCGCGTCGAGGTACAGCGCGACGTGCAGGTCTTCGCCGTCTTGTACCAGCAATAGTTTTTCCTGTGAACTGCGCGGGTGTGTGCCGGCGCCAAGCGCCGGGTTGCTGGTAACGAAATCGTCGACCTTGTAGTCGAGGTCGATCTCGTAAATACGTTCCAGATGGTTTTGCAGATCGCAAAGTTCGATGCCGAATGCTCCTTGGCTTGCTAATGCACTTTGGGCTTCACTGGCACGATGCCCAGATTGCGCAACTGCCCGGCAGCACGCTGACTGCCGGTTTTCACCCACAGTTCGTAAAGTTTCAGTACATCGCTGTGGCAGGCGGGACGCGCCTGCTCGGCAACCTCCATCAACACGTCGACGAATTTTACGAACTTCTCCGAGAGTTCCTCGAACACTTCGCGCGTGATCGCCTCGCTGCTGCGCATATTGTCCGCCAGGTACGCGTACGCGTTTCCGCCCATGGCGATGTAATAATCGACGTCGACCAACTTGCGGTGCAGGCTGTCCGCGAACAGGCCGGTGATAAACAGCGCGACATCGCCGAGTCGTTGCAGATTGCGATTACGCGCGCTGTGCGAATCGGCATGCAGCGCTTCGAAATACAGCATGGCCAACGGTGTGAGGCGCTTTCCGTCGGGCGTTGTTTCGAACAGACGGTCGCTGCGCGTATACGACACCAGCAGATCGACGACGTAATCGGCAGTGTGAGTCGTGGTGCTGATTCGCTGATTTGAGATAGCGTTGTTGACGCTTTCCTGGAAGTAGTCGCGCACGTTTCTCGTGGCGATGATGGGGGTCGACTGTGAAGCGAACATAACACCTCCTGTTCGAACAATCGAAAACTTTAGCGACCTGCATCAAGTTCAGCTTGAGTTTCCGTGTTGTGTATTTAGCAAATTCCGCGCCTCTTGTGTTGTTAGCACTTCACTGCATTGAGTGCTTATACGAATACAAAAGAATGTGAGTCGCGCGATCCGCTTGGACTTGCGATCAATTAGTAGTATGTTTAAACGTTCTGCGGGAATGGATTCCGCGATCACGCATTCGCAAGCCAGGGACAGGCATCATGACTCTTGCTGTCGTTCACACGCGCGCGCTGACCGGCGTCGACGCACTTCCGGTTGCAGTCGAAGTTCATTTATCCGGCGGGTTGCCGGCGATGTCGATCGTCGGGCTGGCGGAAACGGCGGTGCGTGAAAGTAAAGATCGTGTGCGCGCGGCGATCGTGAATTCGCAGTTCGATTTTCCCGCGCGCAAGATTACCGTAAACCTCGCACCTGCCGATCTACCGAAAACGGGTGGACGTTACGATCTGGCAATTGCTCTCGGCGTGCTGGTGGCCACCGGGCAGTTGCCTGCGGAACCGTTGCGTGGTTATGAGTTTGTCGGCGAACTCGCGCTCGGCGGCGCGTTGCGCTCGGTGCGTGGTGCACTGGCGACCGCCGTCGCGGCGGCAGGCAGCGCACACACTCTGATCGTGCCGGCCGAAAACGCCGGCGAAGCTGCGTTGGCCAGCAAGGTGAAAGTACTCCGGGCCGCAAGTCTGCTGCAGGTTGTGGCGCATCTTACGGGGCGATGCCGTCTGCAGCCAGGCACTCGGCCGGGCGAGTCAGCGCCCCCGGATGACGAGCGCGATCTGCATGACGTGCGCGGGCAGCACTACGCGAAACGCGCGCTGGAAATTGCCGCGGCGGGTGCGCACAATCTGCTGCTGGTCGGCCCGCCGGGCACCGGGAAGACAATGCTGGCCAGCCGGCTTACCGGAATCCTGCCGCCGCTCAGCGAGGCGGAAGCTGTGGAAAGCGCCACGATCGCTTCCCTGGGCAGCCGCTTCGATGCGCGAACCTGGCGTCGACGTCCGTTTCGCCAGCCGCACCACACCGCTTCCGCCGTGGCCCTGATCGGCGGCGGCGGCACGCCGCGTCCGGGTGAGGTATCGCTGGCTCACCATGGCATTCTGTTTCTCGATGAGTTACCCGAATTCAATCGCCAGGTACTGGAAGTACTGCGCGAACCCCTGGAGAACGGACGCATTGTCATTTCACGTGCCGCGGGAACGGCGGAATTTCCTGCCCGCTTCCAGTTGGTTGCAGCGATGAATCCTTGCCCGTGCGGTTATGCCCATGACGCACAGCGTCAGTGCCGCTGCTCGCCCGCGCAGATCGCACGCTATCTGAGTCGTTTGTCCGGACCGCTGCTGGATCGCATCGAGTTGCATGTTCACGTTCCGCGCCTGTCGCCAACGGAGCTTCGCGGTGCGGCCGGGCCGCGCGACAGCTCACAACAGGTTCGTGCGCGGATCACCGCAGCGCGTGCCCGGCAACGGCTGCGTTGCGGTAAACTCAACGCGCACCTGAGCAACGCCGAAACCGAGCGCCATCCGGTGCATCCCCAGGGGCTGCGAATGCTGGATGACGCGACGCAGCGCCTGCAACTTTCACCCCGCGCCTATCACCGTACGCTGCGCGTGGCGCGTACCATAGCGGATCTGGCTGACAGCGAGGAAATAACCGCTGCGCACCTGGCCGAAGCCATCACGTTGCGCGGCGACAGAGCAGACACGCATGAGTGACGCTGATGTTTTGATTGTTGGCTGCGGCTATGTTGGTTCACGCATCGGGGTTCGTGAAGTGACCGACGGTGCGCGGGTGATCGCCACTACGCGCAGCACGGAACGCTTCGGCGAACTTACCCGCCTGGGCCTGCAACCTTGCGCCGTCAATCTGGATGACGGACCGAATGCCCAGCTCGAGACACTGGGGCACGAAATGCTCGTGTACTACCTGGTGCCGCCGCCCGGTAACGGTGAAGAGGATTCGCGCGCCCGGCATTTTCTTGCATCGCTTAATGGCGCCCGTCCGCGCAGGATAGTGCTGTTGAGTACCACCGCGGTCTACGGAGACTGTGACGGTGCGTGGGTGGATGAGGACATGCCGCTCAATCCGCAAACTGCGCGCGCCCGCCGGCGCGCCGACGGCGAAGCACGGTTCCGCCAATGGACTAAACACCACCGGGTGCCTCTCGCGGTGCTGCGCGTGGCCGGCATTTATGGACCGGGGCGTTTGCCGGAAGCGCGTCTGCAGCGTGCCGAACCAGTGCTGGAGCCCGGCGCTTCGCCCTACAGCAACCGCATTCATGCCGACGATCTGGTGCGTGTGTGCCGGGCTGCAGCGCGCACGACTCACGACTATCGTGTGTATAACGTTGCCGATGGCTCGCCGAGTAACATGAGCGATTACTTCTTTCGGGTTGCGGATGCATTGGGGCTGCCGCGTCCGCCGACGTTGAACCGAACGCAGGCCGAACAAGCACTGAGCGCAGGCATGCTGAGTTACCTGCGTGAATCGAAACGCATCGACAATGCGCGCCTGCGCGAGGAACTCGGTATCAGTCTGCGTTACCCGGATCTCGAGTCCGGCCTGGCGCACGCGATTGGCGGGAGTACACACGACGCCGGCACGCCGTGCCTGGTGATTTGCATCAACCGCCGCCTGAACGATGAAAATCCGTCTTGCGCGGCTCGCGGTAGCGAAGCGCTGGCAGCGCGCTTGAGCGATGAGATCACGCGACGCGGACTGGTCGCCGAATTGCGCCGGGTGTATTGCCTGGGACGCTGCGAGCAGGGGCCGAACGTGCGCATCGTCCCCGGCGGCAAAACCTATAAAGGCGTCAGTGAGGACGACATCGAACTACTGGTCGAAGACCTGGCGGGCCTGTGTCAGGTGCATGCCAAAATCCGTTGAGAACGGTCGGCGGTCTCAGGCGAGAATCGGGAACGAGGGCGCGGACGGCCCGCTATTGCGCCAACATATGTTCCACGGCCCCACGCATTTCATCGTCGCCAATGCTCGGTATGCCACCGCGTGGCGGCATGCTGCCGATACCCTTTATTGCGCTGGCAACCAGGGCGTCAATGCCTTTGCCAATGCGCGGCGCCCAACTGGCGGCATCGCGGAATTTCGGCGCCTTGGCCACGCCGCTTGCGTGGCAGGCAGCACAGACAGTGTTGTAGACTTCTTCACCCGAACGCGGCACGGCAGGAGCGGCCGCGGTCACCGCTGCCGTTTCAACGGGCGGGCTGGTGCGTACTCTGCCGAACGGCTCGATGCGACTTTCCACCAGCATCATGACCCGCGAATCGACGGTCGCGGCGATCTGACTGGGCGTGGGCACGATGAAACGGGCGATCACGAAGATGACCACGGTGAACACGACCATGAATCCCAGCACCATGGGGAATACGGTCATGAAGGCAGTTTCTTCTTCTTTGTCCACGCTGGGCTTCGCTCACTTAGTAAACTGGAGACGCGCGATTCTAACAACGGCCCCGTGCGGGCACAATCAACGGGCCTTTGCGTCAGCCGTTGCCCCTCATCCTGAATCTCTCCCTACAGGAGCAAGGGAATGTTTGTCCCGTCTCCTTCTCAGGGGTGAGGGTCTTCCGGATCGAACACGTTTACCAGCGATCCGACCCCTTCTATGGCAATCTCGATCGTATTGCCGGGCCGCAGTGAGCCGACACCGACGTTGGTGCCGCAAGCGATGATGTCGCCGGGCAGCAGCGTCATGTCGCGGGAAATGCGGCTGACCAGTTGCGCCGGGGTAAAGACCATATCGGCAATCGGATAATTCTGCCGCTCCTGGCCGTCCAGCAGTGCGCGGACGCTCAATGTGCCCGGATCCAGACCGCTCGCCACCACCGGGCCCATGACACCGAACGTATCCGCTGCTTTACAGCGGCTCCACTGTTGAAAGGATGGGTCTTCGTTCAGCGTTTCGATGGCCGTGACATCGTTTATGCAAGTGCAGCCGAACACATACTGCAATGCCTCACCGGCTTCGACGTCACGGCACGTGCGGCCGATAACCAGCCCCAGTTCACCCTCGAAAATGATCTTGCCGCTGTAGCCGCGCGGGCGGAGAATCGGCTTGCCGGTGGGATGAAATGAACTGTTCGCCTTGAAAAAATACAGTGGCTCCTGTGGCACCGGGGCACCGGTCTTTGCCAGCAGGGCGTGAAAATTGTTCGCCAGAGCAACCATCTTGGATGGCTGCACCGGGGTGAGCAATTCGACGGCACTCAGTTCCAACTCGCGCCCGGTGGCTTGCGGATCGTCGAATAAATCGCCGCTGTGCTCGGCGATGCGCCCGTCATGCAAGACGCCGAAGCCCGTCTCGCCGGCGTGCCTGTAACGTGCCCAGTGTGTCATTCATCTAGCCTGCATGTTGTGAGGGTGTACTTAAACGCCTTGTGGCGGTCAACGCAAGCGCACGAAAAGGCCCGACCGCATCTTTGGATCGAACCAGGTCGATTTGGGCGGCATGGTCGCGCCGGCATCGGCCACCGCTATCAGGTCGGCGATGGAAGTGGGGTGCAGGGCGAACGCTATTTCGTCGCGCTCGCGGCACATGCGCTCCAGGTCCGCCAGTTTAAAGGCCGCCGGCATGTAACGCAGGCGCGGGTCCGAACGCGGATCATCGATCCCCAGCGCCGTTTCGAATATGCGTTTCTGCAACAGCGTCACGTCCAGCGCAGCGACTGGATCGTCGCTGCGTCTGGGGACAGTCCGCGCGGTCAGGCGATACCAGTTTCCGTCCAGGAACATCGCTACCTGACCTGGCGATTCGGGGCGTGCCTGTTCCGGGTCGGTCACCGCAAGCCGTTGCACTGTGAAGCCTTTAGAGATTTCCGCCAGCAGTTCCTCCACGGTAAGGCCGTTGCGGCCGGTTACACAGCGGTTGTACTCGAGAATGCGCAATTGATCGTCCGGGAAAAACGCCGTGAGCAGGTATTCGTAGGGCTCCTCACCGTTGCCGCCCGGGTGTTCCCGGCGCCGCTCGGCGGCAACGTGCACGGCTGCGGCGGCGCGATGATGGCCGTCGGTCAAATAGGCGGCCGGCACACCGGCAAACAGTTGCGCCAGTTGGGCGATCTGCTGCTCGTCGTCGATATGCCATACGGTTTGTGCGACATCGTCCGGGGCAACAAAGTCAACAAGCGGCTCCCGCTCAACAAGTCGTGAGACCAGTGCATCGATCGCCGGTTGCGCGGGATACGCCAGGCAGATCGGACTGGTGCTGGCGCCGACCACCCGCATGTAGCTGACCAGATCGTTCTCTTTGTCCTGCTGGGTATTCTCGTGCTTTTTTATCAGACCGTGCTCGTACTCGCTCACCGGTACTTCCGCGACCACGCCTATCTGCTGATGTCCCGGCTGCGCCATGCGGTACAGAAACAGGGCAGGTTTGTGCATTGGCAACAGATCCCGAGCATCGATCATCCTGCGAAGACGCGTCCGGTTCGCGCGCAGCAGATCGTCGATGTCCGGGCGCTCTGCAGGCGGGTACTCTTCCAGCGAGCGCATGGCATTGAGAAAGTTAGCCGGATTCGCGTTCGCGTAGGCGAAACGCTCTTGCGGTGTCAAAGCGTCGTACGGCGGCGAGACGAACCACTCTGCGGCCTCTGGGTTCGCGTAGTAGCCTGCGAAGGGTCTTATGCTCGCCATTTCAGTTTCGCGAGCGGCGCCCGGGTTGCAGGTCAGCCATTGTCGTTCGCGAACCGGCGCATGAAATCGGCCAGCGCCGCAACGCTTTCTCTTGGCATGGCGTTGTAGATGCTAGCGCGGCAGCCGCCGACGCTGCGGTGACCCTTGAGGTTCACGAGATCCTCGCCGGCCGCTTCGCTGAGAAACCGGGACTCCAGGTCTTCGTCCGCCAGGCGGAACACCACGTTCATGTGCGAACGGTTCTGCTCCGCGACCGGGCAGCGGTAGAATCCGCCGCTGGCGTCGATCACACCGTACAGGATGCCTGCCTTGTCCGCGGCTTCCTGCTCCACGACCGGCAGCCCACCTTTTTCCTGCATCCATTTCAGCATCTTGCTCAGCAGGTAAACCGCGAACATCGGCGGCGTGTTAAACAGCGACTGTTTATCCGCGTGCACGTCGTAGCGCAGGTAGTTCGCGATCTCGCGATTGCTGTCCGTGAGGGCGCTCTTGCGCACGAACACTACCGCCATGCCGGCCGGCCCAAGGTTCTTCTGAATACCGCCGTAGACGAGATCGAATCTATCCCAGGGAATCGGGCGGGCCATGTATTCGGAGGACAGATCCGCTACCAGCGGCACGCCGACATCCGGCCATTCGGTCATGCGGATACCGCCGATGGTTTCGTTGGAGGTGACGTGCAGGTAGCGGGTGCCATTGCGAACGTCTATTTCACTGGAGGCAGGCATGCGCATGTAGTCGTCGCCGGCGCCGTCCCACGCGGTGTAGATATCGCCGTAGAAGGCTGCGTCGCGAATCGCTCCTTTTGCCCATGCGCCGGAATTCACGTAGCCGGCTTTATGACCGGGCTTCAGCAGGTTCATCGGGACCATGGCGAACTGCAGCGTCGCGCCGCCCTGGATGAACAGCACCTCGAACTCGTCCGGTGCACCGAATACTTCGCACGCCAGCTGCATCGCCTGCATGTGTACGGCATCGTACTCCTTCGAGCGGTGACTCATCTCGATCAGCGACATACCCGCGCCGTGATAGTCGACGAACTCCTGTTGGGCCTCCTGCAGCACCTGCAACGGCAGCGTGCAGGGTCCCGCACAAAAATTGTGTACGCGTTTACTCATCACGGTCTCCTGATAGTGGCCCGGCATACCGGCTGTTCACGCCAGTCCGTTCACACAGTACAACACTTTACCGGCAGCGAACGCAGTCAGGATTTCGATAACGCCGTCGGCGACGGCGTTTTGTGCCTGCTCGGTCGATGCGCCGATATGATGCGTGCCGTAAACGCGGGGGTGCTGCGAGAGCGCGGAGTGAAATTCACCCTCGCCGCTGGCGGGTTCGCCCGCGTAGACGTCCAGGCCGGCCCGCAGGCCTTTGTTGTCCAGTGCCTCGATCAACGCAGCTTCGTCGACGACGTCGCCGCGTGACGTGTTGATGAGCATGGCACCGGGTTGCATCTGTGCGAGCAACGCCCTTCCCACCAGACCTTTGGTCTCCGCTGCCGCCGGTAAGTGAAAAGAAAGAATGTCGCAACGCGCAGCCAGCGTGGCGAGATCGGGTGCCAGCGTAGCGTCCAGGGCGAGCAGTTCAGCTGCTGTCTGCGTGGAACGCCCCGGTTTGTCGATAACGTGGATGTGTAAACCGAAAGCTCTAGCCCTTGTAGCTACCGCAAGACCGGCGGCGCCCAGACCGACGATGCCCAGCGAACGGCCGTAAAGGCCCCTGGCCATCGAGAAGCGTTTCTTGTTCCAGCGCCCGGCGCGCAGTTCTGCGACGTTGTCCGGAATATTGCGATCGATCGCCAGCATCAACCCGAGTGCCAGTTCCGCTACCGCGATCGCGTTTTTGCCCGGCACGTTGCTGACGTAGACTCCCTTTTCGGCGGCCGCCTGCTTGTCGATGTTATTGGTGCCCGCACCGGCGCGAATCACGATCTTGAGCTCACTGGCGGCGGCCAGCGTGGCGGCCGTTATCCGTGTGCTGCGCACGACCAAGGCGTCGACGCCTGGGAGCTGCGCGGGCAGGTCATCGTCCGTAAGGTCTGGCGCAGACACGCAGTCGTGGCCGCGCGCACCGATCTCTTCCAGGTGTGCGGCTGGAAACTTGTCCGCAAAAAGAATTCTCATAACCAATCCCGGTCGCGATCCCCGCCATTGTCCGACGCCGGCGGCGAGCCGTTGCTGTGGAACGGGCAAGGCTCCAGCCAGCCCAAAGGGGCCGAAGCGTAAAGCAAAGTTCCGGGTGCCGGCAAGCGGCCTACTTAGCTGAAAACGCACCTAACTTACGCACCACCGGCACCGGTGCAGTGGCACGGGGAATGTCAGTGGGCGAGTGGTTCAAGTGCGTCGCCGGTAACTTACACTGCCCTGGCGGACCAACGCACCGCGCCGTTTGCCTATGCAACAACTCACACGTGCCCCTCGGCGCGCTCATTATTCTGAAACCCTGCCTCTCAGCGCCTTCGTCTTACCCCGTCGTGCTTTGCTGTCCAGCCGCCTTTTCTGGGAGCTTCTGGTTGCCGTGGTCGGCCGTCTTACTTTCTGTATAACTGCAGCACCTTTAACGAGTTCCTTTAATCGCTCGAGGGCATCCTGTCGGTTTTTCTCCCGAGTACGAAATTTCTGCGCCTTGATAACGATCACACCTTCCTTGCTGATACGCCGGTCTCGCAGGACTAGCAGACGCTGCTTGTAGCTATCCGGTAGCGACGACGCATCGATATCAAAGCGAAGATGGATTGCCGAAGATACTTTGTTGACGTTCTGTCCTCCGGTCCCCTGTGACCGGATCGCTGAAAGTTCAATCTCGTCATCAGGGATAGAGACATTTCGAGAGATTGTCAGCACTGTCAGGTCATCTCAACGCCGCGCTCGCCGGCAAATTGAGCGCAGCGAGAAATCGCTAGACTATACTCGCCTTCACACCCGCCCGTAGCTCAGCTGGCTGGAGTGTCGGCCTCCGAAGCGCTCGGAATCACAAAAACACCTTTAATCACAAATGCTTAGCGTACCTCAATCAGCCGATTGAGGCTGCTTGCTGTGACGTGGATGTGACCGATTCCCGCTCAAGAATGGCTGCCCATTCCTTGAGTTCCGTCCGATTCGTGAACTAGTTTGGATTTCGAATCCTACTGCCTCTGCTCCGCATGCTTCGGCGTCCCAACGACACTAGTAACGGCAAAAGAACGAACGGTACCAGAACAGCAACAGGATACCGTATGGCCAATGCAATGGGGGCCAGCGCAACTCTGGTTAGGGTGCGCAAACCCTCCCGTTCTCGAATGTAGTCTGCGATGGGCGGAGAGTGGTGGTTGTAGAAATCTACAAACCACGCGCCGACCGGATTAGGTTTCAGTTGCCGATCGCGGAATTCGCGCAATGCTTGTACATGCGGATCGAGCCATGACCCATACGCGGCGGTCGCGATAAAGCATTCAGGCCCGTATGGCCCGTAGTACGGTGTAGCGGATGTCTCAAAAAACTTGTCAACACTATAGAACGTGCCTGCCGAGTTGCTTGTGACCAACCTAGAACGGTATACCGTGTTTTCCCCAAGATCTGAGAGACTAGCTGCGATCGAAAAGGAATCCGCTGCAGCGAAGACCTGCGGCGTTGTTGACAACCCATACGCCGGCGACGTGCCGTATTCAAACCAAACAGTCGTAACGAATCCCGACGGGTTATTGAAGTTTCCTTTCAACTCCGCTGTAGTGAACTCGATGACGTTAGCGATTAGTGTTGGAGCCGTTGCGCCAATCAGCGGAATCACGGAAACCTCTGCAGATTCGGCACTCTCCCCCGACCCGTTTTCTCCGGTCACTATATAGTAGTACCTTGTGCCGTTATTCAAACCCGTATCAACGTGTGGACTGTTAACCCCTACGATGCGTTGACCGCCTTGGAACGCAGCGTAGTTGATCTTATTGATGCCCGGTTCCTCGGCACGGTAAAGATTATACGAACCCGCGCTTACGACAGCATCCCAGTAGATTGCCGCCGCACCATCTCCCGGTGAAGCGCCAACGCCCTGGGGCGCTTGCGGAATAGTGCTCGATGGTCTTCCCATCACTTCGAGGGATTCCAGGCTTTCAGCAGAGCCATTAAGCGCGGTGACACAGAAGTAGTAGTTTCTACGGTTAATCAAGCCATCGCTATAGAAAGGCGGCGTTGCATTCGTAAACCGCTTGCCATCCCGAAGAGAGTAGTAGTTCGTTTTGCGTACTCCGGGAACCGAGGCCATGTAGACGTTATAGGATGTCGCGTCAGGGACAATATTCCACATGACGGTCACTTGCCCAATTCCCGGAAATGCTTGAACACCGTGTGGCGCGATCGGTGCTTTTATGTCTCCACTTCCATCGCCATCACTCCCGCCTCCGCCGCCCCAACCAACTGCGACAGCGGAAATACCGAGTATGGCCACCAATCGAGCATATCGTAACCACATACACATGAGATGACGTATACGAAAACTGGCGTTGGACTGTATCGACATCGTTTCTCTGCTTTCCATTTTCGACACCCACGAGGTATCTAAATTGCTTGCAATTCAACAAGATCACGGTCGATGCAACGGCCAGTTGACGCAGGTCATTCAAGCTTCGACACTACCTTTTTGATAAACGTTAGCCTATCCCGGTTCGGGAATTTTCACGCTTTATTCTCTTGCCACTTGCTGACTGCGCTAGGTAATAGCAGTTTTGTTATTTCTTCTGGACCGAACAGGTTGACGTGTCTGGCTTCTATACGGAATCCACGAACAGCCACTAAGTGTGTTTCGTAATCACAGGTGCTTAGAGTGTGTCAATCGAGTGATTGAGGCTACTTGTTGTGACGTGAATGCCCGGTGGTCGAGTGCGCAAGGACGACCAAGCGGTGGTGGCCGGCAGGGGGTTACGGCATTCGCTGCTGTACCAGAACCTGGACGTGGTGGAATCGGTCGCCAGGTGGCTGCGTGACTGTCAGCCTGCCGCTCCGCCGGCCCCGCGGGGCTCAGGCTGAGCGCCACCGGTCGCCAACATCAGGTTGCCGCGCAGTGCAACGGCGTCTCGGCACTCCAGTCCAAAGCCTGGTCGGAAACTTCCAGCCGGATCTGTGACCAGGTCAGTTCCAGCGCGTCGGCCGTGCCGCCGACACCGAGCTTGAAGTTGCCGAGGTTAAGTTCTTCGGCGGGGCGACCAAGCAGCTGAACCACGGCCCGGGCGGCCTCGTGGGTCTCGAGCATGCGCGGTTGCCAGCGGCCGAAGACTTTGGGGTTGTCGGCATAGGCCTCGGTCATGCCGGTGCGAATGAACGGTAGCATCAGGCACGACGAACTGACCAGATCGGCCGACCGCCCCAGGTTGACCCGCAACACTTCCGGCAGCCTGAGTACCGCCCAGTTGGCGACGACGTAGCCGGGTACGGCCACACCCGGCTCGATGGCTTGCATGGACGAGATGTACATGAACTGCAGCGGGGCCTTGCGGTACACCGCCTCGCCGGCCCACAGATGGGTCATTGCCACGAAGCCGTCGATCTTGGTGTCCAGTACCATATGGGACTCGGCCAAGTTGTCCAGAAAGTCCTGCCGCACCCGCGCGCGCCGCTCGGCCCGGCTCTCACCTTCTACTTCGGGGAGCGCCCGGCCAAACCGGTAACCTTTTTCAGTGAGTCCGGAGTTGCAGATGATCAGATCCGGGCTCTGCCCGCCCATCTGCTCGATGCTATAACCGCGCGATTCCCACAGGTCCTTGGTGCTGGTGACGTCGGCCTGTACGGCAAACGCTTTGTGGCCGCGCTCGCGCAGCGCGTTTACCAGGTCGAAACCATCCCGATAGCTGCGATGGAAATGCACCCCCACCACTTCGGCGCCGTTGGCCGCCGCCGCCAGGGCCAGGGCCTGACCGATGCCGTGGTCCTTGCCGGAGCCGGTGATGAATACGCGTCGCCCGGCGATCGCTTCGGTGAGGTTGTCCGCGAAACGGAATTTGTCGTAGTCTGCGGTGAAAGCCATGGTGCTTCCTCGTCAGTCACTGTGTGGTTTCCGGCGCCGCGGTCCCGGTTACCGGTTAGTTGTGAGACACGAGCCTAGCTCACGCTGCGGCCGCGCTCCAGGCCTTCATCGAACAACGGGATGATCACCTCGTCGAAGGCTTCGCGCCACGCGCGACGCTGAGTATCCGCGTCGCCCGTGGCGGCGAACGTGGCGAGCGTATCGAGGAAAGTGTCTTTGAAATTCTCGACGTCGCTGGCGTGTATACCGGTCTTGCGGTGCGCAAAACCGACTTTTCTCAAGTGGGGTTCCAGCAGGTGCGCGTGCTCGGCGAACTCCGCCAGCGAACTTAACATCTCGATCATTCGCTCGAGCTGCGCGTTCATGTTTTCGGGGAACAAGCCGCGGTACTGCGGATAGCGTTCAAAGAGCCGTGCGTAAAACGCTTCGATGAACTCCCGTCGATGCCCCGCGAGCGCGCTCCAGGATTCCCGGATGATTTCCGTGTTCACGTCGCGTTCCTCCGTAGCAGCGGTTGCCCAAGTGCCGACTGTCGGTAACATTCTTGCCGCGTCGCTGCTGCGCGGCTTGATCTGAATCATCGATCAACCACCGATGCAGGGTGCGAGGTGGCGATGCAGCGCTCTGGAATGCGCGTTCGAGGTCCTCGGCGTTTTTGTAGATCAACCGCTTGGCTCAGCTCGGAACAGTGAACTTAGGCTTCAATTTCAGGAGTTCAATAGCATATTCATTTGCTTTTTCTTCGTTCCCCAGTGTGGCGTGGATACCAGCCAGGCGCGAACAAGCGAACGGGAGCAAGGTACCGCGTTCAATCAGCTGCCGTGCGCCGCGGCCGCGTTTTCATAATCCTCTTCGTCGGCATCCCTGCCTACCGATGATCTGGGGACGGTCGGTTATCGGGGGGTGCTTCAGCCGAACCTCGCGGAAGGGGGGGGTGAGTCGGTCTCCGAAGTACTCGGGACAAGAAAAAACATCGGCCTCTACGGGGGCTGCCCAAAGCCGAGCTTCAGACTTCGTGAGAAAGGTCCCGCTGATAGACCCTTGAACAGATTTCTTGCGTATTTGCACGTTCCATTTACCATTCCGCTTGCGGAAAGCAGCCATGGAAACCCCCAGTAGTGTGACAAAAAGTGTGACTGGAGGTGTTTTTCGAGTTTGAGGCTGAGAGGTTCGAAGCCGAGGGCGAGAAAACAGTCGCGCCAATTCAATCAGTTACATTAGAATCACGCTATCACGCGCCCGTAGCTCAGCTGGATAGAGTGTCGGCCTCCGAAGCCGAAGGTCGTGGGTTCGAATCCCGCCGGGCGCGCCAAAACCAGTCCATTCAGACCACCGGGGCTCCGTAACCCCAGCTGTAGGGCACGGGTCCGGAGAGGGATACCACGTCGCCGTCCTCCAACACATAACTGGTGCGCAAGCCATTCAGCTGCGGGGTGATGTCGCGGCCGTTGACGAAAATCAGAAAGACGTCATCGTGGCGGATGCCGTAGTTCCTGAGTATATCGGCGATGTCGCTTCCCGCGGGGAAGCTCCTGGCTTCGAACAGGCCTTTGCCGTTACGGTACCGCGCGATGCTGTTGAAGAAACGGATCTCGATGTTGACTGCGACGTTGCCTGAGTTGTGGCCAGTATTCACACGTGTTACCCGATTTGGTTCGATTGCGGCTGAGCGTATCGAGCAGCCGGTCAAACTTGATTGATCTCGGTCAACGGCGACACGCCTCAATTCTTTCGGGGCCGAAGAGATCTCATCGACTTGGGGAATTTCTTTCTTCAGTAATTCAGTGTCCGTTTGAACGCCGGGCGTGCCAGCATGCGGTCCAGGTAAGCCTCGGCGGCATCGCTGCGCAGATCCACTTTCGCACCGCGCGCCCAGTTGAGCGTGTGCGCGACGAAAATGTCAGCGAGCGTGAACGAGTCGCCGACCATGTGCTCGCGGCCGCTGAGATGCTCGGCGAGTATGTCGCTGGGCCGCTGCCACTCGAACGCGGCGACGTCGAGCATCGCCGGGATGCGCCGCGCTTCGGGCAGAATGAATCGATGCTTGGCCATGCTCCAAAGTGGTTGTTCGAGCTCGCTGACGACCCAGAAGATCCATTGTTGGCAGAGCGCCGCGTCGCGGCTGCCAGGTTCGGGTAGCAGGTTCGCTTGTGGATGCTTCGATGCGATGTGGTTGCAAATGGCGCCCGACTCGAACAGGGTGATATCGCCGTCTACGAGGACCGGCACCTTGCCGTTGGGGTTGATGGCCAGGAAAGCCGGCTGGCGGTGTTCACCTTTGGAGAGATCGACCTTGTGGAAAGTGAACGCCGCCCCGATTTCTTCGAGGGCCCATAACGCGCGCCGTGCACGTGACGATGCCATACCGTAGAGTTCCATTGGGTGCATGCTCCTGGGACTGACGAACGGAAGGTGCAATGATACGTCGCCTGACGCGACAAAGGTGATCGATGAGCATTCGCATTGTGCAACTGACGGACTTGCACCTCTACAAACGTCGTGACGGACTGCTGGCGGGGGTGCCTACCTGGGAGAGTTTCGCAGCCGTGCAGCAACAGGTCAGGGACCGCCACGGTGATTTCGATTATCTGATTCTCACCGGCGACCTCGCGCAGGACGAGGCCCGGGAGACGTATGTAATGTTGCGCGAGGCTCTGGGCGACTGGCTGGAGCGCTGTCGTATCATACCCGGCAACCATGACGATCCCGTGCAACTGCGAGAGGTGTTTCCCGAGTTGTTCGATCGCGGCTCCGACTCGCTGAATTTCACACTGCGCTGCGGCAATTGGTGCATCGCCGGGCTGGATTCCCACGTCCCGGGCGAAGTGAAGGGGCGCGTCGGCATCGGGCAGCTTGGTTGGTTGCGCGAGCGACTGAAGGAACAGCCTGAGGCACCGACGCTGATATTCATCCATCATCCGCCGGTGCCTATCGACGTGGCCTGGCTCGATTCGCTGGGGCTCAACGAGGCGCAGCAACTGGTGTCGCTCATCGAGGATTCCTCGCAGGTGAAACTTCTCTGCGCCGGTCATGTTCATCAGGAATGGTCCGGGGGTATCGGTGCGGCCGGGGTATGCACCACGCCATCGACCTGCGTGCAGTTCGGCGCTCGCGCGGAGAAGACTTTCGACAGGAAAGCAGCTGGCTACCGGTCCATTACGCTCGAGGCGGACGGGCGTTACGCGACGCAGGTGCATCGATTGCCGGGCGAGAGAGGGAACTAAAAAGCCCCTCGCCCTGGGGGAGGAGCAGGGTTGGCGCACGTAAAATGCACCAACGGCTGCGGCTGAGATCAGCGGCTTTCTATCGTCAGTGACACGGGGTAGTGGTCGCTGAAGCCCTCACGGTTGACGTTTTTCCGGGCATTGCCCCTCGGCAGGCCGAAGCGGATCGGCGCCGGCGTGACTTTGCTGTCGATCATTTCCGGGAACGCTTCGATGCGCGCGGTGTGCGACAGCGCGCGAAAAGCGCCGCGGTTTTTTACCAGACCTTGTGACACCAGTATCTGATCGAACACGTTGCCGTCACCGCGGTAGTACAACGTGCCGTTCAAGCTACGCTGCTTTCCCCTGAGGTCCAGCGCCGATTGCGCCAGGAAGCGCCACGACAGGTTGTAGAACCTGGCCGATCGGGCGCGCTCGACATCACGCAACTCGCGAGTGGCGCGCGCATGTTCGGTTATGGAGCGATCGAACGGCTCGTCGTTGAAATCGCCAAATGCGACAACCGCGATGTCCGCGCCTTTGATCTCGCGGATGCGCTCGTGCCAGTAAGCCAGGGTTTCGCCGGCGACAGCACGATACCCGCTGCTCGAGCCGCCGCTGTCCCCGCTGCGCGACGGCCAGTGGTTCGCCAGCACCACAAGTTCCGCGCCGTTGCCCGTTACAAACGTGGCCTGGGTGATGTCGCGTGTGCCGGTACGCCTCATCACCCAATGTGAAAATATTTCCTGACGATTGACCTGCAGGGTCCTGCTGTCGTGAATAAACGCAGTATCGATGCCGCGCTGGTCGCGGGTTGCATCGGCGTGTACCGGCTTGTAATTGCGCTGCGCCGTGCGCTCGTTGAGCAGTGCACAGAGTTCATCGATTACAAACTTGTTCTCGACTTCGCACACACCAAGCAGGTCGGGGCCGTTGCCGTCGTTCAATTGCTCGATGATGGATGCCAGCTGCTTCAGCTTGTGCCGGAACAGCTCGGTGCTCCAGCCGCGTAGATCGCTGCGTATCGCACGCGCCAGCCACTCCGGTCGCTCCGGGTAATTCGCCGGTGCGAACAGGTTTTCGAGATTCCAGAAGGCGGTGAAAAGACGCTCGGGCATTGGTCAATCCTTACAGTTGCGTGCGTTGGCGGGGTCGCTATTTCGCTGCAGTGCCGGTCCGGTTGCACTAAGAGCGATGCTCCAGTAGTGGGCCCGCCGCGGTGAGCGAGCGCAGTCCGTTTTCTCTGCTAGTATTGCAGAAGCGAGGCGTCGATGGCACGCGGAACACCGCCGAACATGTGCAGCCTTGAAGCAAGTCTTCACCGGCGATCAGAAGATACTTCGCTGTATGGCGTCGGTACACACTTCGCAAATGTAGCCGTCGTCTTGGTTTAGGAGGAAGAACCATGTTGCGGACTATTCATCGCTCTTGGGCCGGCGTTGTGCTGGCTACGGTATCGCTGTTCTGCGCGACTCTCTGGGCCGAGGTCGAGATCACCCACAACCCCCCGGAGGAAGTGCAGGCCGGTGCGCGTATCGTGCTGCAGGCCGAGGTGAAGGACGAGAACTCGGGGATCGAGCTGGTGCGCGCTTATTTCCGCGCCGGACAGGGCGGGGATTACGTTTTCGCCGCTATGGCCCCGGCGAGCGATGCCAAGAACGTTTATACGGCAACGTTGCCGGCGCTGGCGCAGGACGCCGGGACGCTCGACTATTACCTGCTGGTCAAATCCGGCGACGACAACGTTGTCAAGTCGCAGAACTTCACGGCCGAAGTGACAGCCGGCGGGACTGCGCCTGCTGTACGTCAGGTCATCCTGCAACCGAGTGAGTTCGCCACGTCGCAGGTTTATCACGGCAGGCTCGTCAAGCTGGTAGGTGACGTACAGGTGATAGGTGCCGATGGTACAGCTCGCTCGGCCGGTGATGTGGGCTTCGTGGTGCGTGAAACGGAGACCGTGCGCACAGGCACCGACGGCCGCGTGGTGGTCGACTTCGACGGTGATCCGATCACGGTGCTCGAGGAAGCGAGCCGCTTGAACGTCAAGACACCCTCCTGGCTGATTCACCTGGCGGGCAGGGCCTACTTCGCTTTCAAACGGTTGCTGGATGTGGGGCAGCAACCGCGCACGGTTGCCAACACCGTGGCCTTGATCGGCATTCGCGGCACTGAATTGTTTTCATACGCCGCACGCGGTGTAGCCCTCAAAGAAGGGGAGTTGAACATCGGTTCGCCCGATGGGCAGGCCCTCGAAGTGACGCGCGACGGCATCACCGAAACAAGCCAGACATTCGTTCTCCGGAGCGGACGATTCGCCGGTTTTGACGGCCAGAAGGTAAGCGACCGTCCGCTCAGTGTGGCGAATCGTGCGCACATCCAACGCGCGGAAGATTTTCTGGCGGGAGCGATCGGTGACTCTGTGACGGTGACCGCGGAGTCGAGTCCGATGCCGGTAGCAATTGCCGGCATAGATGACAATGTTCTGCTGGTGCAGGCGCCACCGGCCAGCTGGTTGGGTCTCGCAACCGCCGGTGGCACCGTGGTCGCGGGAGCTGGCGGGATCGGTACTACCACTGCGGTGGTTCTCGGGGCGCTCGGGG
>JAOTYY010000260.1 GCA_029861595.1 Gammaproteobacteria bacterium
CGCGACAGCGACGAGCACTTTCCCATACACCGCATCTATTGCGTTGGCCGCAACTATGCCGCACACGCAATTGAAATGGGTCACGACCCGGATCGCGAAGATCCGTTTTTCTTCCAGAAAAACCCCGACACGCTGGTGCTCGACGGCAAGTTTCCGTATCCGGCGCAGACAGCCGACGTGCATCACGAACTGGAACTGGTGGTCGCCCTGGCGTCGGGCGGCACGGACATCCCCGTGGATGGGGCGCTGGATCTGGTGTACGGCTACGCGGTCGGGTTGGACATGACCCGGCGGGATCTGCAGGGGCAGATGAAGAAAATGGGCCGACCGTGGGAAATCGGTAAAGCTTTCGAACATGCAGCGCCGTGCACGGAGATAGTGCCCACTGCCGCGATCGGACATCCGGGCGCAGGTGCCGTGCAGCTTTACGTCAACGGAGAACTGCGCCAGGAAGGCGACCTCAATCAGATGATCTGGAAAGTACCGGAGATGATCGCTTTCCTGTCGCGGCTGTTTACCCTCACCGCCGGTGATCTGATCTTCACGGGCACGCCGTCCGGGGTCGGGCCGGTGCAACGCGGTGATCGCCTGCTCGGCGAGATTGCCGGTGTCGCGCGGCTGGAAGTAGCAGTAACTTAGTCGAATCACGGGAACAATCCGGCCCGTTCTTCCTTGGACGGGACGAGCCGCAAGGTGGCGCGACCAGTCGATCCTCTCTGTGCTGGGGAACGACTCGCAATCGGGCCGTTTCCCCGTCCGCGATCCGCCGCAACGGCCCGTTTCATCCCGACATACCCCGTGTGCCGATTCCTGGAGCAGCGTACAGACGGATGAATCGCGTGCCCGAATCGGTTATCGTGCCGCCAGGACCGCGCTCAACTGACCGTCTGGTGTTCGCTGGCAGTCTTGGGGTTCGGACCATTCATTCCGCCCACCACAAGGACCAGCCATGTACAAAACCCTGTCGATCCTGTTCGCAGTCTCCTTCGCCACCAACGTTGTCGCGCAAACGCAACCCAGCAACCAGGAACTCAGCTACGCACTGGGACTGGTGGTTGGCGCCAGCATGACCGAGCAGTTGCGGAACTTCGGCGTGGAGATTCAAACGGAGGATCTCGCGCGTGGTTTCAAGGAGGGCTTCGGGCAAACACGCGAAAGTGAATCGATCGCCAAGGCCAACAGCACCCTGCAGGTTTTTCAACGCCAGCTGCGACAGGATCAGGGCAAACAAGCATTGGAGCGCGGCAGCGCCTTTCTGGCGGACAACGGCAAACGCGAAGGCGTGACCACCACCACCAGCGGCCTGCAATATGAAGTGATCAGTGAAGGCAGTGGCAAACAACCCACCGCGGCTGATAACGTCACCGTTCACTATCGCGGCACCCTGATCGACGGAACCGAGTTCGACAGTTCGTTCAAACGCGGTGAACCCACGTCGTTTCAACTGAACCGTGTTATTCCCGGCTGGACCGAGGGTGTTCAGTTGATGAAAGAAGGCGCCACCTATCGCTTTTACGTGCCCTCTGGACTGGCTTACGGCGAGCGTGGCGCAGGCGCCAACATCGGCCCCAACGAAACACTGATCTTCGACGTTGAACTGATCAAGGTCGGCGGATAGGCAAAATGGCCTGCTGACAGTGCCGCCGCTTCGCGCGGCGAACATGTTTGTGTGGACTGTTTCATCGTTTCGCGTCCGCGATTGACGACAATGTACGCAATGATTTAGTCGAGAGTCCGCGCATGCACTGGTGGGCGTTGTTTGCGTTGCTGGTATTTATATTTGCGTTAAACGTTTCACAACCGTTGTTTGCAGCTCCGGGCGTGACCGCCCATGCGTCAGAGCGCTGACCAGCGTTGTCGTGATCAGACGTCGATTATCTTTACAAAACGCGTTATTAAACCGCCGGTATGTTTCATGATAACCTTGTTCGTGGACGGGCGTGCTCGGCACAGAGTGCCAGTTCGACGTGGATAGCGCCATCGAAGTAGTGACAAGAAAACTACAAAACATAGCAAATAATCCCTAGCGGTAAACGTGTCTAACGTTGGCGCAGACACGTTCCAAACTGGGAGAGATTAGATGAACAGCATTCGTATGTTGCGTTGGGTTGCTTTTGGAGCTGCTTCACTTGCGTGTATAACGGCGCTGGCCGGCGACGGCGGACACAACACGCGACCGGTGGCCGACGCCGGCGCATCACAAACGGTCATGCGCGGTGAAACTGTCGTGCTGGACGGTTCCGGATCCTACGATGCCGACGGCGATTCGCTGACCTATCATTGGACGCTGGAAACACCGCCGGGCAGCAACGCACAGCTTTCTGATCCAAACGTGGTGATGCCCACGTTTGTCGCCGACATAGCTGGCACGTACGAGGCTACCCTTGTCGTCAACGATGGCCACATCGACAGCTTTCCGTGCACGATTAAAATCGTAACCGAACACGGTAACACGCCACCGGTGGCCAATGCCGGTCCCGATCAGTCGGTAGTGGCGGGAAGCACCGTGCAGCTCAATGGCAGCGGTACGGACGTCGATGGCGATCAGCTCACATTTCTTTGGACTGTGACTGCACCTGACGGCAGCGGGGTAACGCTTTCCGATCCGACCATCGTCAATCCGACGTTCGTTGCAGACCTGTTAGGCGACTACGTCGCCACGCTGGTCGCTAACGACGGACAGGCCGATAGCGCACCCGACAGCGCAACGATCACCACAATGGACAACAGCCCGCCGATAGCGGACGCGGGAGATCCGCAAAGCGTTGCTCCGGGCGACAACGTGGTACTGGACGGCAGCGGCTCCTCCGACCCGGACGGCGATCTGATCACGTACGCCTGGACGCTTACCAGCATTCCCGGTAACAGCGCGGCGATGCTCGTCAATGCGAATACGGTGAACCCGAACTTCGTCGCTGATGTTTCTGGCACCTATGTCGTGCAATTGATCGTCAACGACAGCCTGGAGGACAGCGTGCCGGATACCGTGACGATCATGGCCGGCGCGAACGCACCGCCGCTGGCGGACGCAGGGCCCGATGACGGCGCGCTCGTCGGCGTGGCCTACACCCTGGATGGCAGCGGCTCTTCCGATCCGGACGGGGATGATCTGACCTACGAGTGGTCACTCATCGTCAGACCGGACACTAGTACCGCAACGATCGATAATCCGACCCTGGAGATGCCGACGTTCACACCCGACGTGGCAGGCACCTACGTAGCGCAGCTGATCGTAAACGACGGCACCGTCGACAGCGCGCCCGACACCGCCAACATCACCGCGGCCCTGCCGGCGACGGTGTCGATTGGCGATGCGGAAATGCCATTGACAGAGTCCACCATACAATTTGAAGTGACGCTCGAAGGCGCAGTACCAGGCGGTGTGACCGTTCAGTATCGGGTAGTGATTCCGGCGCTCCTTTCAGAGTTTTTCTCCATGTCAGGCGGCGCAGTGACTTTTACCGGTAACGGCCCGATTGAAGTCCAACTCACTGGCGCGGGGGCGCTATTCAACGCCGCCGTAAGACCATCGACTGACCTCGCCTTCTGCGTGTTTATAGGCGATGCCGACGCGCCCGTGGTGATCGGCGACGAACTGGGCGTGGGCATAGTTCGGGGCAACACCCCTGCCGTCATACCAGACGATATCTGCGACGGCGTCGTCAATCCCTTAACCGGTACAGTTGCGAATGCAGCAAGCAGCCTGAGCTCGGGCGACAATGCGTCGACGGCATCGGGAATCGGCGCTATAGGCTTGTTGTGTCTGGTGACAGTCGCCATTCGCCGGCGTCGCTTCACCGTTTAACCGGGCAGTCAGATCTCACTATCAAAGGCGGGTCCGCGACCCGCCTTTTCTATGCGCGGGCGGTGCTCACAAAGCGCCCCGCTCCCTCAGCAGCTTGTCGATTGCGGCCGCAAGCTTTGCATACCCCCTGGCATTGGGATGCACGGTGTCAGATTTGTACTGCCGGTCGCCGAGCAGGTCGGGCACGATGTCCGCTTCGATCGGCACTCGCATATCCTCGGCAATGCGCTCGTAAAATTTCGCGGTAGAGAGGAACACACCGGGCCTGGGTACCCCCAGCATGATCACCGCGGCACCCGTGCCACGAATCGTCTCGATCATCGAGCGCAGATTCGACTCGGCCGCCGCCAGGTTCTTTTTGCGCAGCATGTCGTTGCCGCCATGGCATAACACGACCAGGCGGGGAGACACCTTCTCCAGCACGCCGCCCAAACGCTGCAGACCCTCGGTAGTGACCTCACCCGGTACACCGGCATTCACCACCTCGCGCCCGATAAGACCCGCCAGCACATCCGGATAACTCTGGCCCCTGGGCGCCCCGGTACCGTAGGTAAGGCTGTCGCCGAACGCCAGCACGCGGTCGCTTGCCGCCAGCAGCGGCAACTCGGGATCGCTGCCGCAGCCCCAGGACAACGCAGCGCACAGTGACAATACAAGCAAATTCATGCGGCGGGATGGCAATCTACACAAGTGCTTGGCAACCATGAACGATTTCCCTGTTGCAACCGGACAGCGCGGTGCGCTGACAGATACGGCAGCCACATGCCGCCTTGCGCGTCGCAGCGACCGGCGCCGCTACACGGACGTCAGCACCGCAACCGTCAACTGATTGTCGATCTCGGTGACTCCCTCAACGCCAGCCGCAATTTCTTCGACCTCCTCTTTAAACGCTTCGGAGTGCACGACACCGACCAGTTTCACCTTGCCGGTCGTGTGCTCGAGCACGATGTCAAAAAACTGTCCGGCATCCTGGGTTCTCGGGTCGTCTTTCAACGCGGTGCGAATTCTCGCCTCGAGTTGCAGGTCCGCGAGCTGCGCGCGGGATTGCTCGGTCTCCTCGTACACGGAGCGGCGGGTCAGCCCGGCAATCGTGGCGACACAATCGTCGACCGGAATCTTCGCAGTGTTCAGCACCAGGTCGTACAGCAGGGGATTGCGCCAATCGACATCGAACAGCTGGCGCATGGTCCTGCCGTGCGCCGCATCGTTTTTTTCCACTTCCTTTCTCGCGAGCCGCTCGTCATCGACGCCAATGCGCCGCATCAGGTTTGCCGCACGAAATTGCAACGGTGCGCATACCCGGACGCAGACGACGTGCGAAACCGGCCCCAGCACATACGTCGCCCCCCAGCCGCGGATCAGTACGTCACCTTTGGCGGCGAGATTGATTACTTCTTCGGCCGTATAGAG
>JAOTYY010000053.1 GCA_029861595.1 Gammaproteobacteria bacterium
ATCTATAGTTTCGTTAGTAACAAATTGTTGAATAACATCATATGAAAACCAATCATCCCTAGACGCATTATGACTGCTCTGAAAGTCCAAGAATATCTGCCCCCTATCTCTAACGAATCGCAGCCTTAGATCCTCCATTTCTAGAATGAGTAGCGCATTTGACCCGCGGACTACCGAATCGACAAAGCGCGCCCCGCACTTGTAATAGAGAAAAGAAAAATGAGATATTATGAAAGTAATAAGTTCATTCATTTTTGTTTCAGCGACCATTGATTAATCCAACGATAGCCTTTTTCTTTCACAGAGTACTGAATCTCCCGTTCCAGATACGAGCCCGGGCGAATTTTTGTTTTCGGCAGTGAAAGCAGTATTTGGTCACCTTTCCCCGCAATCCTGTCCAGGAAACGCTTGTTAGCAGCCCACCGTTGCGTATCCGTAAGGGAATCCCACACGTCACCGATATCAAAAAAACTAGCCCCTCTATCTTTGGCTTTTTCGATATAGCCGGGAAAGTGGCCTAAGACTGTAATTTTTGAGTTGGTGATATTCGAGTCTGCTAATTCAGTTATTCTTTTCGTAGAAATCTTCGCACCACTCGTCAACAGCCCTCTTAAACTGAATAAATCAATGCCACTAATCTCAGCAGCTGCTTCTTTCGCAACCAGCGCTGCGATTCCAGGGTGCATCAAAAGCGGGGAAAACGTACCCGCCACCGTAATTAGAATTTGCCCACTGGTCGCACGAGAACCATCTGAGTCCGCGAACTGAATGTCAATCGACTCTCTTCCGTCCGGATCAACATACCGATAAGGATTATTATTCGCATACTGATACCGGTTAAACGATTGTGGGTTCGCCTCGTCAAAACCCACCGGGTCCATACTCATGAAACGCCCGGCCACCGGATCGAAGTAGCGCGCACCCATGTACACGAGGCCTGTATCGTCCTGGACATGGCCCGTATATCCGATGCGAGCTATGGCGTTTGTGGATGCATTGCCCGATGTGTCGGTTGAACCCCCGTAAGGCAGATAGTCAGCGCGTTCAATTACCGCGCCCGCTTCATCCAGAGTAGCCGCGGGACTGCCCAGCGCATCGTTTATATAGTAGGTAACGCGGCTGCCCGCGTGAACCGGCAGGGCTGTTTGGAGTAACAGAAGCGTGGCCAACGCCCAGCGCATAACAACCGACAACGTTCCGACAGATCGACTGGTTCGAGTTGTTGCTTCCATAATTTTCCCTACTTCAGAATGTAGGTCGTTTTGACCTTGACCGGTTGGTCGAGTGTGCCGGCGTTGCGTACTTCTACGCGCAGTTTGTATTTGCCCGGTAACAGCCCCGCAGTTTCCCAATTATAGAGTGGGTCGGTGGTGTAAGCGCGCAAATCTGTCCATTTGCCGTTGGTGGACGAGCCCTTGTAGCTGTAGGCGTACTCATAGCTGCCAGTTCCGCCACTGGCCGTTGCCGACAAAGTCACGGCCACGCCAACGGCCTGCGGATCTTCCGGGGTAACGCTGAGCGTCGCACCAGTGGTTGGCGTCTCCCCGTTCACCCACACCTTCATCGAGGCTTTGACAGGCTGATCGAGAGTCCCGGCATTACGCAACAGCACCTGCACTTTATGCTCGCCCAGGTAATTGGCTGCATCTAAGCTCAAGGTATCGTTGCTCGAATACGTTTGCAGGTCTTGCCAGATTTCTTGTGTCGCCGGACCTTTGACCCGGAATAAATAGTCGTAGTCTTCACTGCCCCCGCTGCCAGCTGCGGTCACCGCCACCACAGTACCTGTAGCGACCGGATTGGGAACGGTAGCGCTGAGGCTCGCCCCGGTAGCCGGATTAGAGTCATTCACCCAGAACTTCAGTTTCGCCTTAACCGGTTTATCCGCGCTGCCGGCATCGCGAGTCCGCACACGCAGCTTGTGTTGACCGGGATACCCGGTGGTATCCAAAAGAAAAGTGCTCTGTGTACCATAGTCGCGCAGTTCCACCCATTCTTCAGCGGTAGCCGGGCCCTTTATATCGAACCCGTACTCGTAGACACCACTGCCACCAACGCCGAACGCGTTCAGCAAGATTTGCATACCCGCTATCTGCGGGCTCGATGGTGCCGCGGTCAGTTGTGCGTCTACGGTCGGATTGACATCGTTGAGCCAGAAACCGAGTTTGTCGCGAACTTCGGTTTCGGGCAGTGTGCCTTGGGAACGAGCACGCACCTGCAGTCGGTGTTTCCCCAATAGTCCCTGCGTGTTCCAACTCATGGTGGCCGAGGTGGAGTAATCCTGCAGCAGTCGCCACATGTCGCCGGTGGACGCACCCTTGAACAGAAACTGATACTCCACCGGGCCCTGCGCACCATCTGCAACAGCATTGAGCGTAACTACCGCGCCACTCGTCTGCGGACTGCTACTATTGACTGCCAGACTGACTGCGCCTGGCTGGGTCCGCGCAATTCGCGGACCAGCGAATACCACGTCCGATTCCTGGCCGTTAGCGTCATTGAGAACGATGTCTTCCGCGCGTGTTGCGAATGCTAACGACGCCGCATCCCGGCTGGTGTAGAAGTCGGTATTGGCGCCGGCCCCCGAACGATTTGGGAACAGGCCGGTGGATACCAGCGCTGTGTCTGCTATCAACATATCGCGCCGATAGACATCCGGAAAACCATTCCGGTCAACATCGTCGGTCAGATTGGTGGCCTGGGAGAGAAAATTCACGTAGCGGCCATCACCCGAGATTTGCGGGGCCGAACTAAAATCATCACCGCTGCCGCTGGCTTCCACGTCTACCGACACCAGTTCGCTCGATCCGGTTGTTCGATCGTAGCGGAAAACATCCTGGTCGTTGCCATTGCTGTCGACAGAACTGATATTGGTGGCTGCAGATGTGTAAGCAACATAACGACCGTCGGCGGAGATGTCTTCGACGAAACTGAAACTGTTAGCCGAAACTCCGCCGGGCGCTTCGCTGATCCGGCTGGTTACACCGGATCCAAGATCATGCAGAAAAACGTCCTGCTGGCGATTCGAATCCTCCGCCACGAGATCGCTCGCCAGTGAATTAAAGGCAACATAACGGCCATCATCGCTGATAACGGCTGACAGGCTGGAATTGTTGCCAGGTGCTGCATCGCTGACATTGCGACTGACCAGCACAGTCGTACCAGCCTCCACGTCGCGTACAAACACGTCGTCCCTGCCATTATTGTCACCACCAACCAGATTGCTGGCTACAGAGCGAAATGCCGCATAACGGCCGTCAGGGGTAATCGCGGGCGGAAAACTGCAACCGTTGCCGCTGCTCGGGCTCGACGTGCTGACCGAAACCAGCACATTATCTTGCGCCGCAATGTCGTAGCGGAATATGTCCTCCAGTGAATCGGTGTGGTCACCGGCGATGTTGGTGGCCCTCGACGTGAAATAGACAAACCGCCCGTTGCGCGAGATCTGTGGATTGAGGCTGCTAGCATCCGCGCCGCCCGGGTCCGCACTAGCGTGCGAAGCCAGCACCGTGGTTTCGAGTGTCATATCACGCACGAAGACATCGTTAAAACCGTTACCATCGCTGGCGACAAGATTGGTGGAAGCGGATACAAACGCCACGTAACGGCCATCGTCGCTTACTGAAGGCAAGCCGCTGCCGAAATTGCCGGGCGTCACACCGTCCGGCGCTAGCGACACCAGACGGGTGGTGCCGGATTCACGATCGCGCCAGTAAACCTGGTAGACCGCGGCAGTAACACCCGGGACCAGATCGGTGGCCTGCGAGCGGAATACCACGTAGCGCCCGTCGCCGCTGGTCGCCGGAGAGTCGCTGAAGCGATCACCGGTAGCCGTCCCCGAGAGGTTGATGGAAACCGGCGTAAGCGTCATTGCTGCAGTGCTCCCAGGGAAGGATGACGCGTCACCCGCACGTGATCGATACCGGAACTCAACGACGTTGTCGAATCCGTCACCGTCGACATCCTGACCGGAAGCGCCATCACCCGGATCGCCGGGATCGAGTGCTTCGGCAATTTCGTATCCGTCATGCATGATATCGCCGTCGGTGTCCGGGTGCCCCGGATCGAGATCTTGTGTCACCTCGTCATTGTCTCCGAGCCCGTCGCCGTCGCTGTCGGCAATCAATGGACTCGCCCCAGCCGCGATTTCCGCCCCGTCACCCAGGCCATCACCATCGGTATCCGCGTTGCCAATAGCCGTACCGCCGACAAACTCTGCTAGATTGTTCAACCCGTCGCCATCCTCATCACCGCCTGCGGTAACGTCGCCGCCGACCGCCGCTTCGACGCAGTCGGGCATTCCATCTTTGTCCGCATCGCTATAGCCGCAAGCGTTTTCCGCCAATGCGCCGCGACGCGCATTGAAACCATCCATGGTCCATTGATTGTCTGCCACGTTGCTCGGTTGCACTGTGTAAGCGCGCATGGATTGCAGGTCGAATGTGGAATTAGCGTACAGCACACCCCTGTCAATCAGCGCGGGGGCAAAGACGACGCTCTGCGTGCTCAGCAACTGCGGATCGCTCCACCGGTCGGAGCCATCGGCATTGACTGCGTGGAAGCGACCGTCGGTGCTGCCGATGTAAACCGTGCCGTCTTTCCCAACGGCGGCGGCCGAAATCAGGCTGCCATTGAAGCAACGACTCCAACGCGGTGTGCCGTCGGAATTGACAACCTGCAGCAAACATCCGGCCGACACAACGGCGCCACCGTCAGGCGTCACCACCGGAATCGTATCGACGAACTCTGCATCGTGGCGCCACTTCTCTACCAGTGTCAAAGTCAGCGCGACCAATCGGCCTTCTCCATCGGCATAGTAAACGGTGCCGTCGTTGGACACGGCGATGCCGGTACCAAATTCACCCTTGTTGATTCCCGCATCAAAGTTGACTACGTAACGTTGCACGCCGGTTTGTCCGTCTATCCCATACAGCGTGTAGATTCTGGGGTTATTGCTGAACGGAGCCTCGGTGCCGGCATAAACGGTGCCGTCCGGACCTATTGCCAGCGCGGTATCGAACCGCGCAGTGTTGGACTCGAACGTCCAGCGAGTTTGACCTGACGCGTCGTAGGAACGCACTATTCCGCTGTTGCTGTTAGTGTTTGCCACGACGTACACATTACCCTGCCGATCGATAGCAGGCGTGCCTACTGTGCCGGCGGAGCTCAGGCTGCGACTCCAGCGGGCCTCTCCCTGCGCGCCGCGTGCGTGCAAAAGCAAGTCGCCGTTGTCGACGGTCATAAAATAGATCGAATCATCGGCGGCTACCGACGGATCGCTGACCACGGAACCGTCGAGAACGCGTTCCCAGCTAAGAGTTCCCCCATACAGCCGGTAACCACGCAGCGCAAACCCGAACGCCGGCGACGTACGCTCAATGCTTATGACACGATTGGAGGTAACAGCGATCCGGGACAGGCTTCCCAGGGTCCATATCTGCGCGCCAATAGCCGGCGTGTCGTTTGCGTTACCGGGGTCGGATCCCGCCGAGAACTCGTGCCCGTTACTGTATCCGTCACTATCCAGATCACCATCAGCATCATCGACAGTCGGCTGCAGACCGAAACTCACCTCATAACCGTCAGGCATTTCGTCACCGTCCGTATCCGCTTCCAGCGGATCGGTTCTGTGGACGACGACTTCGGCGCCGTCCGCCAGATTGTCACCATCAGTATCGGGATTATCTGCTCTTGTTCCAAACAAGTACTCATCGAGGTTTTCCAGGCCGTCACCGTCCAGATCGCCATCAGCATCATCGGCGCGCGGCCTCAGTCCGTTGCCGACTTCGTAGCCATCTGGAATGCCATCGTTATCGCTATCCGCTTGCCGGGCAAATGTGTCGTTCAGAAATTCATCGAGATTGTTCAAGCCATCGTTATCGGGATCGGCAGATTGATCCGAGTTACTGGCGGGGTCCAGTCCGTTGTCGATTTCGTACCCGTCAGGTATTCCATCCTCATCGGTATCACTCTCGTAATAGTCCGAACCAGCTGCAAACTCCTCCGCATTGGTTGCACCGTCTCCATCACTATCCGCCGTGCCATCGATATCGAATCCCAGAAACGTTTCTTCACAATCGGGGATACCGTCGCTGTCGCTGTCTGGATCGCCTACTTCACAAAGTTCGTCGTGGCGCGCCACTAACATGGCGCCAAGTCGAATATAGTAGGTTTTCACATTGTTGATTCGATCGTCTTCAAACAACAACTGCCCGGCTTTGTTGTACAGACTGACGCGGGATCCCGCAACGGTCGTGATCACTGTTCGGCGCTGGTGCCCGTCATAGCGGTACGTGTCGTTACCGGCTTGCACCAGATCCGAGGAATCGTCGTATACAAACGCGGTAATGCCATTGCTCGTTGCGTTGCCATAGATATCGTAGTCGTACTCCCGGTTGGTGTTGAATACGTTCTCCAGTTTGAATGACGGGACACAGCTGCCAGGGTCGAGGACGTCCAGGCAGTCCTGATAGGAGAAAGTTTGTACCTGTGAGCCCAGCGAGCGCCGCGTGATGTTCGCCCAATCGTCATAGTCAAATGCTATCCGTCCGGCAAACGTGCTTGCCGTTGCACTTCGTAGCCGGTGAATGCCGTCGTAGGTAATGTTGGAGACACTTTTCGCCGGCTCGATAGCGTTGGTCACTGCGCGAACGTTGGCGTGGTTGTCGTAGTCATAACTCAGATTGACCGTACTTCCCGCGCTGATCACGCCAGTCAACAACCGACCAGTTTGATCGATACTGACAGTAACGCCCGGCGCAAGAGTCATTGACGACAATGCACCGTTGGAATGGTAGTTCACGTTGCTGGCGTAGACACCCACCTGGGTCGGCCATCCCAGGGCATTGGGTGCATATTCAATCGACAGTCCACCGGGATAGGTGATGCGCGACAACGCGTCATTGGCATTGAAGCTATAGCTGACGGTGTAGGTCAGCTGGCCGTCTATGGTGATGGTTTCCCCGATCAGGTTGTCGTTTTCATCATACGAGTAACTTCGCACGATTCCGCCGCGGCTGACTGTCTGTAAATTATCGTTAGCGTCGTATGTATAGCTGATATCAGGCGAGGATGGCGGGAAATCTATCGATTCGAGCCGATTGAGATCGTCATACAGGAACGTTGTAGTACCCGACGTGCCCTGGTTTATCGACGCAACAAAGCTGGACGTTTTATTGCCGGCGTCGTCGAATCCCACGTCAATACTGCCTATCTCGGGGTGGCTCTCCGAATCGACGAGGTAGCGGCTGTCATACACGAGACGGCGGGTCACGAAGTCATCCGGATCCGCACCGGTCCTGCCCTGGCGAATCGACAGAACGTCGCCACGCCGGGTGCGCTCGATAAGTGTAGTCACCGATTCGGGTTGATCGATGCGCTCGAGAAAGCGCTCCTCGGGATCGCCGTAAGCGTGATATACGTTAGTGGTGACATTACCCAGCTCGTCTGTCACCGTTACGGCCGTTTTGTCACTTCCTTCACCGCGATAGCTGTACTCGATCGAACTGCCGTCCACGCTGTGCACAAGCCTTGTCAATCGATCCAGTGCATCGTACTCGAACGCCGTGCCTTCGTTGCTGTGCGGATACGATTCGAACGTTTTGCGCCCTAGCGCGTCATACGCAAACGTCTTCTCGATGCCGTCCGCCGTTACCGACAGCTCACGCCCGAATCCATCCACCACACGGTTTTCGATAAACGAACCGCGTGTCAGTCGACGGCCCTTGAAGCCCAGTGCCGTAGCGTTGGAAAAACTCCATTGTACGCTGACATCGTTGTCGTCGGTCCGGGGCGTGCTGATGTTCGTGATTCGCCCAAAGCCGTCACGCTCGAATCCGGTGGTAAGCTGTCGTCCGCCCGTTTCACTCAGAACGTGCCCCAAAACGCTCACGGTGCGCGAGATATTTACGTTCTGCGGCCGATTTTCGTTACGTGCGATACCGCGATAGTAGTTGGAGAATTGCGTAACGTTGCCACGAGGATCCCTGATCTCACGAACATCTCCAGAATTGTAGTAATCGAACGCAGTAGTGCGCCCGTATTCGCTCAACGTGGTCAAGTTTCCGTTAGAGTCGAATGAGCGCTGAATGCCAGGGTGGGGAAAAACATCCAGCATGCTCTCATTCGCGAGTTGTTTGATAATCCACAAATCGGTATCGATGAAGTACGTTGCATTGGTTTGCCGCGTGTTCGCGGCGGTGCTGGTCGGACCGGCGTATTCGACAACGATTTCGGCATTGTCATATCTATCCTGGTTGAGAAACCTTGTCGTATGTGCAACGCCATCGCGTGTGATCGTTCGATCCAAAAGGATGCGTGAGGTTGCACTCTGGAAAATAAGCTCGATACCTGGCCGGTAATCGAACTGGTAGGAGATTGCCTGGCCGCCCCATGTGTAGTCTTCGGTCTGCAGGGGAGAGGATGAAGTTGTCGTCGGATAGACTTCCCTGCGCACCAGAGCGCCTTCTTCGCCACCTGAGCAGGCACTAAGCTGCCCCGTCAAGGCGGCCTTCGTCGCACAATGGAGGTAAACCACTCGTGAGCCGTCAGGTTTGACAACACTTGTGTAATCGAACGGCGTGCCGTCTTCGAAGTAATAATCGTATGTCCAGACACCTTCGAGAATGGGCCCCAACGGGCCCGTGGTGTTGTAAGTGGACTTGGTCTCCACACCGACCACGACATCAAGTAACGAGGACAGGGGATTGCGATTGATATATTGGTAGGTGTACTGCGTCCGGCCGCCGTAGGGTGCGGTTACTTCCCGCATCTTGAAAATTTCAGGATCACCGTTCGCACCAGTCAGATAATAGCCATACGACCAGCGATAACCATCTGGGCCGTCTACTCTCACCAGGAAGTAGTCGCTCGAACCCGCCAGCTGCTCATAACTGTAGTCCCAGATTTGCGACCCACCGGCGCCCAGGCTGCCAGCCAGTTCCACGCGGGACACACGCGCATCGCTTCCCGCAGCATCCAGATATTCGAAAAGAACGACACGCCCGTCGTTGCCATCGATACGATCGAGAATCGGCCAGTTGTGTTGATTCTTGGTGCGGTAAGTGAAGTCCAGCGAATTACCGTTACGGTCTTCTATGCGCGATGGATACCACACATAGGCGTCCGGAATGTTCAACAGACTGTCGCCTAACCAGATGTCATTCCAACTGAAGGTGTAGGTGACGCCTCGCGGAGAGCGCACACTGAACCCGGCCGTGTTATACGTCTGGCTGCCCGACGTATAGGTGTACTGCTGGCACGTTGCTATCCAGCGATCCTTGGTAATCCAATCGTAACCGGGATTACCGATAGGACGAAAAAACACCTGCCTCGACCCGTTCGGTAATTGCAGCACCGGGTTTTGCCGAGAATCAATGTTGTCATTGAGACAGGCAAGTTCGTTACTGAGCACACGTCCGAAATGCATGTCCCAGCCGACGCCGTTGTTTATCTGATACTCATAACGAAGCTGCCCGACACCCCCGCCAGCGCCCGGCGACGTGTGGTAGTTGCGTTGCACGACAATGTCGAGGCCGCCATTGCCAGGGGCCACCAAGTCCGTGTAGTTCAGGCGCAGAACACCAGTCATTGGATCGATCGACTCGGTGCCGCTGGAGTCGACCGCATAGCCGCGTGTCGGATTGACACCGGATTCGGAGAGATAGTTGGGAATCGCGGTTGTTGCGATCGCCTGCGCCGCAATCAGAACCGCTGCACACCCGAACGTCACGCAGATAACGCCCGACACCGTTCGTATCATGATCCCTCCAGCGCAAACGAAGCCAGAAGCCTCGTCGCAAATGTCGAATCAAGTAACGGCCCCTGCGTTACGCTCGGGAAAAGTGACTCATCAATTTCTTTCTTCTTATCTTCCCGAGGCTACGCCAACGCGAAATTAAATGTCAATCGAACGCCATCAGGCCGGATATTTCCTCAGCCAATAACTGATTGATAAAGCGGCAGAATTCCATATACTGTATATTTGTACAGTATATGGATTTACGCCATGCCCGCTGCTTCAGTCGAGGTAACTCGCTGCACCCGCGCCGAACAACTCGAGGAGGAGATCGTTGAGTTGTGCGCACACCTCAATGCCGCCACCTATCGATTGCTGCAGCTGATCGTCGAGTTGGATGACGAGGAACCCTGGGGTGCGTGGGGGTTGCGATCCTGTGCGCACTGGCTGAACTGGCGCTGCGGGATTGGTTTGAATGCGGCGCGCGAAAAAGTGCGTGTGGCCCATGCGTTGCAGGCACTGCCGCAGATCAGCGAGGGGTTTAAAACGGGAGAATTGAGTTTTTCCAAGGTGCGCGCGATGACCCGCGTGGCCACGGTAGATAACGAGGAATACCTGTTGATGATTGCGCGCTACGGCACGGCCGCACAGGTGGAGAAGCTGGTGCGGGCCTGTCGCGGCGTTAAACGCAATGAGGAACGCGAGAAAGCACAATGCCAGCACGAGGAACGCAGTCTTCAGTATTTCTATGACGAAGACGGCACCCTGGTAATCAGGGCGAAATTACCGCCGGAGCAGGGGGCGGTGGTGCTCAAGGCACTGGAAGCGGCGGTGGATGCGTTGCAAGAGGAGAAAGCGGCGGAAACAGATGTTGAGACTGCAAAAGACGTTACCGCGGTAACGTCCCGGCCCGATAGCGGGAACGCTACTTTTGTTCAGCGTCGGGCCGACGCGCTGGTGTTGATGGCGGAGACCACCCTTGGCAGCGAGCCCCGGTCGCTCTCTTCGGCGCAACGGTATCAGGTGATGGTGCACGTTTCCGCTGAAACGCTTTGTGACGACAGCCAGGGGCGATGCGAGATCGAAGACGGGCCGGCGCTACCCGTCGATACGGTGCGGCGATTAGCCTGCGACAGTAGCCTCATCGCACTGATCGAAGATGAAAATGGCACGCCGCTCAACATCGGCCGTAAAACCCGTGCGATTCCACCGGCGATGCAACGGGCGTTGCAGGCCCGTGACGGCGGGTGCTGCTTTCCCGGGTGCACGCAGCACAAACATGTCGATGCCCATCACATCACCCACTGGGCGGATGGCGGCGAAACCAATCTGGATAACCTCGTGCAGTTGTGCCCTCACCATCACCGGCTGATGCACGAAGGCGGGTTCGGCCTCGCGAGAGGCGATGACGGCACGCTGGTGTTCTCCCGGCCGGATGCGCGAGTCATCGCAAGCAATCCAGGCTTGCAGAGTATCGGGAGCCTGACCGATCTTTTCGAATTGAACCGGCAAGCCGGCCTGTCGCTCGACGCGCAATCCTGCCCAACGCCGCCGGGCGACGTCATGGACTACGATCTGGCTGTCTATGGGTTGTTGACGTTTGATATTCAAGACATCGGGTTCGACAGCGAACGGCCAATATAGCCGAATCCGGATGCTGTTCGATCTGTCGGCGGACTACGGCTGCGGGTTTTTCACCCGGCCCAGGAACAACAGCGCGCCGTTCGCCTGTTCTGCGATCGCGAAAAGGAACGGATGGTCGGCATGGAACTCGATCACAGGCGGCAGCTCTTCAGGCTCCGCTTCGCCCAGGACCATCGCCAGGGCGGTCGCTGCGGCGGCTTCCGTGCCTTTCTCATCAAGATTGATGAAGGCCTCGTGCAACACCTGACCGATCATCAGCGGCGCCTTGTTCGTGATGCCGGAAAAATCGGCCGCGTCGCTGAAGGCGAGGCGCATTCCCATTTCCTGCAGCACATCGGCGAGCATCAGCGGCTGGCGAAACTCGAACCTGGGTAACCGGACGTTGACCATCGCAGGCGCAAGTGTTGCCTGCCATTCGCGCAATCGTTCGTATGACAGCTGCGGCTCCACAGCAGCCAGGCCATTTTTTTCCCTTGGGAGAATGATCAGCATGGAGAACCGGTTGCCCATATAGGGCAGTTCCAGGACCCGGACGAGATCGTCCTGGGTGTACCGGAATGTGGTCGTGTGGCACATCATGTCGGTGGTCAGCGCAGCGCCGCTCTCGAGCAGAAACGGCTGCGGCTCTGTCAGGCTCTCTTCGAACGGCTCGTCCCATTGGGCTTTGAAATACACGGCATTGGTGATCACCAGCAGCGTGATTTCGTCGAGCGCGCCCGACGGCAACAGCTGAGGGATCTTTTCCCGCGTACGCTCCGCTACCCAGCGGTTGATAATCTCGCGCGCATGCTCGGGATCCGCGGCGAAATCCACCTCGTGCAGGTCGCTTTCGTAAAAGGACTTCAGCGCGTGCTTATAAACCTCGAGATAACCGAGACCGACCTGGCCCCACAGTGCATTAGCCATTCGTACCTGGCATGCCGTGGGGTCGACCGCACCGGTATCGTCCGAGTCCAGCCTGCTGAAACCACTGTAGGGCTGTGCGTATTCGAACATCAGGTCCGATATCAGAAACCCGAAGGCGGCGTGCAGCCTGGCCGGTTGCAGATCCGGCAGGTGCAGAACCTCGGCCATTTGCTGCGCCGTTCCGCCCTTCGCGCCCGCGTGCGCCATCGTCAACGCAACAGCAATGCTGGCCGGCGAGAAGAACAGATTGCCGTCGCTGCTCCCCAGCGCGTGGTAAAGATCCAACGCAAAGCGGCTGGTGCTTTCGACGATCGAAGGTGTGTCGCTCATGCCGGTATGCGCGATTCTTCTCAGTCGGTCTCCATCGGCAGCGCTGCGTCGCGCGCCCATTCGCTCATGGATGCGTCGTAGACCGAAATTTCCTCGTAACCAAGCTGGTGAAGCAGGAATGCGTCCAGCGTAGCCGCGATGCCGCCGCCGCAGTAGACAACGGTACGCTGCGCCGGGTCGGCGCCCACTTCGCGAAAAGCAGAAGCTGCCTCGGCAGCGGAAAGGAACGTATTGGTGTCCGGATCAACCAGGGACGAGGACGGAACATTTACGCTGCCGGGGATGCGCCCCCGCCTGCCGTAGCGGGGATTGTCGCCGCGATGCAGATCGGCATCCAGCGCGTTGATCACGCAGGTGTGGGGATCGTTCATAGCGGCAGTCACCGCATCCTTGGCAACGAACAGCGCCGGACGCGGGCGCGGTGTGAGCGTGGCCGGCGCGAAGACGGGTTCGTCGATGGAAACCGGCCGGTTCTCGCGCACCCATTTCTCCCAGCCACCGTCCAGCACGGCAGCGGCGTCGAAGCCGATGGAACGCAGCATCCACCAGACGCGGGTCGCCCACACGTTCCTGCCGCGCGAGTACAGCACGACAAAACTGCGGTCGCCGATTCCGCGGCGTCCGAGCACGTCCGCCAGACTTTCTGGAGGCAGCATCGTGAAGCGCAGATGGCTCGGGCTCGTCGAGTCCGACAACTCGCCTTGAATGTCCAGGAAGCCTGCACCCGCAATGTGACCCTGTTCGTAATCCGCTCGACCGCTCTCCACCCGATAGGAGGCATCCGCTCCCTCGGGCAGGTAGTGCAGATAAGTCGTACACTCGAAGATCTTCAGCTCGGGTTCGTCGAGACGCCCGGCAAGCCCTTCGGTCGAAACGATTGCGTCGCGATGGCGGTAGTCAGCGGTCATGATCAAGCGTTGCGCCTATGCTTCCCGGGGATATCCCGTGTATTTCCAGCAGGAATTTCTGCTCATTGACTTCGGTACCCCACTGGGTCCCCGTTGTCTGCTCCACGAGCAGAAAGCCGCATTTTTCATACAAGTGTCTGGCTGCGGCAAGGCCTTCGAAAGTATGCAGGTAAATGCGCGAATAACGCCGTTGCCGGCAATACTCGATTGCGGTATCGAGCAGCCTGGCGCCAACACCAGTGCCGCGCAAGATGTCGGAAACAATAAACCAGCGCAGATGCGCACCTTCATCTTCGGCGTGCAGTCCGTCGATCGCTATCGAACCCTCTACTGACCCATCAGCGGCGGCAACCCAGAAACCGTCTCGTACTGCATCGTAACGCTCCAGGAATTCCGCCAGATCCGCAGCAACCCGCGATTCGAAAAACAGCCCGAAACCCCAGTACTCATGGTAGTACTTGCCATGCAGCTCCACCACACGACCGAGCACGCCTGGAACATAGCCCCTGGTGATGTCGATGTTCGCCACAATGTGTCCGCTAGAAAAAGTTCTACTATGCTTTCTTGATGGTGCGAACGACGAAAAGCAGCAATACGGCGCCCACGGTCGCGGTAACGATCGAGCCGGCGAGCCCTCCCGCCGAGATGCCAAGCAGACCAAATACATAACCCCCGACCACAGCGCCGATAACTCCGACAATCAAATTCACGAGCAGACCAAAACCGCGGCCTTTCATCAAAGTACCGGCCAGCCAGCCAGCGACGGCCCCGATCGCCAGGAAAATCACCAATCCTGTAATGTCCATTGTTTCTCCTCGGTGGCCGTTAACCTGCCTGCCATATCGTCCATACGCCGACGAGTATGAACGCAGTGCCGGCGATGTACGAAAGGTATCGTGGTTCCACGTAACTGGAAATAATACCTCCAGCCAGCACCCCGATAGCAGAAGTGGCAACAAGAGCCGCGGAAGCTGCGAGGAAAATCGCGACGAGATTGGAGCCCTCGCGTGCAGCGAACAGCAGGGTTGCGAGTTGTGTCTTGTCGCCGAGCTCGGCGAGGAAGATCGTGGCGAATACAGTAGCGTACAGTTTCACGTCCATTTTACGGCATCCGAAAACTAACTGGCTGGGATCACGGCGGTGGCTTCGATCTCGACCAGCGCGCGGTCTTCGAGCAGCCCGGGCACAGGTATCAGCGACATCGCGGGAAAGACGCGGCCGATTTCGTCACGGTAAGCCGCACCGACCTCGGCAAGCTCGGCGAGATAACGCCGTTTGTCGGTAACGTACCAGGTCAGCCTGACGAGATGCTCCGGCAACGCACCAGCCGCCGCCAGCGCCTCGCGAACGTTGGCCAAGGCCTGCCGAACCTGGGCGTGGAACTGGTCGGTCTCGAACACTTCCTCGGCATTCCAGCCAACCTGACCGGCGACAAATACCATGCGTCCTTGTGCGGCAACAGTGTTCGAATAGCCGGCAGGCCGTTTCCAGTGTTTGGGATTGAGCATTTCGTGCATGGTGAATTACTCCCTACCTTGTTTCAGGCGGAAGCGTTGCAACTTACCCGTCGCGGTTTTCGGCAGCGCTTCCACCCAGGCTACGGCACGCGGGTACTTATAAGGTGCGATCGATGCCTTTACATGGTCCTGCAGCGCAGCGGCGAGCGCGTCGGTCGCTGCGACATCCGGTTTCAATACCACGAACGCCTTGGCGATCTGTCCGCGTTCGGAATCCGGCACCCCTACCACCGCGCACTCCGCGACCGCCTCGTGGCGCAACAGCGCCTGCTCGACTTCTGGACCCGCGATATTGTACCCGGAGGAAACAATCATGTCGTCGGTGCGGGCGACAAAGTGAAACACGCCCTGCTCATCCTGCGTGAACGCATCACCGGTCAGATTCCAGCCATCACGTACGTATTGCGTTTGCCGATCGTCGGCGAGGTAACGGCAGCCAGTCGGACCGCGCACTGCCAGCTTGCCGATTTCACCCGCCGCGACCTCCTGCATGTTGTCATCGACGACCTTCGCTTCGTAACCGCCGATCGGCCGCCCCGTGGCACCGGGTTGCGCGTCATCGAGCGTGTTGGAAATAAATATGTGCAGCAACTCCGTTGCTCCGATACCGTCGAGAATCGGGACTTTGGTTTTTTCGGTCCATTGCTCGAATACCGGCGCGGGCAACGTCTCGCCCGCGGAGACCGCCAGGCGCAGGCTCGACAGGTCCGCACCCTCGTCCATCGCCGCCATCATCGTTCGGTAGGCCGTTGGCGCCGTGAAACATATCGTCGCTTTGTACGTCTCGATAATTTCGATCATGTTCAGTGGCGAGGCATCCTCCAGCAGCGTAGCGGTCGCACCGAAACGCAGCGGGAAAATCGCGAGACCGCCGAGGCCAAATGTGAACGCCAGCGGTGGCGAGCCGACAAACACATCATCGGGCGTTACGCTCAGCACGGACTTTGCGTAGCCATCGGCGATGATCATCAGGTCGCGATGAAAGTGCATGGTGGCTTTCGGCTGGCCGGTAGTGCCGGAGGTAAATCCCAGTAACGCGACGTCATCACGGCCGGTCGCAACCGCGTCGAACCGCACGGACTTGTCCAGCGCGATGCGATCGAGTTCGGCATCGTGGTTGCTGGTGCCGTCGAAACTCACGACCTTGTCCAGATGGCGGCTGTCTTTGGCGCAGGCCACCAACTCATCGGCCATGCGGCTGTCGCACAGCGCAAAACTGATTTTCGCCTTATCGACGATCTTGCCGAGTTCGCCGGCGCGCAACATCGGCATGGTGTTAACCACCACCGCGCCGGCTTTGGTCGCCGCCAGCCACGCCGCGACCATAGCGGGATTATTGCCCGAACGTATCAATACGCGGTTGCCGGGCCTGATCCCGTAATCCTCGACCAATGCATGTGCCAGGCGATTGGTCCAGTCGGTCAACTCTTTGTAGGTGCGGCGCCGGCCGTTGCCGATCAGGGCGACGTTATCGCCGTAGCCAGCGTCGACCATTCGATCAGTAAGCTCGACAGCGACGTTGAGATACTCCGGGTACTGGTATTGCGGCCGTTGCAGCAAGAGCTCCGGCCACTGCTGCGCCGGCGGCAGATTGTCGCGGGCGAAACTGTCTTCGTGTGCACTGGGTCCGAGCATGTTCCTGTCTCCCGATTGCGAGCGCGCGAGAATACGGTTCAAGTCACGTCATTGCGCCAACGCATCGCGTGCGATAACAACTTTCTGCACCTCCGAGGCACCTTCGTAAATACGCAAGGCGCGAATCTCACGATACAAGGACTCGACCACACAGCCTTTGCGCACGCCGTCGCCGCCGTGAATCTGCACCGCCTTGTCGATGACTTCCTGAGCTTTTTCGGTGGCAAACAGTTTTGCCATCGCCGCTTCGCGAGACACGCGAGGCGCGCCCGCGTCCTTGACCCAGGCGGCGCGGTAGACCAGCAACGCCGCGGCATCGATAGCAAGTGCCATGTCGGCGATGTGCCCCTGCACCAACTGCAGGTCGGACAGGTGGCCGCCAAACAGTTTTCTTTCGCGCGCTCGCTCGACGGATTCGTCCAGCGCTCGACGCGAAAACCCCAGGGCGGCAGCCCCCACAGTGGCGCGAAACACGTCCAGTGTCGCCATGGCTATTTTGAATCCCTGGCCCGTTCGGCCGATCAGCGCCTCCAGCCCGACGCGGCAATTGTTGAAGCGCAGTCGCGCGAGCGGATGTGGCGCGATCACCTCCAGACGCTCAGCGATCTCGATGCCCGGGTTGTCACCCGTAACGAGGAACGCTGAGATGCCCTTTGCTGCGGGTGCATCGCCGGTACGCGCGAACACCACATAGATGTCGGCGATACCGCCGTTGGATATCCACATTTTTTCGCCGTTCAGCACAAACCCATCGGCATCGGCCCTCGCGCTCAATTCGATATTAGCCACGTCCGAACCTGAGCGTGCTTCCGACAGCGCGAACGCGGCAATGGCTGTACCGTTACGGGTGCGCCGCAGGTGCTCCTGCTGCTCCTGGCTGCCGAATAATGACACAGCGCCCACTCCCAGCCCCTGCATCGCGAAACTGAAATCGGCCAGCGCATCGTGGCGCGCCAGCGTTTCGCGAATCAGGCACAGGCTGCGTAAATCGATTCCCCTCGGCTCGTCCGGATCGATTGCCGTGTGAGTGAGCCAGCCATCGGTGCCCAACTGCGCGACCAGGCCACGGCACGCTGCATCTGCATCGGCGTGGTCGACCGGCAGATTTTCGCGAGCCCAGTGCTCCACCGCGTTCGCCAGGTCGCGGTGTCTCGGCTCGAAAAACGGCCAGGCCAGAAAGCGCCGGTCCGCCATCAGTTGCCCTCGAAGCGGGGTTTCTGCTTGTCCAAAAAGGCCCGGTAGGCGCGCTCGAAATCAGCGGTCTGCATGCAGATCGCCTGTGCCTGCGCTTCCGATTCGATCGCCTGCTCGAGGCTCATGGACCATTCCTGGTTGAGTTGCGTTTTAGTGATCATGTGCGCGAACGACGGCCCCTCCGCAAGTTGTTGCGCCAGCTCGATTGCATTATCGACAAGCACATCCGCATCCACCAACCGATTGTAGTAGCCCCAGGCCAATCCTTCTTCGGCCGAGAAGCTGCGCCCGGTGTAGAGCAGTTCGGCGGCACGGCCCTGGCCTATGATTCGCGGCAGCATGGCACAGGCCCCCATATCGCAACCTGCCAGTCCCACGCGGGTAAACAGAAACGCGGTTTTCGCGTCGGCCGTCGCCAGCCGCATATCACTGGCCATGGTGATTATCGCACCCGCACCGACGGCGACACCTTGCACCGCCGAAATGATCGGCTTGCCGCAGCCCAGCATGGCTTTGATCAGGTCGCCCGTCATGCGCGTAAATGCCAGCAGTCCCTTCACGTCCATTTTCATCAACGGGCCGATAATCTCGTGGACATCACCGCCCGAACAGAAATTGCCGCCGTTGGGCGCAAACACCACCGCCTTCACATCGTCGACATACGGCATGGCACGGAACGTATCGCGCAGCTCCGCGTAACTTTCGAACGTCAACGGATTCTTTCGCTCGGGGCGCGCCAGCGTAATGACAGCCACTTTATCGTGCATGCGCCAGTTGAAGTGCCTGGGCTCGAATTCGGTGCTCATCTGCGCGCCTCCATTTTCAATTTCAGTTTATCCAGCAGACCGATGAGTTGCAGCGTTTCGTCATTGCTAAACCCGCGTAACATGTGGTCTATCCAGCCCTGGTGCGCATTCGCCATCCTGGCGAATGCCTTACGACCGCGTTTCGAGAGACGCACGCGCGTCACTCGCCGGTCGCTTTCCGCAGGGGTGCGCACTACCAGGCCATCGGTGACCAGGCGTTCGACAATGCCGGTGACATTGCCGTTGGATACTTCCAGTTCGCGCGACAGCTCGCTCATCATCAGGCCCTGCTCGTTGCGGTCCAGCGCCGCCAGCGCATCGAAGCGCGGCAACGTGGTGGAAAACTCCGACTTGAGCAGCTCGCGCACATCGCTTTCGATAAACCGTGACGCGCGCAACAGGCGCAGCCACAAACGCAGACGCTGTTTGGCGCGGCCCGAAGCACGGCGTGCGGGTACGTTCACACCTCGCCTCCGGCAACCGCCACCGCCTGCCCGGTAATCGACGCGGCACCCGGCGACAGCAGCCAAAGCGCCGTATCCGCAACCTCCTCGGGCGTGATGAAACGGCCTTGCGGGTTGCTGCGCATCAACGTTTCGCGCACGTCCTCAGCGGTACGCCCCGTGGTGTTACTGACTTCCTCGATCGAGCGCTGCAACAGTGGCGTATCGGTAAAGCCGGGACAAACAGCGTTCA
>JAOTYY010000261.1 GCA_029861595.1 Gammaproteobacteria bacterium
CCGCCAGCGGCAGCCCGTAGCCGTTATAGCCGCGCGCGATATGCACGACGAATCTGAGATTGGAAAGTACCAGTGTGCGTGCCGCCTCCAGGTCCTGCTGGTCGCGCAGCCGGTAGGCCAGCCGCCGTTCCTCGTCGGCGCTCAACAACTCGAAACTCGCGACTCGCTGCAGGTAACCGCTGAGGTCGCCTGCCACTGGTGCCGGGAGCGTATCGCGATGCAAAGCCATAGCTTGGTTCATTAAGACACTGCCTGTTGTAGAAATTGACGCAATTTTAGCACTCGCAGCGTTAGAGTGCTAACCCGAAGCATAAGTTCATTACCAGATGCTAATATTCATTTTATTCAAATAATTTTTTAATATCAATTAGTTATAATTATTCAGCGCGGCTCTATGCGCTTCAGATGTCGGCCGACCGCCAGCCAGGAACCCAGCCAGCCCAGGGTTGCACCGCCCCCCAACACCAGTACCGCCAATTGCCAGTCGAACATACGCAAACGAAAAGCGCTGCCGTAAAGACTGGCGAGCTGCGCGACCGGTTCCCGCAGCAGCAGCAGTGTGGTCCCACTGAGGACCAGCGCCAGCGCCCCACCCAGCAACCCGTACCAGATTCCGCCGTACAGAAACGGACGGCGGATAAAACCGTCGGTTGCACCGATCAGCTTGGTCACCTCGATTTCCGCGCGCCGGTTGAGAATATCCAGGCGGATAGTGTTGCCTACTACCAGCAACACGGCGAGGCTGAGCAACGCTGCCAGCGCGGTTACACTGCGCCGGATAATGCGCAGTATGGCGTGCAGGCGCTTGACCCACTCTACGTCGAGTTGCGCGAGGTCCACGCCGTCCAACCGGTTCAGCGAATCCGCCAGCGCTTGCAGCCGCTCGGCCGAGAGTCCCGCCTGCGGTTCCACTACGATCACACCCGGCAGCGGATTATTGTCGAGCGCGTCCAGGGCATCGCCGAAGCCCGAGATTTCTCTGAACTCCTCCAGCGCCTTGTCCGGACTCAAATACGCAACGCCGGCTATTCCCGACTGTGCCTGCACCTGCCCCAGCAGCGCGTCGGCATCGGCGCTGGACAGGTCGTTGAGATACAGCGAGATCCGGGCATTGGCATCCCAGTCACTGCTTGCCGTCTGGGCATTGGCAAGTAGCACATAAGAGGCGGTCGGCAGAGCAATCGAGATACCGATAACCGCGACCGTCATCAGACTTGCCAGTGGACTGGCCAGCAGTTTAGCAAGACTGAAATAGAGCATTTGCGGGTGGTGCTGCAGATACGCCTGTAATCGCTGCCTTGCCGGCCCGCGTTTCGTCGTCGCCACGTCAGCGCCCGTTATCCGCTGAGTGTGCTATGCGTCCCTGTTCGAGGGTCAGAACCGGGCAGCGCAGCGCTTTCACCAGAACGATGTCGTGGGTTGCAATCAATACCGTCACACCGACCTGGTTGAATTGCACAAACAATTGCATGATTTCGTGCGAGAGCTGCGGGTCCAGGTTGCCGGTTGGCTCGTCCGCCAGCAGCATCGCCGGCCTGTGCACCACGGCGCGCGCGATGCCCACGCGCTGCTGCTCACCACCCGAAAGCGTTACCGGCATGGCTTTTTCCTTATGCAGCAGCCCCACTTTGTCCAGCGATGCGCGCACCCGGCGTCCGATATCGCGTGGTTTGTAGCCGGCAATGATCAACGGCAACGACACGTTGTCGAATACCGAGCGGTCGTAGAGCAGATGATGATCCTGGAACACGATGCCCATGCGGCGACGCAGCCAGGGAATCTGCCGCTTCGGCAGCTTGCCCAGGTTACGGCCATCGACGATAACCTGTCCGCGGCTGGATCTCTCTATCGCGGCGATCAATTTCAGCAGCGTGCTTTTGCCGGCTCCCGAATGGCCGGTCAAAAAGGACATGCTGCCGGGCGTCAGGTGAAAACTCACCGAGCTGAGCGCTTCCTGCCCGCCCGGGTAGCGTTTGCTCACGTTATCGAAGCGGATCATTCGCCAAGCAGCGCCTCGACAAAGGCCCCGGCTTCGAATGGGCGCAGATCGTCAGCCGATTCCCCCACCCCGATGAACCGCACCGGAATGCCGAAGCGGTGTGCCAGCGCGAACAACACGCCGCCCTTCGCCGTGCCGTCCAACTTGGTGACGGCAATGCCGGTGATGCCCACTTGTGCGTGAAACTGCTGCGTCTGGTTGACCGCGTTCTGGCCCGTGCCACCATCGACCACCAGTAAAGTTTCGTGGGGTGCGTCCGGGTCGAGCTTACCCAGCACCCGCTTGATCTTTTGCAGTTCCGCCATGAGTCCGTCCTGCGTGTGCAGGCGGCCTGCGGTGTCGGCGATGAGCACGTCGACGCCGCGTGCCCTGGCGGCCTGCAGGCCGTCGAATATCACCGATGCGGAATCTGCGCCGTCGCCTTGACGCACCAGCGGTACATCCAACCGGTCTGCCCACTGCGCCAGTTGTTGGACCGCGGCGGCGCGGAATGTATCACCGGCCGCGAGCAGCACCGATTGCCCCGCCTGGCTGAGCTGCTGCGCGATCTTGCCGATGGTGGTGGTCTTACCGACACCGTTTACGCCGGTCACGAGAATGACAAAGGGTTGCGCGTCGGAAACAATCAGTGGCGCTTCGCAGGGAATCAGAATGTCCACTAGAATCCTGTGCAGTTCCGCGCACACAGCATTGGTATCAGCCGCACGGCGCGCGTCAACACTGTTACGCAACGCGCTCAGCACCGCGGTCGTGACCTCGACACCTACGTCCGCCATCAGCAAATGGGCTTCCAGATCCTCCAGCAGGTCCTCGTCGATAGCGCGACCCTGAAGCAGGTTCACCAGGCCGCCGAACAGGCTGCCGCGTGTTTTGGTCAGTTTCTGGGCCAGCGGTGCGGCGTCGCGTGGAAGTTTTTTCCGTTTGTTGAAGCTAAACACGAGTTATACGAGGCTCACCGGTTCGACAGGCGCTATACAGTACTTATGAGAAATCGTCACGTTGACTGAAGCATAAATTCCTTCAGGCGCCGCCAGAGATTGCCAACCGTTAACGATTCGCTCACCAAAACAACCGCCGAAACTACTATCCTATCATCCACACTGTGAGGCCAGAACACGACCGTGCATAAATTCATCAACCTCGTCCTGCTGCTCACGCTGGTAATTTGCAGCGCCGCCGTGCGTGCCGCATCTCCGCACGAATACCAGCTGAGCAACGGCCTTAAAATTCTGGTGCAAGTCGATCGCAGAGCGCCGATTGTCGTTTCTCAGGTCTGGTACAAAGTCGGCAGTACCTACGAGCATGACGGCATCACCGGCGTCTCACATGCGCTGGAGCACATGATGTTCAAAGGCACTCAGACGCTTGCGCCGGGCGAGTTCTCGGAAATCATTGCCCGCCATGGCGGCCGCGAGAACGCTTTCACCGGGCGCAACTACACCGCGTACTTTCAGCGCATCCATCACGACAATCTCGAGCTCTGTCTGCGCCTGGAGGCCGAACGCATGCGCGGGCTGAAGCTTGACGCTGACGAGTGGGCGCTGGAGAAAGAAGTTATCAAGGAGGAGCGATTGAGCCGCACCGATGATCGCCCTTCCAGTCTGACTTTCGAACGATTCTACGCCACCGCATTCGCTACCAGCCCGACCCGCAACCCCATCATCGGCTGGATGAACGACATCGACGCCATGACGGTTTCCGACTTGCGCGCCTGGTACGATGCCTGGTATGCGCCAAACAATGCGACACTGATCGTGGCCGGCGACGTCGATCCGCAGGAGGTCGTACGCCTGGCGCGCAAGTACTTCGGCCCGCTGCGGGCGCGTGAAGTGGCGACGTCCAAACCGCGCCGCGAACTTCCACAGCACGGCGCCAAGCGAATCAACATGCGAATTCCGGCGAAGGTGCCGTACCTGGTAATGGGCTACAAAGTCCCCCCGCTGCTACATGAGGAACACGCCGGCGACGCGTACGCGCTGGAGTTGCTGGCCGGCATTCTGGATCGCGGCGAAAGCGCCAGACTGGCGAACAGTCTGGTGCGGGATTCACAGATCGCGACGTCGGCCGGGGCCAGCTACGAGTTGTATGATCGGTTGCCGACACTGCTGCTGCTGGATGCGACGCCAGCCGCCGACAAGACCTTGCAGGCAGTGGAAACTGCGCTGCTGGGGGAGGTGCAGCGTCTGCGCGAACAACCGGTGAGCGAAGCCGAGCTGCAGCGGGTGAAAACGCAAATAATCGCCAGTGATGTGTACGGCCGAGATTCGTTGTTTTATCAGGCCATGAAAATCGGTATCGCGGAAACCGTAGGCGTCGGGCACGCCAGGCAGCGTGACTACCTGGACGGCATTCGCGCCGTAACACCGGCAGATATCCAGCGGGTTGCGCGCGAGTACCTCGTGGAGGACGGATTGACGGTGGCCACCATGGAGCCTGAGGATGCGTGAGTTTTACCGTGGCGCCGCATGTCTGGTTGTCTTGCTGGGCTCCTTGCCGGCGTACGCGGGCCCGGAGATCCATTCCTGGTTGACGGACAATGGCGCGAAAGTGATGTTCTACCCGGCGCCGGAACTGCCGATGCTGGATATTCGCGCGACCTTTGCGGCGGGCAGCACGCGGGATGCCGAGCACGCAGGTCTTGCACGACTGACCAACGGCCTGCTCGCGGAAGGCGCCGCGGGGCTCGATGCACAGGCGATCGCCGAGCGGCTCGAACGTGCCGGCGCCAGGTTCTCGAACGGTTCGTTGCGGGAGATGGCGTGGGTGGCGCTGCGCACCCTGACCGAGCCAACCAGCCAGCAACCGGCGCTGGATACTTTTGTGCAGGTGCTGACGCAACCCGATTTCAATGCCGCGGATGTGGAGCGTGTGCGCAAACAGATGCTCTCGGCACTCGACCAGCTGGAGCAATCGCCCGCCAAAGTTGCCGAACGCACGTTCTACCGCACATTGTATGCCGATCATCCCTACGGCAATACACCGGCGGGTGATCGAGATGCCCTCGCCACGATCAATTTGGCGGAAATACGTGGGTTCTACCAGCGGTATTACGTTGCGCGCAATCTGACGCTGGCGATGGTCGGCGACGTAGATCGAGAACAAGCTCAGCGTATCGCGCAATCGATCGCCGATGGATTGCCGACGGGCGCAAAGGCGCCTGCGGTGCCAAGACCACCCGTGTTGACTGATGCGAAAATAGTACGCGT
>JAOTYY010000262.1 GCA_029861595.1 Gammaproteobacteria bacterium
GGCGCTAGTTTCCAGCGCAGCAATGGCAAGCAGTTGCCCGCTGCAGGTCAAAGCCATCGATGCCGCCCTTGCCAGCAAGACCGACATCAGCGACGACACGCTCACCAAAGTGAAGGCGCTGCGCAACGAAGGTGAGAAATTGCACAAGAATGGCAAACACGGCGAATCGATGTCCAAGCTGATGGAAGCCAAGTCCATGCTCGGCATCAAGTAACTAGTTGCTGATCGAAAAACATACACCGGGAGGAAATCCGAATGACAATCACAAGAACTATCGCCACAATGGCAGCCGCGGCCGGACTGCTGTTGGTGAGCGGTGCTCCGATGGCAGCCGATCAATCGATGGGATTTTTTGTCACCAGCGTTGCTATTGGCAACGGTGCTGATCTGGGCGGGCTCGAAGGGGCCGATGCACACTGCGCAAAGCTGGGCGAAGCCGCCGGTTCCAAAGGGCGGACATGGCGTGCGTACCTGAGTACACAATCACCCGACGGTAAAGCGCGCGGTAAATCGGCGCGTGACCGTATCGGTAAAGGTCCCTGGTACAACGCGCGCGGCGAGTTGATCGCCAGCGACCTCGATCAACTGCACCTGAGCCCGAACATCATCAAGCGCACGGCGTTGGATGAAAACGGGAACCTGGTCAAGGGTCGCGGCGACAAACCGAACCAGCACGACATCCTGACGGGCTCCAAGAACGACGGCACGGCCTACTTTCCGTGGGAGGAAGGCGACCATACCTGCAGCAACTGGACGAGTTCGGCAGACGGCCAGGGCAGCGCGCAGGTCGGTCACCACGACCGGCATGGCGGCGGCAACACATCGTGGAACTCCGCTCATCCGTCGCGCGGCTGCAGTCAGCAGAATCTGATGAGCACCGGCGGGAACGGCTTCCTGTATTGCTTCGCGGCCGACTGACGCGGCGGCATGACTGTCAGGCCCAAACTGCTGGCAGGCTCTTCTCAGAGATCGAAGAACACGGTTTCCAGGGGGCCCTGCATGTGGATATCGAACCGGTATACGGCCCCTTCATCACTTTGCTCGCGCAGCGCGATCAGAGTATTACGGCGTACTGCCGCGATCGATTGCAACACGTTATCGCGTTCGTTGGCACTTGTTTCGTCGGAAAAATACAGGCGCGTGGACACGTGGTTCAGCAAACCGGGCATAAAGACAAAGACGTGAATGTGTGGCGCGTGCCCGGTTTGCGGCGCACCGGGTTTGATCGTGTCGAACAGGAACCTGTTATGGGGATCGGCACCGGTGCCGGCGCGCCCGAAACCGGTGAATTCGACATTGCGGGGCGGGGCGGCCGGATGCATGTAACGACCTTCGGCGTCCGCCTGCCAGATTTCGACTAACGCGTCCGCGACGGGGACCGCTTCGCCGTCCAGCACCTGGCCCTGAATGCGTACGCGTTCGCCCATCGTGCGCTCGCTCGCCAGTGCGGTTCCCGCCAGGCTGGTGAACGCATATCCGTATTGCTCGGGTATCAATCCGTGGGCGAAGAAAGGTCCGATAGCCTGCGAAGGCGTCTGCCCGTGATCCGTGCTCACGTTTGTGCAGGCGTTTTGCCGGCGCCACCCAACACGATGTCGAAAATATAGCCCAGTGCGAATCCCGACTCGGTGACGTCCGGAGAGTATTCCGCCACCAGTCTGTGCCTGGCGGCGGCAGGCACGGCGAGATAAATCGGGTCGAATTCCAGCAGCGGGTCGCCGGCAAAATACATTTGTGTCACCAGGCGCGTCGCAATAGATGGCCCGAAAACAGATAGATGAATATGGTTCGGGCGCCATGCATTGTGATGGTTGCCCCAGGGGTAGGCACCCGGCTTGACCGTGTAGAACCGGTAACGTCCCTGAGCATCCGTCGCGGCGCGCCCGGCACCGAGAAAGTTCGGGTCCAGGGGGGCATCGTTGTCATCGTTCCGATCAATGTAACGACCGGCAGCATTGGCCTGCCAGATCTCGATCAGGGTGTCGGGAACCGGTTGTCCATGCTGATCCAGCACACGCCCCGTGACCACGATGCGCTGGCCCAGCGGTTCGCCGTCATGTGCGCCGTTTTTCAACAGGTCGTTGTCCAGTTGCCGGACAGCGTTGCCGTCGAAATGAGGTCCGGCGTGCAACTCGGGTGTATCCGGCAGTTGCTGCAACGGCTTGCTCGGTGCGCGCAGGCGGCTCGACCTGTAGTCCGGGCTCACGTAAGCGGGATGACTGTTCCAGTCCCGCCCCGGGAATGGCTTGCTGGTCATATTGATGTGCCGATTCCGCCAATTGCCATCTGGCGATTCTATATGAAAGGTACGGGCGTTACTGTGCGCGGGCGGGCGGCAACGACAACAGTTCGCGTGCCTGCTCTGCCGTCGCCACCGTGCGCCCGGCGGTGGCGCAGATTTCTACGGCCCGGTTCACCATGTCGGCGTTGCCGCTGGCCAGCCGATCTTTGGATAGACGGATTCCGTCCTCCAGACCGACGCGAATGTTGCCGCCCATCTCCGCACACCACTGCGCGACTTCGAACTGGTGACGGCCGACACCGGCCGCGACCCAGGTGGCGTCCGGTAAGATGTCGTGCAGTTCCTCGACAAGAAACTCCAGGACCCGACGTTTTGCCGGTAGAGCGTTCTTGATGCCCATCACGAACTGCACGTGCAGCGGCGCTTTGATCAGTCCACGGTCGAGAAGATCCCTGGCGTTGTACAGCATGGCGAGATCGAACACCTCGATTTCGGGTTTGATCTCGAAATCCAGCATGGTCTGCGCGAGCGTTTCCACCAGGGAGGGATCGTTTTCGTAGATCATGGTCGCGAAATTCACCGAGCCGGTGGCCAGCGAGGCCATATCGGGCCGCAGATGCAAAGGCTTCCCCCGGGCTTCGGAATCGCGCCCGCGTCCGCCCGTCGAAAACTGGATGATCATTCCCGGACAGTGTTTATCGATGCCTTCCTGTACCCGGGCGAACAATTCTGGACTCGAGGAGGGCGATTCGTCGGCATTCCGCACGTGCACATGCACCAGAGTAGCGCCTGCCTCGAACGCTGCCTGTGTCGATTCTATCTGCTCGTCCGGTGTTATCGGCACTGCAGGATTCATCGACTTGCGGGTTTGTGAACCGGTGATTGCGCAGGTGATTACCACGGGCGTACTCATGGTTTATCTCCTCGAGATTTTGCAGCTGGAATTCGCGACAGAATCTGTTTCATTAATTTGCGTTTCGCGTATCGACTGCGAATTCGTCGAAATCGATCTGCTGCGGCGTGTGTCCGCAGTCGCTCATGAATCTCAACAGGCCATCGCAGTGCAGCGTGGTGGTGAGGGAGTTGTCGCAAGGATGAAAGTGCACCTTATCGAAATGCAGCAGCTTGCTGTCCATAATTGTGGTTACCTGATTGCCGTGATCGTTGATGACAGCCAGTGGTGTGACGGCGCCGGGAACCACGCCCAGGTAACGCATCAGGCGCTGCGGACTTGCAAACGACACCCGCCCGGCACCGATGTGGACGCCCAGTTGCCGCAAGTCCACCATGCGATCCTCGTGCAATGTGACCAGCCACATGCGGCCTTTTTTATTGCGTAAGAAGAGATTTTTCGAATACCCCCCTTCGGGGTCCTGGCGGTGGGTCTTCGAGTCGCTGACAGTACGCAGCACGGCATGGCGCACGGTGTGATGTCGCACACCCAGCGCGCTCAATCTGGCAAGCACTGACTCGGGGGTGGCCGGCGGTGATCCGTTGGCAAGCAGCGTCTCGATAGTCTCCACACAGCGCACCTGCAACATTCGGGTCGCGCATGGTAGCAGAGGGCTGAATCCGGGAACACCCGGAGGAGGGCGCGGGCCATACTGTTTGATTCGGCGATGCGCATCGTGCACCGCCGCTACTTGCCTGCTGGTAGCTGTAAGGTCGTTACAGTTGCATCAATACGGCGACGCTCAAGCTCAACAGCACCGCTGTCAGAACCACTTTTCGATACGTGGCTTCCATTTACTAGTCCCCTGATCTATATGCTTTGCTTGCACAGCGCAAATTCCATACCAGCGCTCGGGCCGGGCCGGAAGCACGCTGGCACCGCTTGGTGTGGCGGAAGTGCAGTGCCAGGCAGCAGGATTTGACGAGCGGGTGACAGCGTTCGAGGATTCGCCGACGACGCAGCAGCAGGTTGACTGCGCGTCTCAGATGCGAGTTGGCAGTACTTTTAGCAGCAGGGCTTTGACTTGTGCGGCGGACTCCTCGTGGTACCCCCAGACCGGGAAGTGAAATTGCCCGGAAGCCTGTTTTGCCGTGCCACCACGTTGCTCGAGAAAATACAGGTCGATCTGCGCAGTTTCGGTGGCAATCGACACCCGTGCCAACAACACGGCATCGACACCGAGACGTTTGGCGATCGCCCGTGCGCCGGGTTCATTCAGCTCCGCTTGCGAAAACATGCCCTGCTTTCTTACCCATACCTGCTGTAGATCGGTACCGCCAACGCCGCTGGCGGAGAGCCGCTTGCTGCTTTTACCTGCGTCGAAGTTCCGGTAGTGGGAATGCGTCAGTCGCAAACTCATGCTGCGAGACTGCAGCGCCTGCTGCAGTCCGCGGAAGATCGATTGCTGGTAGTTGTCGGTACCGCGCAGCGACCATGGAAGGATAGCCAGAGTATAGGGTTGTTTCGCGGCGGTGCTGGTCTTCGCGGCCTGTTCGCCTGCGGTACTGGCCTGTTTTATTTGCGCGATACCCGCTTTTGCCGCCCTGTTGCCCGGGTCAAGCTTTAATGCGGAGCGGAATGCAGCTTCGGCTTCGACCAGGCGGTTTGCTTTGAACTGCCGCTCACCCTCGGCCACCGCGTCAGCGATACGTTGTCTGCGCTGCTTTTGCTCCCGCTGTGCCAGTTGTCTGCGGGCTGCTTCCCGGCCTTGCTGCACGGCCCGCATGCCTGCCTTTGCCTGGGCATTGCCGGCATCCAGCTCGACAACGCGCTGATAGTCGGCGAGCGCGGCACGATAACGCTTTTCTGCCAGCGCACGCTCGGCCGTGTCGAGCAGATCGGTAATGCGCGTCTGGAGCTGCCGTTCTTTTGAGGCGCGTGCGGCTTGCGCCTGCGCGGCTTTTCTGCGTTGTGTCTCGGTGGCTTCGATGGTTGCCAGTTTTTCGCGGATCAATTGCAGGCCCAATGCCTCAGGGTCGATGCGTTCCGCGCCGACCCTGAGGCAT
>JAOTYY010000054.1 GCA_029861595.1 Gammaproteobacteria bacterium
GATGTAGTTGTACGCACCGCCGATATAAGGACCCCATTTGTGTAATGCCGCACCGAAATTGCGCGCCCGATAGAGTTCGTCGTATGCCCAGGACGCCTTGAACGCGCTCTCATACTGCGTCAGTTCGCCACCGCCCTCACCGCCTTCGCGTAATCTCTGGAAAATCGTCTCGGCGGCAACCATGCCGGACTTCATCGCGGTATGCGTACCCTTTATCTTGGCGAAGTTGAGCGTGCCCGCATCGCAGCCGGTCAACACCGCGCCGGGCATGCTCATTTTCGGCAAGGCGTGGTAGCCGCCCTTGGTAATAGCGCGGGCACCGTAGGCGACACGGGTACCGCCTTGCAGATACTTCGCTATCTGCGGGTGATGTTTGAAACGCTGAAATTCATCGAACGTGCTGAGGTGCGGATTGCGGTAGCTGAGGTCGATTATCAGGCCGACGGCCACCTGATTGTTTTCGAGGTGATAGAGAAAAAAGCCGCCAGAGCTGCTGCTTTCGGCCAGCGGCCAGCCGGCACCGTGCACCACCAGACCGGGTTGGTGGTTGGCAGAATCTATTTCCCACAGCTCTTTCAGGCCGATGCCGTAGTGCTGCACTTCGCGATCGGCGTCCAGGGCGAACCTGCGGATCAGCTGTTTGCCGAGATGCCCGCGGCAGCCTTCGGCAAAAATAGTGTACCTAGCGCGCAATTCCATGCCCGGCTCGAATCCGTCCTTGGGCTGGCCGTCGGCGCCCTTTCCCATGTCGCCGGTGATCACGCCCTGCACCGTACCATCGGCGGCGAAGATCACCTCTGCGGCGGCGAATCCCGGAAATATCTGCACACCGAGTTGTTCGGCCTGTTCGCCCAGCCAGCGGCATACGTTACCAAGACTGACGATGTAGTTGCCCTGATTGTGCATGGTTTTCGGCACTACCAGGTTGGGCATTTTCACGGCTTTGTCCGGGCCGCTTAAAAAATACACCTCGTCGCGCGTCACCGGCGTCTGCAAAGGCGCGCCGCGCTCTTGCCAGTCGGGAAACAGTTCGCTCAGCGCCCGCGGCTCGATCACCGCGCCGGAGAGGATATGCGCCCCCACCTCGGAGCCTTTCTCGAGCACCACTACTTCCAGTTCCTGCTGATTCTCCCGGGCCAGCTGCATCAGCCGGCAGGCGGCGGCGAGTCCCGCGGGACCGGCCCCGACGATCACTACATCGAACTCCATGGATTCGCGTTCCACGCCATCCCCCTCGCCCGGCAGGCATCAGCAAACGCGCCGGATTATCTCAGGCGCACGAGGCGTAGTATAGTTGCGCCCCGCAATACCGGTGCCCGCGGAAACGACTATGGACATACACGGAATCTCAGCAATCGTCACCGGAGCCGGCTCCGGGATGGGCGAAGCCACCGCGCGCATGTTGAGTGCCGCCGGCGCGAAACTCGCGTTGCTCGATACCAATGAAGCCACAGTGAATGCGGTGGCAGATCAGATTGGCGCGCTCGCCATAGCCTGCGACGTGGCGGATGCGGCCAGCGCCGAAGCGGCGGTCGCTCGAGCAAGCGAAGCACACGGCGCGGCACGCCTGCTGGTCAATTGCGCGGGTATCGCCCCGGCAGGGCGCATAGTCGCCAGGGACGGCACACCGATGCCGCTGCAGGAATTCGAACGCGTCATCAAGGTGAATCTGATCGGCAGCTTCAATCTTCTGCGGCTGGTGGCCGCGGGCCTGCGTGACTGCGAGGTGCTGGACGACACCGGCGAACGCGGCGTAATAATCAATACCGCCTCGGTTGCCGGTTACGAGGGCCAGATCGGACAGGCGGCCTACAGTGCCTCCAAAGGCGGGCTGATAGCGCTCACCATCCAGTGTGCGCGGGAATTTTCAAGCATGGGGGTGCGCGTCATGACTATCGCCCCGGGCCTGATCGGCACACCTATGCTGCTCGATATGCCGCAGGAAGTGCAGGACAGTCTGGCCGCCAGCGTGCCGTTTCCGAAACGTTTCGGGGAACCTGGAGAGTTCGCTGCCCTGGTGCGTCACATCTGCGAGAACCAGATGCTCAACGGCGAGGTAATCAGGCTGGACGGCGCCATCCGCCTGGCGCCGCGCTGAAACCAGACCCCGAGCCTCTATATAGCACGACGGCGATTACTGGAGACTAACTTTCGACAGTTCGATACGCGTGTCGAATTCACTTAACCGGATTTCCCCTGAGAAGCGACTAAATCGTCGGGAACTATTTGAACAGCGGTAGCTGGCCCAACGGGCGAAGGGCAGGACGCCCGGCGTAATCCTTCCACGCAAGGGGACGCAAGCAGCGTGATATATGCGGGCATCTAGGGCCTCAGAACTTGATGCCAACCTCCATGCCCGCCCAGTTCATGCCGCCGTCGTCGGCCTGCAGGCTGGAGAAATGCTGCAACGTCGTGGCCAGGGTGACGTACGGGTTGACATTCATTTGATAGCTCAACTGCGCACGCCCGACCGGCGTTGTATGCACGCTTTCGTTCTCGTAGTCGACCAAATCATTCTCGCCAACCGCGCCGACACCCAGCGATAAATACAACCCGTCGCCGTGCGCGGCGGGTGCCAGCAACAGCAGCATCAAGCCGACAGCACAGAGCGCACCGCGCGCATGGCGGGATCGCGAAATCATCACACTGTTATCCATCGAAATTCTTCCCCGGCGCCCACTTACCGAAACCGGCAGTGCGCGCTCAAAATCTACACACTGAAACTAGCGGCGGGCCCGCCAACGAGCTTTAGCCCCGAATGTGTTACGAAGAGTTCTCGAATAAAGTGAACAGGCGCAATCTGTACCCGGGCACGATTTACAAACGAACCCTGACAGGCTGATAGGCCTACGACTCCGGCTCGTCTTTCCTGAACCTGCCGAAGTCCGGCGGGCGTTTTTCCTTGAACGCTGCGACGCCCTCGCGGGACTCGTCACTGTCGAAGAACAGTTTCACGGCCTGCAACCCCAACGCTCCGATACCGCGAATATGATCGGTATCGGCGTTGAAAGAGCGTTTGGCGATGGTGATCGCGGTGGGGCTTCTGGCCAGAATTTCCGCGCACCAGCGCGCCACCTCGCCATCCAGTTCGTCGTGCGCCACGACTGCGTTGACGAGACCCATGGCAAGCGCCTCCGCGGCACTGTATCGGCGACACAGGTACCACATCTCGCGCGCCTTCTTCTCCCCTACCACACGGGCAAGATAAGCGGTGCCGAAACCGGGATCGACGGAACCTACCTTCGGACCCACCTGGCCAAACACCGCACGCTCCGAAGCCAGGGTGAAATCACACAGCGTGGCGAGCACGTTGCCACCGCCAATGGCGAAACCCTGTACCCGCGCCATCACCGGCTGCGGCGCATCGCGGATTGCCGTATGCAGTTCCTCGATCGGCAGGCCTATCGTGCCACGCCCGTCGTAGCTGCCCCCGTGGGCCGACTGATCCCCGCCGGTGCAGAACGCCTTGTCGCCGGCCCCGCCTAATACGATCACACCGACATCGCGTGCCGCGCCGGCAGCGCTCAGCGCGTGCAACATTTCCTCGCAGGTCCGGGCACGGAACGCGTTGTAGACCTCTGGACGGTTGATGGTGATGTGTGCCACACCCTCGACCAGGCGGAACAGAATGTCTTGATACGCAGACATCAGGTTCTGCCGACGCCGATGGGCAGCTGGCTGACCCGCTGCATGGCGGCACTCTGCAGCAGCGACGGATCGGCCAGGCAGTCCAGCAGGAAGTCGATGGCGTCGTGGCCCCAGAAAAGTTCACCGTCGGCGATGAACGTAGGGACGCCGAACACATTGCGGGAAATTGCCTTTTCGGTGTTCTCTTTCAGGCGCTGTTTGACCGCAGGATCCGCTATGCATTCGGCCCCGTCGGTGACGCCCAGCTGTTCACACAACAGCGCGAACGTTGCCTGATCCCCGGGGTCCAGACCTCGCTGCCAGAGAAAGTCGAAAATTTCCCGCACAACCCCGGGCCGGTTTTCCAGCGCTATGCTCAAGCGCAGATACGGCAACGGGTTGAATGGGTGTGCGCCCGGCATGCGGAAGGGAATTGCAGATCGATCCGCCAGCCATTGCAGCAAGCGATAGGAAAAAACCCGCTTGGGCTCGATTTCAGCCGGCCCCTTGTGCTCCCAATGGGCGAGAATTCCCGCAAACAACACGGGATGGGATTGCAGTATCGCGTGTTCTTCCAAGGCTGCCAGGCGGTGGCACGCAAGATAGCTGAAAGGCGAAATAAAATCGAAATACCAATCCACCTGCTGCATGAAACTAACTCCGCTGGCCGTTGCTCAGCATAATTCAATCGTGCCCGTAAAACGCGGTGGGTAGCCATTTTCCTGCATCCACTTTGCCGGAGACCCTGGCATCAGTGGAAGTCGAGCCCTGTTACTCCCCTCTTCCCCTCATGCAAACCCTTCTCCCCGGGCGGCGAAGGGCTTTTTGTTTGCGCGAGTCGTGCAAGGATCCCGCGGGTCAGGGCTGCGGCAGCTTTTCGGCCTGCTCACGCAGCTTGAACTTCTGCACCTTACCGGTGGACGTTTTGGGCAGATCACCGAAAACCACCGTCTTGGGCGCTTTGAAGTGCGCGAGGTTGTCGCGGCAGAAATCGATGATCTGCTGCTCGTTGACCTGCTGGTCGTGCTTGAGGGTTACGAAAGCGCACGGCGTTTCGCCCCATTTCTGATCGCTGCGCGCAACCACCGCCGCTTCCAGCACCGCTGGATGCCGGTAGAGCACGTCTTCCACTTCGATGGAGGAAATATTCTCCCCACCGGAGATTATGACGTCCTTGGAGCGGTCCTTGAGCTGCAGGTAACCGTCTGCGTGCATGACACCCAGATCGCCCGAGTGGAACCAGCCGCCTTCCAGAGAGTTCCGTGTCGTCGCGACATTTTTGAGGTAACCCTTCATGACGATGTTGCCACGGAACATTACCTCACCCAGGGTTTCGCCGTCGGCGGCTACCGGCTGCATGGTATCGGGGTCCATTACCTGCAGATCCTGCAGCACGTGATAAGGCACACCCTGACGCGACTTCATGCGCGCGCGCTCATCAGCCGACAGGGAATCCCATTGCGGTTTCCAGGCACACATCACTGCCGGGCCATAGGTCTCGGTCAGTCCGTAGACGTGTGTCATGTGAAAGCCATTGGCTTCCATCGCGGCAAGCACCGCCGCCGGAGGTGGCGCCGCGGCAGTCATCACCTCCACGGTGTGGGAGAATTCGCGGCGCTCTTCCGGCGTCGCATTGATGATGAAATTCAAGACGATCGGCGCACCGCAGAAATGCGTGACACTGTGCTGCTCGATAGCCTGGAATATGCTCGCCGCGTCGACACGGCGCGCGCACACGCTGGTGCCCGCCACGGCCGCCAGGGTCCACGGGAAACACCACCCGTTGCAGTGAAACATGGGCAGGGTCCACAGATACACGGGGTGATGACCCATATTCCACCCGACCACGTTGGACAGAGCGTTCAGATACGCACCGCGATGGTGATACACGACGCCCTTCGGATCGCCGGTGGTGCCGGATGTGTAGTTCAGCGAAATAGCCCGCCACTCGTCGTCGGGCAACACCCACGCGAACTGCTCGTCACCGGTGGCGAGAAACGCTTCGTATTCCAGCTCGCCGAACAGTTCCCCGCCTTGCGCCAGCTCGTCGTCGATATCGATGACCAGGGGACGTTCGTCCAGTGTCGCCAGCGCATCGCTGACGGTCGGGAAAAATTCCCGGTCGGTCAGCAGTACCTTCGCCTCGCCGTGACGCAGAATAAAGCCGATGGTTGCAGCATCCAGGCGAACGTTCAGCGTGTTCAGTACCGCACCCGCCATCGGCACACCGAAATGAGCTTCGTAGATGGCCGGTATATTGGGCGCCATGACCGCCACGGTATCGCCTGGCAGCACGCCGCACTTGACCAGCGCCGACGCGAGGCGCCGGCAACGCGCATAACATTCTGCCCAGGTATAGCGTCGGTCACCGTGAATAATCGCGACGTGCTCGGGGTAAACGTGGGCGGCACGCGCAAGAAAAGACAATGGGCTCAGCGCAGTATAGTTGGCCGGTGTTTGTGGCAGATCGGATTCGAAAATCGAGCCCTGCATGCGGAAATCTCCTCGATTTTGTTGCGGCCGACCAGCCTATCGGCTATGTTGCACCGCAACAGAATTTAACGGACCGTCAGGTTTCGTCAATCATAATTGAAAATCCGCCGTCGCATATGCAGGTGCCTGCGATGCAGGAATTGAATGGCTACTGTCTCAAGGATCTGCACCTTGGCATGTCAGCAGTGTTATCGAAAACAATCTAGCGCCGCGTACGAGGAAATAATGCCAGGCAAACGGCTCGTGAGTATCGAGACCGTCTGCAGAGTCGACGACACCATGGTGGTCGAAGTCGAAGCTCCCATCCTCGTCCCGCAACGCAACCCGTAGAAGGCGCGACGCAGCAGATCTGATCTGCGAGCGGGCTGGTTGACGCCCTGACGGAGCGGCCAGTCCCACATTGCCGAATCGGTTCCAAACATGTTATGCTGCACCGCAGCATAAAGGCGGAGCACGTTTTGGATACCAGTAACAACAACACCGGTGGGTTGTCAGAACCTGCACGCTCGCCGCAGATTCAACCTGCGTGCCGGCCCGACCGCGTCTCGGCACACGTGGCGGAATCCGCCGCACTCGATCCGCTGAACCTGCTGCCCGCCTTTGCCGCGGCGGCCGGTCATTTGCTGATGAACCCGCAACGACTGCTGCACGAGCACCTGCAAATGTCGCAGGAAATATATGCGCTGTGGGAGAACACCGGCAAGCGCCTGCTGGGACTCGATCACCAGCTCGTGGCAGTGCCTGAAGCGGACGATCTGCGATTTCGTGATCCGGCCTGGCACGAGAACACGTTCTTCGACCTGCTCAAACAGAGCTATCTGCTGGCCGCACAGAATATGTTGCGCCGTGTGGATCACCTCGAGGATCTCGACGAGCGGACCCAGCATAAAGTGCAATTTTTCACCCGGCAGTTCGTCGATGCGGTTGCACCGACGAACTTCGCGACCACCAATCCGGAAGTGCTGCGGGCGACTGCGGAAACACAGGGCAGCAACCTGGTGCGCGGATTTCACAACCTCCTGCGCGACTGCGAAGAAGACGGACAACTGCGCATCGCGATGTGCGACCGGCAAGCGTTTTCGCTGGGTGTCAATATCGCCGCCAGTCCCGGTGCGGTGGTGTACCAGAATGACATGTTGCAATTACTGCAGTACGCGCCGGCCACTGAAACAGTATTCAAACGCCCGGTGCTCATCGTGCCGCCCTGGATCAACAAGTACTACATCCTCGATCTGCAACCGAAAAACTCATTGGTCAAGTGGCTGGTAGAGCAAGGTCACACGGTGTTTGTCATCTCATGGGTAAATCCCGATGCCAGTTACGCCGACAAGAGCTTCGACGACTATCTGCTGGATGGAACGCTGGCGGCGCTGGACGCGGTCCGGCAGGCCACCGGCGAACACCAGTGCAATGCGATTGGCTACTGCCTCGGCGGTACATTGCTAGCCAGCACCATGGCGCATCTGCAGACCTGCGGCGAGCAACACATCGCCAGCGCCACTTACTTCACCACGCTAATCGATTTTGGCACCCCCGGTGAGCTGGGCGTATTCATCGACGAGCAGCAGATCGAGAACCTCGAAGTGCAGATGCACCGTGACGGTTTTCTGGATGGAAAGTCCATGTCGAGCACGTTCAACATGCTACGCGCCAACGACCTGGTCTGGTCGTTTTTCGTGCACAACTACCTGCTCGGACGCGATCCGATCGCCTTCGATCTTCTCTACTGGAACGCCGACTCCACGCGCATGCCAGCGGCCATGCACAGTTTTTATTTGCGCAACATGTACCTGCGCAATGCGCTGCGCGAACCGGGCGGCATCGAGTTGGCAGGTGTCGGCATAGACATCTCGAAGATTACCGCGCCCGCTTACTTCCTGTCGGCACAGGAAGACCACATTGCGCCCTGGCAGGCAACTTTCAGTGGCGCGGCGTTGTTCGCCGGGCCGGTGCGCTTCGTGCTGGGCGAGTCCGGTCATATCGCCGGTGTGATCAACCCCCCGGGCAAAGACAAATACGGCTACCGCACAAACCCGGCGGCCGATCTGCGTGATGCCGACGCGTGGCTGCAAACAAGCGAGCACCACCGCGGATCCTGGTGGCCGGATTGGCAACGCTGGATAGAGCCGCATGCGGGCGGCCAGGTCCCGCAACGCCGCCCGGGCGATGGCAAACTGAAAGTTCTCGAGCAGGCGCCCGGCAGTTACGTGAAAGGGGAATAAAGGGGTCAGGTCTTGCCATCATTTTTTTTGTAAGTGATTGCAAGACCTGACCCTTTGATCATTGATCACTTGTTGATCACCTTGATCGCAGATTGAAATTATCAGGAGTCGCGCATGGCGCAATCAGAAAAGCCTCAGGCCAAGTTGGCCGACCCGGAAGAACTTTCCGCCAGCATTGCCAAGGTGGCCGAGCAAAGTCAGCGGCTGGTGAGCGAATTCCTGGAACGTCAGAAAGGTGATGATATGCCTTTCCAGGTCCTGGATCCGGCCGTGGTCGGAAAAGCGTTCGCCGAGCTAACACAGCAGATGTGGCAAGACCCCGCGAAAGTTTTCGAACACCAGGCGGCCATGTGGCAGGACTTCCTGGAATTATCGGCGCGCACCGCCAGGCAGACGCTGGGCGAGGAGGCCGAGCCGGTGGCACGCCCGGCGGCCGACGACAAACGCTTCAAGGACGATGCGTGGCAGGACAACCCGCTGTTTGATTTCATCAAGCAGTCCTACCTCATCGCGGCGAAACACATTCAGGCGAATGTGCAGGATGTGGACGGACTGGATCAGAAAACCGCCGAGCAGGTGGATTTCTATACCCGCCAATTCGTCGACGCCATTGCCCCGACCAACTTCGCCTCCACCAATCCAAAAGTAGTGCGGGAAACGCTGGAAACCGGCGGCCAGAACCTGCTGGACGGATTGAGCAACATGCTCCAGGACCTGGAAGCAGGTAAAGGCAAGCTGCGCATTCGCATGACCGATACCGATGCGTTCGAACTCGGTAAGAACGTTGCGGTTACACCGGGCAAAGTTGTTTTCCAGAACGATCTCATGCAGCTGCTGCAATACGCGCCGAGCACTGAAAAAGTGCACAAGCGGCCGCTGCTGATTATGCCGCCGTGGATCAACAAGTTCTATATTCTGGATTTACGTGCCAAGAACTCATTCATCAAATGGGCTGTCGACGAAGGCCATACGGTGTTTGTCGTGTCGTGGGTCAATCCCGACGGCAAGCTCGCGGACAAGACCTTTGAAGATTATATGTTCGAAGGGCCACTGGCGGCGCTCGACGTTATCGAGAAGGCTACCGGCGAACGCAACGTCAAGGCGATCGGTTATTGCCTCGGTGGGACGTTGCTCGCCTGCACGCTGGCATACATGGCGGAGAAGAAAGACGACCGTGTAAAAGCGGCGACGTTTCTCACCACCATGACGGACTTTGCCGAGCCGGGTGAGCTAGGCGTATTCATCGACGAGCAGCAACTGTCGGCGATGGAAGAGGAGATGGAAAAAAAAGGCTACTTCGAGGGTGGCGCCATGGCGGAAGCGTTCAACCTGCTGCGCGCCAACGACCTGATCTGGTCGTTTGTAATCAACAACTACCTGCTGGGCAAGGATCCGTTTCCGTTCGACCTGCTGTATTGGAACTCCGACTCGACGCGCATGCCGCGTGAAATGCATCGCTTTTACCTGCGCAATATGTACCAGGAGAACCTGTTGTGCAAACCAGGCGGCATAACGCTTGGCGGCGTACCCATCGATCTCACCAGGATCGATATACCCGCCTATATCCTGTCGACCAAAGAGGACCACATTGCACCTTGGAAATCGACCTACGCGGCCACCCAGCTGTACAGCGGTCCGGTGCGCTTCGTGCTCGGCGGCTCCGGGCATATTGCCGGCGTAATCAACCCCCCCGCGGCGAACAAGTACGCCTTCATGGTCAACGAGGAATTGCCGCACGGTCCGGAGGCGTGGCTGGCCGGGAGTGAGACGCACGAGGGTTCCTGGTGGAACGACTGGAAAAAATGGGTCGGCCGTTACAACGGCGGCAAAAAGGTCACTGCCCGGCAGCCGGGCGACGGCGCTATGGACGTACTGGAAGATGCGCCAGGCAGCTACGTGAAGCAGCGTATTGCGTAGTAAAGAGGACCCCTCATTCTCCCTGGCCCTCCCAGAGGGAGAGGGGAAGAAATAGCCCTACACCCTCTCTCGTGAGAATTGAATGTATTCCCCTTATCCCTGCAAAAAGGGTTGGGGATGGGGAATGCAGCAGATGAGCGTAGCAGCTTTCCAGTTGTCGTAAATCTGCCGGGCCGACCCGTTGAACTCCGGCATGCGTGCAGCAGTCAGCCCGCTGACCGTCCCGCGTTTCACTTGTTTCGCAGCCCGGACTCACTGGCGGCGCGGCGGTAGTCGCTATGGTAAACATGCAGCGGGAACTTGAAGTCGTGCACGGTATAAACGCCGAGCTTGAAATACGGTCCGTACACGTCATCGCTGTAACTTATGGCACCGCGATGTTCCGCCACGAGCTCGTCATCCATCCACATACGCACCGAGCCACTGTCGTCGGGAGACCACTTTACCCCGAATACGAAATCTATCCATTTGTCGGTGGCGAAGTCGCGGGATTCGTAGAGAATCTCACCTTCGCCGCCCGCACCTTGTGCGGCGAGTATCTGATCGTTCCATATCGTCACCCGCAGTGCGCCGCGTGTCAGCCGCAACGCCAGCGGAGGCCGAGCCGCGGGCCGACCCTTGGTTTTCTTGTCGTGCCATTGCGCCAGCACAATGGACAGATCCGGGTCCTGCAGCAGGCCGGGTAGCAACGTGCGAAAGTGATACCAGACCTTCTCGTGCGGGGACGCTACGTACGGGTCGCGCAATTCAGCGCGGTAGCCGTCGGAAATCTTCTCGTCGTCGGGACGAATCTCGAAACGCGCCGCGCTTGCGCCCTGCACATCGTCCTCGAACTTTAACGCGTGCGGCGTAGTGATGCGTTTTGTACTCCAAAGCTCCAGATTGCCGTGCATCAGATTACCCGGGTTTCGCTGATCCGCATCTTTCAAGCCGATAATTTCACCGGCCGCAAACGCGCTCGCGAACAACAGGGTGCTCGCGAAAAAACACACCTTGGAGAAAAGTCTCATCAAGTCACTCCGCGGTGCCGGAGCCCGTGCGCTCCGAAGTGCATACTGAACTGCTAGGCCATCGGATTCAACCACGGCCGTTGCTCACAACGCTTCCAGCTCGTCCAGCGTTTTCGGCCAGTTCGCTTTCAACAACCTGGACAGCGAGCGATCCGCCAGCAACCGGCCAGCGGTCTGGCAATTCGCGCAGTAATTACTTTCGTTCTCGGCGAAGACGATGCGTTGAATCGGTTTACCGCAATCCCGGCACGGTTGTTTGAATCGGCCGTGCACCGCCATCTGCGGATGAAACGCGGTGACTTTATCCGGAAACCCGTCACCGACTTCGCGGCGCCGGCGCTCTATCCAATCTGTCAGCGTGGCGCGGGTCGCCGCATACAGACGTGACCACTCCGCATCGTCAATGTGCTGCGTCTGCTTGAACGGCGACAGCCGGGCGGCAAACAATATTTCGTCCGAGTAGGCGTTGCCGATTCCATTCACCACGCGCGGATCGGTCAGTGCCCGCTTCAGGGTGTGGTTTTGCTCACTCAAAGCATCTTTGAACGCGCTCTCGGTGGCACTCAGCACATCCAGCCCGCCCCGCTCGAACTGTGCCAGTTGCTGCTCGCCAAGCACCACATACATCGAGGCGCGCTTTTTCTTCGCGGCCTCGGTGAACATCAATGCACCCTCGGGAAAATCGAGCGCCGCCAATCCATTGCCTTTGGGAACCGGGGCGTCGGGTTTGCGCCAACGCAGACGTCCGGCAATCATCAGGTGAATGACCAGATAAAGGTCGTTCTCGAAGTGCAGCACGATGCGTTTGCCGATGCGGCTGACGTCGAGCACGTACAAGCCGTGCAGTTCACTCAGCGGCGGTGAAACACTGCGCAGCACGAAAGCACTACGCAAGCGCACGCGCTGCAGGGGTTGCTTTTTGAGGTACGCCCGAAGCCGCTCGACATACACCGTGACATCGGGCAGTTCGGGCATGCGTCAGACTTCCGCTATATCCCTGGTCGCCTGAGCCTCACCGCCAGGGATTTACGTCGCTATTCGCCCTTCCAGGTGGGTTCGCGTTTCTGCATGAACGCGTCGATGCCTTCGCCGGCGTCGTAGGCCATCATATTGCAGGCCATGACATCGGCCGCGTATTCGTATGCCTCGTCCAGGTTCTTTTCCAACTGAGCCTGGAACATCCGCTTGCCGGTGCTTATGGCCACCGGCGATCGCGCGACTATGCAATCGGTGTATTCGCGTACCGCTTCGTCGAGCTGCCCGGCGGCAACCACTCGATTGACAAGCCCGTAACGCTCCGCGGTGAGCGCATCGATGAACTTGCCGGTGATCAGCATTTCGAATGCCGGTTTGCGCAACACGTTGCGCGACAATGCAACGCCTGGCGTGCTGCAGAACAGACCCAGATTGACGCCCGACACGGCGAACTTTGCGGCGTCGCTGGCAACCGCGAGATCGCAGGTAGCCACCAGCTGGCAACCGGCGGCGGTGGTGATGCCCTGCACTCGGGCTATCACCGGCTGCGGCATACGCACGATGCTTTTCATCAACGTGCTGCTTTTCCGGAACAGCTTCTTGTAGTAGGCCTCGTCAGGATTGGCACGCATCTCCTTGAGGTCGTGGCCAGCACAGAAAGATCGCCCGTTGGCGGCCACAACGACCACGCGTACCGAGTCATCGCTGGCAATTACGTCGAGTTCGCCTTGCAGCAACGCGAGCATCTCTTCGGACAGGGCGTTGTACTGATCAGGGCGATTCAGTGTCAGTGTCGCCACCCCCGAGTGATCATCGCGCAAAAGAATATCGTTCGCGGCAGCGTGTTGCGGTAAAGTACTCATCCGTTTTCTAGCCTCCTGGCGGTCCGGCACCAAGCCCGACGCGGTGTGCGGGTATTGTGCGACGCAAACGCCGGTGAAGCAAAGATTGCTGAGATTCCATGGCCGATCAACAACCACGCATCAGCGAAACCCAGTTCGAGGAAATCTCCCGCCAGCGGGTGCCATTCATTGGCCAACTGGGGGTTGTGGTGGACGAACTCGGCTACGGTTCCGTCAACCTGCGCATCCCTTTTCAGGACGATTTTCTGCGCCCGGGAGGCACGATTGCCGGGCCGGTGATGATGGGACTCGCCGATCTCGCCATGTACGGTGTGGTGTTGAGCATGATCGGGCCGGTAGAACTCGCCGTCACGACCAGTCTCAACATCAATTTCCTCCGCCGTCCCCGCCCCGGCGACGTGCTGGCGCATGCGCGCATTCTGAAACTCGGCCGGCGCCTGGCGGTGGGCGAAGTGACGCTCTATCGGGACGGTGACGAGGATCCGGTGGCGCACGTAACCAGCACCTACTCGATCCCGCCAGACAGGAGCAGCCCATGAGCAACCCGGAGTTCAGCGGCATCACGGCCTGCGTATTCGACGCCTACGGCACGCTTTTCGACGTGCACTCGGCGGTCGCCAGGCACAGCGACGCGATGGGCAATGTCGGCGATCGTGTCTCACAGATGTGGCGCACCAAGCAGCTCGAGTACACGTGGCTGCGCAGCCTGATGGGCCGGCATGCGGATTTCTGGCAGGTCACGGGGGACGCGCTGGATTATGCGCTGAACGCCTTCGATATTGGTGACAAGACATTGCGCGACAGCTTGATGGACGCATACCTCACGCTATCGCCCTATCCGGAAGTGCGCGACGTGCTGAGTCAACTCAAACAACGCGGCGTGCAGCTGGCCATCCTGTCCAACGGCGCCCCAAACATGCTGGGCGTCGCGGTGGCAAGCGCCGAAATCGCGGATTTACTGGACGAGGTCCTGTCGGTGGAAGACGTCGGCATTTACAAACCCGATCCGCGCGTTTATCAGCTTGCGGTCGATCGTCTGCAGATCACCCCGGAGCAGATAAGTTTTCAATCCTCCAACGCCTGGGACGCCGTGGGCGCCGCCGCCTTCGGTTTCAAGGTCGCGTGGGTCAACCGCTTTGCGCAGCACCGCGAACGTCTGCCCGCACAGCCGCAAGCGGAGATTCGCACGCTCGCCGAGTTGCTCGATTTGCTGGATTGACCCCTCATCCCAACCCTTCTCCTCAAAGGAGAAGGGCTTTTTTCTTCCCCCCCTGGCAGGGGTCAGCTTCTCTCTTTCCCCTCTCCCTTTGGGAGAGGGGTCAGGGGTGAGGGTTCAGCGCGCGCAGCGCGTTTGCTGGCAAGCGCCAGGGACGCTTTTGATACCGTGGACCGTCCCAGCTGGGACATGATGTAGCCGCTGGCATCGAGTAACTTTTCCATCTCGACGCCGGTTTCCAAACCCATACCGTCCAGCAGGTAGACCACATCCTCGGTGGCGACGTTGCCTGACGCACCGGCAGCGTATGGGCATCCGCCGAGACCGGCGACCGATGTATCCAGAACGGTAACACCGCGGTCCAGCACGGCATAGATATTCGCTACCGCCTGCCCGTAAGTATCGTGAAAATGCCCCGCCAGCCTGCCCACCGGCACCACAGCGGTAACTGCATCGAGCATCGCACGCGCCTTGTTCGGGGTGCCTACGCCAATGGTGTCGCCCAGGGAAACTTCGTAGCAGCCCAGCCGTAACAATCGCGCCGCGACATCGGCAACTGTACCGAAATCCACTGCCCCCTCGTAAGGACAGCCCAGCACACACGAGATGTAGCCACGCACTTTGATGCCCTGCTCTCGTGCGGCCTCGCAAACCGGCTCGAAGCGCGCGAAACTTTCGTCAATACTGCAATTCAGGTTACGCTGCGAAAAAGTCTCCGACGCCGCGGGGAATACCGCGACCTCTGGCGCGCCGGCGGCAACTGCATCCTCGAATCCCCGCAGGTTGGGAACGAGCACCGGGTAGCTGACACCCACTGCGCGCTTGATCTGTCGCATGACACTCGCGGTATCGGCCATTTTCGGCACCCATTTCGGCGCTACGAAACTGCCCGCCTCGATGACCGGCAATCCGGCCGCGGTAAGTTTGTCGATCAGCGCAACACGCACTTCCACGGGCAGCGTTCGCGCCTCGTTCTGCAAACCGTCACGCGGACCGACTTCAACCAGCTTTATGTCGATGGACATAGCGTCATCCATGCAATCGCGGAAAGCGTCACTCGGCACTCAGCGCACGGCTGATCACCATGCGCTGCACATCCGAGGTTCCTTCGTAAATTTGGCACACGCGCACGTCGCGGTAGATTCGCTCCACCGGAAAATCGCTGACATAACCGTAGCCGCCGTGTATCTGCAGGGCATCGGAACAAACCCGTTCGGCCATTTCGCTGGCAAACAATTTCGCCATCGACGCTTCTTTCAGACAGGGCTCACCCGCATCGCGCAGTTGTGCCGCACGCAACACCAGCAGTCTCGCTGCATCGATCTGAGTAGCCATGTCGGCCAGGCGAAAGGCCACGGCCTGGTGTTCGATGATGGGCTGGCCGAACGCCTGGCGCTCGCGCGCATAGTTCAATGCCGCCGCATAGGCTGATCGAGCCATGCCCACCGCCTGCGCGCCGACGCCGATGCGCCCGCCTTCGAGATTCGCCAGCGCAATCCGGTAGCCTTGCCCTCCCTCGCCCAGCAGCGCGTCCGCCGGCAGCCGCAAATCGTCGAAAGCGATCTGCGCCGTGTCCGAGCAGCGCTGCCCGAGTTTTTTCTCCAGGCTGACCACCCGGTAACCCGGCGTATCGGTCGGCACGATGAACGCGCTGATGCCGCGCTTGGCCGCGGCAGCGTCGGTTACCGCGAACACGATGGCCAGATCCGCGTTGGCCCCGGACGTAATGAATTGCTTGGTCCCGCGCAGCACGTACCCGTCGGCGTCGCGCCTCGCCGTAGTGCGCAGGTTGCCCGCATCGGAACCGGCGTGCGGCTCCGTCAACGCAAACGCGCCCAGCAATTCGCCGCTCGCGAGCTTACGCAAGTACTGCTCTTTCTGCGCACTGGTGCCGAACTTCAGCAACGGCATGCAGACTACCGAATTCTGGACCGCCATAATGGTGGAACAGCCCCCGTCGCCAGCTGCTACTTCCTCCATCGCCAATGCAAAAGCAACCTGATCGGCGCCAGACCCGCCCCACTCCTCGGGCACGAGCATGCCCAGCAGACCGAGTTCCGCCATCTGCATGAGCGCTGCGCGCGGAAATTCACTGTTCGCATCCCAGTTCGCGGCGTTCGGCGCCAGCTGCTCACTGGCGAACTGCCGCACCATGTCGCGAATCAACGTCTGTTCTTCGGTTATCCTCAGCATGCGAATAGCCTCGCCGGATCTAGTGTACTGTCCCGTAAATAACGTGCAATTCTGAGCGCGTGTCACGGCTCAGGACAAGGCGTCGTCGTGCAAGTAATCGCCGTCGCTATTGCTAAGCGGCGCAACGCTGTCATGGGCTGCGACACACGCTCCCGTTATTGTAAACCAATCAGTTGGGCGCGCCGCCAAGGGGCATCTGTGGTGATACGCGCTCTCGAAATAGAACGGGCTATTCCTTCGAACACGTGCCTAGCAGCTGACCCTTATGTACACGGACGTACGGTATGCAGATATTGCAGGAGCAAATATCTGGGGCGACGCGCAGAATTACACGTTATTTACGGGACAGCACACTAGCCGTGTCAGTGCAGCCTTTCTATCGCCACGGCGGTCGCTTCGCCGCCGCCGATGCACAGGGCCGCAACGCCGCGCCGCAAATCGTATTTCTGCAGCGCGTTCAACAGCGTCACGACAATGCGTGCACCCGACGCACCCACCGGATGACCCAGGGCACAGGCACCGCCGTGCACGTTGACCTTGTCGTGCGCCAGATCGAGTTCGCGCATCGCCGCCATGGTCACTACCGCGAACGCCTCGTTGATTTCGAACAGATCGACCGCGGCCGCCTGCCAGCCGACGTTTTCCAACAGGTTGCGCGTCGCGTAAATCGGTGCGGTAGTAAACCACGCCGGTTCCTGCGCAAACGTCGCGTGTCCCACGACTTTCGCCAACGGCATCAATCCCCGCCGCTCGGCAACGCTGAGCCGCGTCAGTACGAGCGCCGCCGCACCGTCGGAAATCGAACTTGAATTGGCGGCGGTCACGGTGCCGCCTTCGCGGAACGCGGGACGCAGCTGCGGTATTTTTTCCAGATTCGCTTTGTGCGGCTGCTCGTCGCGGGTAACGGCATTTTCGCCCTTGCGTGTCTTGACCGCGACCGGCACGACTTCCGCATCGAAGGTGCCATCATCCACCGCACGCTGGGCGCGTTGCAGCGACTCGATTGCGAACCCGTCCTGCTGTTCGCGCGTGAACCCGAAATGTTCCGCGGTGTCTTCGGCAAACGACCCCATCAGGCGCCCCTTGTCGTAGGCATCCTCGAGTCCATCGAGGAACATGTGGTCCTTCACCTCGCCGTGACCCATGCGCAGCCCGCCGCGCGCCTTGGTCATCAGGTAGGGCGCGTTACTCATGCTTTCCATGCCGCCGGCCACCATCAGCTCATTGGTTCCGGCCGTGATCAGGTCGTGTGCCAGCATCGTGGCCTTCATTCCCGATCCGCACATCTTGTTGATCGTGGTGCAACCGACACCCAGCGGCACGCCCGCCCCCAGCGATGCCTGGCGCGCCGGCGCCTGACCCTGGCCGGCCGGTAGCACGCAACCCATTATCACTTCGTTCACATCGGCGGGCGCCAGACCGGCACGCTCGATGCCCGCCTGGATCGCGGCGGCGCCCAGTTGTGGGGCGCTGAGCGTCCTAAGGTCACCCTGGAAGCCACCCATCGGCGTGCGCGCGGCGCCAATAATTACAATCGGGTCCCGGTGCATTTACGCAGTCTCCGCAACAGATAAATCATTTTCGGTGCCCTGCGAATTCGCAGTGAGGTGTATCTCACGCGGTTTCATTGAACAACTCACGGCCGATAAGCATACGCCGTATTTCCGATGTTCCGGCACCGATTTCGTACAGTTTCGCGTCGCGCAGCAGCCGCCCGGTGGGATAGTCGTTTATATAGCCGTTGCCGCCCAGCGTCTGAATTGCCTCCAGCGCCATCCAGGTCGCCTTTTCGGCCGAGTACAACACCACACCGGCGGCGTCCTTGCGCGTAGTATCGCCGCGGTCGCAGGCTTTTGCGACCGCATACACGTAAGCCTTGCTGGCATTCATCGTGGTGTACATGTCGGCCAGCTTGCCCTGCATAAGTTCGAATTCACCGATCGGCTTGCCGAACTGCTTGCGCTCGTGAACGTAAGGGATCACCACATCCATGCAGGCCTGCATCAGGCCCAGCGGTCCCCCGCTGAGCACCAGGCGCTCGTAGTCCAGGCCGCTCATCAGGACGTTGACACCCTTACCGACACCGCCGAGCACGTTTTCCTCCGGAACCTCGCAGTCCTGGAACACCAATTCGCAGGTGTTGGAACCGCGCATACCAAGCTTGTCGAGTTTCTGTGCCGTGGAAAATCCGTCGAAACCCTTTTCGATCAGAAATGCCGTGATGCCCCGGGGGCCCGCCTCGGGGTCGGTTTTCGCATACACGACGAGCACGTCGGCGTCGGGGCCGTTGGTGATCCACATCTTGGTTCCGTTGAGCACGTAACGGTCGCCTTTCTTCTCCGCCCGCATGCGCATCGCCACCACGTCGGATCCCGCGCCGGGCTCGCTCATCGCCAGTGCCCCGACCTTTGTGCCGCTGATCAGACCGGGGAGGTAGGTACGTTTCTGCCGCTCGTCGCCGTTGCGGCGAATCTGATTCACGCACAGGTTGGAATGCGCACCGTAAGACAGGCCAACGGCAGCTGACGCCCGGCTGATCTCCTCCATCGCGACGACGTGTTCGGTATAGCCCATGCCTGCACCGCCGTAGTCCTCCTCGACCGTGACGCCCAGCAAACCCAGGTCACCGAACTTCCGCCACAGATCCTGCGGAAAGTCGTTGTCGCGATCGATCTGCGCCGCGCGCGGTGCTATTTCGTCAGCCGCGAAACT
>JAOTYY010000263.1 GCA_029861595.1 Gammaproteobacteria bacterium
GATCGTTTGGTCTGTTACACACTGGACCGCTCAACAGGGTGAAACGGTGTCGGTGTTTTGGGGTATGGTTGAATACACCAAAGGAATAGACCCACAGGAAAGCGGAACAGCAACGCTATCGGGGTCACTTGATGGGGTGTTCCTACTTAAAGCAGCCGAATCGGGATACCCACTCACGCCGGATATTGTTCACATCAGGTTCGGGAGCAGTTGGCTTTCGCGGCCTTCCGACGTGGTTGGATTTTGTCTGAACGAGACTCTCGCCAGAAACAGTCTGTTGACACCAGAAACTGTTCGCCTTTGCTGAAGGAGAGTCGACGTGACCCTGAGATCGTTTGCAGTGGTGTCGCTGCTACTGGTTGTTGCCGCGAGTACCAATTCCGCCGGTGCCGAGTCTCTCGCAGAGATGTTACAGCGCATGGATCGCGAATTACAGGAAGTTCGGGCGTTGCTAAGCGAAAACGACATCGCACTGGCCGCGGTTCCGAGAGGCGCCATTGTGCCGTTTCGATTGGTCGAGTGCCCGCGCGGCTGGCGGGCCTTCGGCAAAGCAGCTGGCAGAACCATAATTGGTGTAGGTGAAGGCGAGGGACTCGCCGAACGGGCACTTGGTGAACGAGGCGGCGAAGAAAGTCACCAGCTCACGAAAGAGGAATTGCCGAAACATGAACTCACGGCATCGGACGGTGAAGCTACTGACATCCTGGACGGGAAACGATCGGGCATCGAACGTAAACGAATAACGGCAAGCAGTCCGATTGAATTTGCCAGGCCGGGGAAGCCGCATAGCAACATGCAGCCGTGGATCGCGCTACTGTATTGTGAAAAGCAGTAGAATCTGCGACAAAATATCTAGCCTGATCTCCAGTTTGCGTTCGGCGAGCCTGTGTGGCAAATAGCCTTGTTGCAGAACTCGGACTCGACCAGCCGCTGGTAAACGAGTACCGGCAGCTCCACATCTATCAGTGAAATGACAGACTCAAGAAATCCTTAACTTGCATGCAGGCTGAGATGAAATACTGTCTTCACCACCAGCGTGCGCTCAATGGCGGTGCCGGTGTAGATCCGCGTAGCAACAGCCGTCCGGTTTCGTGTGCTAGCGGCAGCTAGGCGCGAACCCCGCTGATCACGCGCTCCCAGTCGAAGGCCGGACCGATATCGGTCTTGTCCTTTGCTCTCGTCGCCATCCGAGGGCTTGCAGTCCACGGAGCGCATTTCGGCATCCTCACGTGGGACCTCGATCGCCTTCTTGAGCAGGGTGTGCTTCTTGCCCGGCAATCGCCAGTTCCTACCATGGTGCGTCTGGGTACGCTCAATTACAGCAGGACCAGAAGGCAGAAAATCTCAAAGTGATATTAATCTATCTAAATATATGTATTTAACCTAAATATAGACGATAAATAAATAATAATAGAAGTTATTAATTGGATAGTTATTTATTTAGTATTTAAAAAGAACTAATTAATCATGAATAATGATTTAAATAAAATTAATTATACCTATCCCAGTACATAGAGGAAGTTTGCTCGCGCTGATCTCGACGGACCATGACTGATCGCGTTTGGCGCGATTGCCTTGGTCATTTGATAGGCGCTCCTGATTGCTGGTATTTAGTCAGGATTGAGCGTTAACTTATTGATATACAAAGAAACACAGGATTCATGGGAGGATCGTCGGAATTCCCAGCCATATCCTGTTTTCCAGAGTGCCGCGGAGCTTGCATACAAAAACTACAGAAGAAAATCAACGAGTTATGCGACCAAGGAGGTGTGATCTTGCCAGCAAGAGGGCAGGTTGCCCCGGTATCTTTCCGGGTTGGCAGGACCGCCCCGTTCGACGGTATGGACGACGCCGCACGTTGCTTCCGCCCTCCGCTTGTTTCAACTCGAGTGCCCTTGGCCGTCGTGTATAGCGACGTCGGCGATAATTTCGTACGAACGCGCACGCGCCGCGTGGTCATAGATTTGCGATGCAACGATTACTTCATCCACGCCGGTGCGCTCGACAAAGCCTGTCAGCCCGTCGCGCACGGTTGGCGGTGCACCCGCAACCGAGCAAGCCTGAATTTCATCCAGCATGGCGCGTTCGGCAGCACTCAGCGACGCGTCGAAACCCGGATCCGGGGGAGGCAAAGGACGAGGCGTGCCCCGCCGCAGGTTTAACATCGCCTGGCGAGAGGAGCTGCGCAACAGTGCCGCTTCATCGTCCGATTCCGCAGCGAATACATTGAATCCGGCCATCGCGTAGGGCGCCTGCAGCTGGTCGGAGGGTTGGAAGCGGTCGCGGTAGATTGCCAGCGCCGGCAGCAACGCCCCCGGTGCGAAATGCGACGCAAACGCGTAGGGCAGCCCGAGCATAGCTGCCAGTTGCGCGCCGTACAGACTCGAGCCCAGAATCCACAGTGGTACCCGAAGGCCCGCTCCCGGTACGGCGCGCACGTGTTGACCGGGCTGCGGCGGGGCGAAGTAGTCACGCAGCTCGACGACATCGTCGGGGAACGTGTCGAGGCTGCCGCGCAGATCACGCCTGAGCGCGCGCGCCGTCAGCTGGTCAGTACCCGGGGCGCGCCCCAGACCAAGGTCGATGCGACCGGGATACAGCGATTCAAGCGTGCCGAACTGTTCGGCGATCAAGAGCGGCGCATGATTGGGTAACATGATCCCGCCGGCGCCGACGCGAATGCGAGTGGTGGCGGCCGCGACGTGGCCGATCACCACCGCCGTGGCCGCGCTGGCAATGCCGGCCATGTTGTGGTGCTCAGCGAGCCAGTACCTGTTGTAACCCCATTCATCCGCCCGCCGCGCGAGATCGCGTGTGTTGGACAGCGACTGCGCCGCATCGCCGCCCTCCGTAATCGGCGACAGATCGAGAATAGACAGGGGAGGCATGGCGATATCCGTCAGAGGTAGTCGCTCCCGGTGCGCCCGAGCCCAGAGGGAACTGGTATGGGCGCCGCAGCGGCTCGAGTACGAGCTCCACAGTGAGGGTAATTGCGGCGAATCCGTCCCCTGGATCGCAGCGAGCTCAATGTTCGGGGCGAGAGATAACCAGTCTGTCGCGAGCCTTCCGTGGGAAGCAATCTGCAAGCGTCGCTGGCCGGCGTCCAGATGAACATCAGATAGCACCTCAATAAAGCCATTTCTGTTTCCTGCTTTAAGATCGGAGGTCGATTGGACAGATCATAAACCACTGCCCGAAACACCTGTGAATTGATTTGGAGCAATAGAAACACCAAGAAATTTGGGAAAATTTGCCTAAATCGAGAAACAGCACGCGTCGAGGGTTCACACGTGTGAAAAAGGCGGCAATTTTCGGTATTTCTATCCTCACGTTACCGCTGTTGACCGGCGGCTGCGGCAACGGTGGTGGACCTGATCCAATCCCCGTCAGTCAGATCACGGGCCCGGCGGCGATCGCTCCGGCGGTAAATCCCGCTTTCGAGAGGGTTTCGGTTGTAGCAGTCAGCGTCGATGCTGTGGGCCCGTACGAGCTGCTGTCGGCGACTGATTACCTCTACCAACCAGCGCACGAATCGTTGTCGGTACACAATGTCCCGCAGGCGAGCGGGTTGTATGTCCGTATCACCGGTATCGTGGCGGGCACTACCTACACTATTTACACACATGCCCACGGCAACCATAGCGTCGCAGCGAATGAACTAACCAGTCTCGCGGTCGGGTTGGTTGCTTCCGGTAAAGCCGCTCGTTTCACCCAGGCGGTGGAACTATTGGCGGCAGACCCGTTGCTCAACGTCAGCAGCTACGCCATCACTGACCCGATTCCGGCATCGTTGCGCGACGCTGTGATGACGCAGACCATGCGGCAGCTTGCAGCATCATTCGTCGACGACCCCGATGTGCCGGATGACCAGTTCGAACCCGGCGTCCACGACGTGCGGAAATTGCTGGAAGCGACTCCGCTGTTTCGAGACGTCGTACTCGGTGCCCTCGCCTACGATCAGTGGTGGCAGCTCGATTCGGGTGGGGCGGGCCGGTTGCCCACGGGCGAATCGGCACCGGACTACGTGCGTTGCAAGAGCTGTCATGGTTGGGATCAGCGCGGCACCGACGGCGGCTACGTGAGACGCACGCGCACACAAAGTCGACCCAATGCGGGGCTGGGTGATTCCAACACCGTCTCGCGGAACATTACGCACGGTGGAATCGGCACGGACGATGTTTTACATACGGGCCGTGGACGCAGTTGGGCCGACGGTTCCGGGTCTTGGGGCGGCGGTGCGGGCGGGTTCTCGACAGGCAACCTGCACCCGGATTTCTCCGCTCCCGACGGATTGACGGCTGAGCAGGTGGCGAATCTCGTTGCCTTCCTGAATCATTCCGGCGCGCGCGCCGAGACCGTTTTCGAGCAAATGTATGTCAGTGAAGATCCAGTCACCTACGTGCTCAATGGCGCAGCGGACGCTGAGCGCGGGCGCGACTACTACTACGCATTTTGCGCGGGTTGTCATGCGGACCCGTCTACGGATTCCACTGCGATTACCAACAACCTTCCGGGTGCGGGTGGCACGCTCGCGTTCCTTGCCGGCGACGGGAAGCCGAGTGAGCTGATGCACAAAATGCGGTGGGGTATGCCCGGCACCAGCATGACCCGGGAGGCCATGGGCTATCCGACGGCGCGCGACGTTGCCGACGTGTTGAAGTATCTCGAGGACCCGGACGCCGTACCTCCCCCGGGCGCAGGCGACAGTCCGGCCGTGGCCGCCGGCCGGGCAAAGTACGACATCGCCTGTGCTGCGTGCCACAGAGCGGCGAGCTACGACACGACCGGTCTGTATTCGGATCTGGCGGGCCGCAGTGGCCTGCTGGTTGCCAACCTCGGCGCCAGCGACCCTGCAATGGCCGGTATCACGCTGACGCCCCAGGAGATAGAGGATCTGGCGGCATTTCTGGATTCGCTCAGCGGCGTGAGCTTCGCCGCCAACGATGACAACGCGTCGACGCAACGCGATACCGCAGCCACCATCGACGTGCTCGCCAACGATATCGGCACGAATCTCACCGTCGTGGCGTGGGACGCGCTGACCACACAGGGCGGGAACGTGAGCTGCGCTGCCACGTGCGTCTACACCCCGCCGACCGGCTACGACGGCACCGACAGTTTCAACTATACCGTGAGCGATGGCACACAAACCGCAACAGCTACGGTAGTAATAGTGGTG
>JAOTYY010000055.1 GCA_029861595.1 Gammaproteobacteria bacterium
TAATTGACCACCTGCTGCGGATCCTCGTAGGGTGCGGCGATCTCCTCGATCATTTCGCGTACCTTGTCGGGGTCCGCCTGCAATTCGTTGCTGCTGACTATTTCGGCAACCAGCAGGCCTAACTTTACCCGTCGCTCGGCTTCTTCGGTGAAGGGCTCATCCTGGAGCTGCAGATCGGCGCCCTGCGTGATCTGATGTTTGAGGCGGGCGATTTCCTGTTGCACCAGTGCCGCCGGCAGCAATACCTCGTTAGCCTCAAGCAGGCGATCCATGACCTGCGATTTGACCTTGCCGCGCAGGGTCTGGCGCAGTTCACGCTCCATATTGGCGCGCACCTTGTCGCGCAGGGCTGCCACGCTGCCTTCCTCGACGCCAAACGCCTTGGCGAATTCTTCGTCGATCTCCGGTACGTGCGGCGCCCCGACGCTGTGCACCTTGACGTTGAACTCGGCGGGTTTGCCGGCCAGGTCTTCGGGCTTGTAGTCATCCGGAAACTGCACCGACAGCGTGCGTTCCTCCCCAGACTTGATACCGATCAATTGTTCTTCGAATCCCGGTATCAGCTGACTGTTTCCAATCACCAGCTGGTATTGCTCCGCCTTGGCGTTCTCGACCGCTTCACCGTCCACGAATCCGGCGAAATCCAGCGTCACCTGATCGCCTTCCTCCGCACCGCGTTCGACTGCATGGTAATGCGTACGCTGTTTGCGCAGATTCTCCAGCATACCGTCGACGTCGCTGTCCTGTACCTGTGCAGTCGCTTCCTCGATCTCCTCCCCCGACAAGCTTTGCAGTTCGACTTTCGGATAGATCTCGAAGATCGCGCTGTATCGAAACGTGGCCTCGGTTTCGGGCAGCGACTCGATACGCGGCATCCCGGCCGGTGACAGTTTTTCCTCGACCACGGCTTCCTGAAAGCTGGACTGGATGACCTCGCCCATGACCTCCCTGCGCACCTGCGAACCATAGCGTTTCTGCACGACTTTCAGCGGCACCTTGCCCGGCCTGAAGCCGTCCATTTTCACCGTTTTCACCAGCGACCTTAGCCGTTCCGTGACCGCCTCGTCGATACGTGCCACAGGCACCTCGACTGTCAGCTTGCGCTCCAGTCCTTCCAACGCTTCTACCGATACCTGCATATCAGAACCCATAGATCCTGTTGCCTCGCACTGTTCCAGATCCCCCAATCATCCACGCATCGCGGCGCAGCCCAATCCGCGCAACACAACAGGCACTGCCGCGACAGGTGTTCCACCAAGGTGGGAGCCGGTTGTACCTGCAGAAAGCTTGACGCATAAGACAGCTGGTGCGAAAGGAGAGACTCGAACTCTCACGGGTTGCCCCACTGGCACCTAAAGCCAGCGCGTCTACCAATTCCGCCACTTTCGCGCGCGTCGCGGCGGGCGCCATTATACTGCAACGCCAGCCTGCGTCGCTTGGTACACGGCCAGCCTGAGTCGGCCGTATAGAAGTGTGGTGGGCCGTCAGGGATTCGAACCCCGGACCTACTGATTAAGAGTCAGCTGCTCTGCCAACTGAGCTAACGGCCCTCTGCATAGTCCGCAACGTCGCCAGCCGGCGGACACACACCGCCGGGTGCGGTAATGGGGTGGACGATGGGAATCGAACCCACGACAACAGGAGCCACAATCCTGTGCTCTACCGACTGAGCTACGCCCACCATTGTTTAACCGGCACCGCATTGCCGACCCACACCCCGTAGCCGCGTAGCGTTTGGCGCGCCCGGCAGGATTCGAACCTGCTACCCTCGGCTTAGAAGGCCGATGCTCTATCCGCATGAGCTACGGGCGCCTCGGTCCTTCTCCTCATCCCGCCTCTATCCGTCAGGATTGCTCGGGCTCTCCCTGCCCTCACCCCTGCGGGGCCTGCCTGCGGCAGTCAACATTGCTCCCGGCAATGTTAGCGAACCTGCTACCCTCGGCTTAGAAGGCCCTGCTGATCTGGTCGGGGCAGAGGGATTTGAACCCCCGACCCTCTGCTCCCAAAGCAGATGCGCTACCAGACTGCGCTATGCCCCGATATACGCCCCGCCAGCAACGCCAGCGGGCCACAGGGGCGCCGAGTGTACGCCTTCGTTCCGAGCCGGTCAAACGACCGCAAAAGCCCCCCCGCCAATGCGATTTCCCGCGTAGCGGGTGCTTACGGCGCACCCACTTTGCTTCACCGCGCTGGTTAATCTCTATATCATCTTGCTCCCCGATTTACAGCGCAAGGACAAGGTCAATGCTGGCACGATTCGTTAGCCTGATTTTACTCTCCGTGGTCAGCGGCCTGACGGCCGTCAGCGCCGATAACCAGGCCCCAAAGGTCAGACTGCAGACGTCGCTGGGCGAAATAGTCGTGCAACTCGATGCGCAAACAGCGCCGCTGAGCGTGGCGAATTTTCTCGCTTACGTCGACAAGGCTCATTACGACGGCACGATTTTTCATCGCGTGATGCCCGGTTTCATGATCCAGGGAGGCGGCTTCACGGCCGGATTCGATCGCCGCGTCGGCGGCGAGCCGATCAGAAACGAAGCTGACAACGGCTTGAAGAACCTGCGCGGCACAATCGCCATGGCGCGCACCCAGGATCCGCACTCGGCCACTTCGCAATTTTTCATCAACACGGTGGACAACGGGTTTCTGGATCATCGCGAGCCGACTGCGCGGGGCTGGGGTTACGCCGTGTTCGGTAAAGTGGTCGAGGGTATGGAGACGGTAGACAGGATAAGCGCTGTGCCAACCGGCCGGCACGACCGCTACGAGAACGTGCCCAAACAGGCTATCGTTATCCAGCACGTCGCCCGGATCGACGGAGATTAAACAATGTCACAGGTTAAATTGAACACCAGCAAAGGCTCGATTGTCATTACGCTGGATCAGGAACAGGCGCCCGAAACCTGCGCTAATTTCACCCAGTACGTGCGTGACGGCCACTACGCGGGCACCATCTTTCACCGCGTCATTGACGGCTTCATGATTCAGGGCGGCGGATTCGAGCCTGGCATGAGCCAGCGTCCCACTCGCGCCGCGATCAAGAACGAAGCGGACAACCAGCTGAAGAATAAACTGGGTACCATCGCCATGGCCCGCACGCCCGACCCGCATTCGGCGACCGCACAGTTTTTTATCAACGTGAATGACAACGGCTTCCTCGATCATTCGGGGAAAACCAACGAAGGTTGGGGCTATTGCGTTTTCGGCGAGGTCGCAGACGGTCTGGACGTAGTGCAGGCAATCGCGAAAGTGTCGACTACTGCCAGCGGCATGCACCAGGACGTGCCGGCAGAAGACATCGTTATCGAAACGGCCGAGCTGGTCGAATAACCTCATTCGCCTGCCTGCTACAACACCGGTAGAGCACGTGACCACCCTGCTATTGTCCGATCTGCATCTGGACGACGCACGCCCGGCAGCAACGCAACGATTCACCGACCTGTTGTCAGCATGGCGTGGCCGCACCAGTGCTTTGTATATCCTCGGCGACCTGGTGGAATACTGGCTCGGTGATGACCAGGACGTGGGCGATCTGGAAACCGCTTTTCGGACGATTCGCGACTTCGCCGCAACCTGCCCGGTGTATTTCATGCACGGTAACAGGGACTTTCTGATCGGCAACGGGTTTGCGTCGCGCTATGGCGTCGAGCTGATCGAAGACCCCACAGTAGTCGATCTGCATGGCACGCCGACGCTGTTGATGCACGGCGATACCCTGTGCACCGACGATCACGACTACCAGGCATTACGCGGCACGGTGCGCGATCCCGACTGGCAGCGTGTGTTCCTGTCGAAATCACTAGCCGAACGCGAGGCCATGGCCCGTCGTTTGCGCGATACCAGTAAGGCGGCTATGGCAGAGAAAAGCAGGGAAATCATGGACGTCAACGCGCACAGTGTTGCCCAGGCGTTTCGAAAACACGGCGTCGGCCGCCTGATTCACGGCCACGTGCATCGTCCGGCCGTGCACGCCGTGCAAATTGGCGATTTACCCGGCGAGCGCATCGTAATGGGGGACTGGTACGAGTCGTCGAGCTACGTCACTTGCGATCGAGAAGGGTGCACGCTCCACCAATAGCGTAATGCAACGCTATCCGGAGTTGCTGAGTTCCTGCAGATCGCGCATGTCGGCAGCGCTGAATCCCGCCTCGGCACGTCCCTGCTGATTGAACGGACCGCGTAACCGACCGGCGTAGTGTGTGGTCACCAGCTCGCGAAACACTGCGCGCGGATCTTCGCCGCGGTCGGTACACAGCTGGCGAAACCAATGGTTGCCAATGCGCACGTGGGCAATTTCGTCTGTGTAAATTCGCTGCAGCGCAGCGACCAGCGAAGCATCTCCAGCCTTGCGCAGCTTTTCGATCAGTGGCGGGGTAACATCCAGTCCGCGCGCTTCCAGCACTCTCGGCACCAGCGCCATACGCGCGACGACATCGTCCGCGGTACGGCGGGCCGCCTCCCAAAGGCCGCCATGAGCGGCAAAGTCGCCGTACGCACACTGGTGCCCGGAAAGGTAGTCGCAGAGCAGGTTGAAATGCACGGCCTCCTCGCTCGCTACCCGCAGCCAGTCCGAATAGAACGCCACCGGTAACTCGCGGAAACGATAAACCGCATCGATCGCCAGATTGATTGCATTGAACTCTATATGTGCCAGCGCATGAGCTAGAGCCAGGCGCCCGCGGAGCGACCCCAGGCCGCGGCGGGGAAGCTGCGCATGGGACACCAGTTGCGGTCGCGCCGGACGCCCGGGATCGTCGATCCGGCGCGCCGGCCGTGCTGCCTCGGCTCGCAACTCGCCGTTGTCCCAGCGCTCGCGGAGCCGCTCGACGGCATCGCACTTGTCCCCGGCGGCGCGTGTCATCAGCACCGCCCCCGCGAGCGAGTGCAGCTCCCCGCGATCAGGTAGGGACACGCTCACGAGCCGTCGCCGCGATCGCGCAACCGGCGCAGATCGGCCATAAATTCCCTGCTGCGTAAGCTTTTGTTACCGAGATGCGCCTGCAGTGCAGTCTGCAACAGCTGTTTCGCTTCGGCCCGGCAATTTTCCGGGAGACGTCCCTCGCGCAACGCTATTAAACATGCACCGCGCACACGGCAGGCGCCACGCTCCGGCAACGGCGTCGAGCTGGCAACCGGTGCTGCATCCGTCACGTACTGATAGTACCTGGCTGGATCCAGCGACTCCCCCTGGTCGTCGCGATCCAGGACCAATCCGTAACCCAGACACTCCAGCAATCTCAACTCGAACACACGCAGCGTCGTTTCGATGTCCGCGCCGCCGCTAAGGCCCGCGAGCGCGTGCCGGTACGTGTCGAACAAGCCGTCGTGGGGATCGTCCTTCAAAGTCAGTCTAAGCAGCAATTCGTTGACGTAGTACCCGCAAGCCAGCACCTCCCCGTGCAGCGATGGTGCCGGTGCTATCTCCTCAACGTCGCTCAAGTTCTTCAATTCACCGCCACCGGTGTACGACAGACGTAATTCCCGGAACGCTTGCAGGCGTGCCCGCCGGGCGGCGTTGGAACTGCGCACGCCGCGTGCCACCAGGCCGATCCGTCCATAGTCGCGCGTCAATGCGTCGATCAGCAGGCTGGTATTGCGATAAGCGCGATTGTGCAGGATGTAGGCTGGCTGCTGTGCGACACGGCGCATCGGTCAGCGCCTTTCAGGAATCGTATCCGAGACTGTGCAATGCGCGTTCATCGTCCACCCAGCCCCGTTTTACTTTCACCCAGGTAGACAGATGCACGCGCTTGCCCAACAGATCAGACATGCGGCGACGCGCCAGCGTGCCGACTTTTTTCAGCGTTTCTCCGTTTCGGCCAACGACGATACCTTTCTGGCTGTCCCGTCCGACCCAGATCAGGACACTCACTTCGACGCTGGTATCGTGCTCGACGAACTGCTCGGTTTCCACGCTCAGTTCGTACGGCAGCTCCTGCTCGAGTTGCCGCGTAAGCTGTTCGCGCACAATCTCGGCGACGAAAAACCGCTGACTGCGATCGCTGAGCTGATCGGCGGGGTAAACGAACGCTCGCTCGGGTATCTGTGCGACAAGGAGTTCCTCGAGTCGCTCGACGTTTTCGCCGCTGCGAGCCGAAAGCGGGACGATTTGCGCGCTTGGAGCCAGCGCGCCCAGTTCCTGGAGAACCGGCAGCAGCGCCGGCTTGGCCACCCGGTCTATTTTGTTGAGAGCGATGATCAGCGTTTGTCTGTTGGTTTGCAGTCGCGTCAACAGTGCTCTGTCGGCGTCCGTGATGCGCGGCATCTGCGCGACCAGAACCAGGCAGTCGACTTCTTCGACAACCGCCAATGCGGTACGGTTCAGCACCCGGTTCAAAGCGTTGCGGCGGACGTCGTGCAAACCCGGTGTGTCCACGAACAGCATCTGTACGTCGCCGCGGGTATGGATACCGAGGATACGATGCCGGGTGGTCTGCGGCTTCGCCGCCGTAATGCTGAGTTCCTGGCCCATAATGCGGTTCAGTAGCGTGGATTTCCCAACGTTCGGGCGACCCACCAGACCGATGTAGCCGCAGCGCTGCGCGTCGCTCACGCCTGCTCCGCGTCCAGCATCGCCAACGCCATGGAGGCAGCGGCTTGTTCGGCACGGCGCCTGCTGGTATCGGTCGCTCGCGGCGCCTGAGTCATACCTTCCACCTCGCACTGCACGGTAATGAGTTGCTCATGCGCTTTCCCCTGGGTGTCGACAACACTGTAGCTCGGCAGCCCAAGACCGCGGCCCTGCAGATACTCCTGTAGTCGTGTCTTTGGATCTTTCAACGCGGCGAGATCCGGCAACTCCGCCAGCCGTTCACCATAGAGCGTGTGAATTACTGCCTGCGCGGCTTGCAGCCCGCCATCCAGGTAGATGGCCCCGATCAATGCTTCCAGCGTATCCGCAAGAATCGAGTCGCGGCGCCGGCCGCCGCTTTTCAACTCGCCGCTGCCGAGCACCAGATAGTCTCCGAGAGAGATTTCGCGGGCGATTTCGGCCAGAGTCTGTTTCTTGACCAGGGTCGCCCGCCAACGTGTCAGCACACCTTCACTGGGTTGCGGATTGCGGACATACAGTTCAGCGGCAATCACCAGACCGAGCACGGCGTCACCAAGAAATTCCAGGCGCTCGTTATTTTCGCGACCGGCGCTGCGATGAGTCAGCGCATCATCGAGTAAATCTTCCGCGCCGAAACGGTAACCAAGCAATCTGCACAACCGTGCCCGGTCTACGATCAATTCGGAAATATCTTCTTATCGAAAACCGCCACGATATCGATATTCGCAAACAGGGTAACGCGCTCTTCATAGTCAATATGGATTATCAAGCGTTGCTGCGACGATTTCGTGAACTTGAGAACCGTGGGTTTCATGCTGTAAAGATTGTTCTGCCGGAAACGCGCGGAAACCATGTTCTTCAACTCGCTCTTGCCTTTCCTCGCGATGCCGGGCTCCCGCTGCAGCGCCCTCGCCACATCCAGCACCTGGAAGTAATCGATATAAATGGGAACCAGACGCAGAGCGAACAACCCGATCGCTCCTGCCATCAACATTATCGTCGTCCAACCCAGCCAACCCATGCCGGCCTGACGCCTCAACGATGCGGGTTGTTTCAATTGATGAAGCTGCCTATTCGCGTCCATAAAATACCTTCTCCGCCCCAGTCCCAGTTCATCCAGATCATAAACGCGCGGCCAACCAGATGGTCCTCGGGCACGTATCCCCAGTAACGTCCATCGTTACTGTTGTCACGGTTATCGCCCATCACGAAAAAGTGACCGTCCGGCACGATCCATTCTCCTTCGAGCCCGTATTTCGCCGGTGTAATGAGCACGTTGTGGTTGACGTCTCCCAATGCTTCTCCATACACAATCGCCGAACCCGGCATGCCCGAGGGCGTTCGGTAGGATCCTGCCTGGGCAAGCGGCACCTCTTCGCCGTTGATGAACAACGTCTTATTGTAGTAGGCAATATGGTCGCCCGGGAGCCCGATAACGCGCTTAATATAGTCCAGATCGGGCTGTCGCGGATACCGGAAAACGGCCACATCGCCGCGTGCCGGCGCGCCGGTATCGACGAACTTCGTATTCAACACGGGCCAGCGGATTCCGTAACTGAACTTGTTGACGAGAATGAAATCTCCCACCAGCAGGGTCGGCATCATCGATCCGGAAGGAATCCGAAACGGCTCGATTATGAACGAGCGCAATACCAGTACAACCAGCAGAACGGGGAAAAACGAGCGCGCATACTCGACGATAACGGGCTCTTTGACATCGCGCGTACCCTCGGCCATGCGGCGTTGACGAGAGAAAATCAACGCATCTACACCCCACACCACACCGGCCACGACAGTGGCAGCAACCAAAACGAAGGCAACATCAAAATCCATCGGTCTATGACTCGATCCTGGTCAAGATTTCTCCGCACTCAGCACAGCGAGAAACGCTTCCTGTGGGATCTCGATGCGCCCTACCTGCTTCATCCGCCGCTTTCCGGCCTTCTGCTTCTCCAGCAACTTGCGTTTACGCGAAATGTCGCCGCCGTAGCATTTGGCGGTCACGTTCTTGCGTAAAGCCTTGATCGTGGAGCGCGCGATGATATGTGAACCGATCGCGGCTTGTACAGCCACTTCAAACATTTGCCGGGGAATGATTTCACGCATTTTCTCGGTCAACTCCCGTCCCCGTCCTTGTGCCCTATTGCGGTGTACAATCACCGACAGCGCATCCAACCGCTCACCGTTAATCAGCAGATCGAGTTTCACCAGGTCCGCCGGCTGAAAGCGCAGAAATTCATAATCGAACGATGCATAACCGCGGCTTACCGATTTGAGCCGGTCGAAGAAATCCAACACCACTTCGCTGAGCGGCAGTTCGTAGTCCAGCGACACCTGCCTGCCCGCGTACTGCATGCGTTTTTGCACACCGCGCTTTTCCACACACAGCTTGATCACCTCGCCAATGTACTCCTGCGGCAGCAGGACGGTCGCCAGAATTATCGGCTCCCGGATCTCCTCGACATCCTGTGCTGGTGCGAGTTGTGCGGGGTTGTGGATGCGCGTCACGTCGCCGCGCTTGTCGAGAATTTCGTACACCACGGTGGGCGCAGTTGTAATCAACTCCAGTTGGTACTCCCGTTCCAGCCGCTCCTGCACGATTTCCATGTGCAGCATGCCGAGAAACCCGCAGCGGAACCCGAAGCCCAGCGCCTGTGAGGTTTCCGGCTCGTAGTGCAGCGACGCGTCGTTCAGACATAATTTCTGCAGGGCGTCACGGAAGGCGGCGTAATCCTCGGAATCGACGGGATAGAGGCCGGCAAACACGCGTGGCATCACCGCCTTGAATCCGGGCAGTGGCGCAACGGCGGGATCGGCCGTCAGTGTGATAGTGTCGCCGACACGGGCAGCTTCAACTTCCTTGATGCCGGCTATCACGTAACCCACTTCACCGCACTCCAGGCTCTCGCGGTCCTCAGCCTTGGGGGTAAAGACGCCTACCCGATCCACTTGAAAACTGCGTTGGGTGGACATCATCTGAATCTTCTGGCGCACTCGCAACGCACCATTCATCACCCGCACCAGGGCCACGACCCCGACGAAGTTGTCGAACCACGAATCGATGATCAATGCCTGTGTGGCGGCATCCGCGTTGCCTGCTGGCGGCGGTATGCGCGCGACCAGCAGTTCCAGCAGATCGGCAACGCCGGCCCCGGTTTTAGCGCTCACGCGCAACGCGTCACCGGCACCGATACCTATGATCTCCTCTATTTCCTGAATCACCCGCTCGGGATCGGCCGACGGCAAATCGATTTTGTTGAGTACCGGCACGACTTCCAGACCCTGCTCGATGGCGGTGTAACAGTTCGCCACACTTTGCGCTTCGACACCCTGACTGGCGTCGACGACGAGCAATGCGCCCTCGCAGGCTGCCAGCGAACGCGATACCTCGTAGGAAAAATCCACATGGCCGGGTGTGTCGATGAAGTTCAGCGCGAACGTCTCGCCGTTGCGCGACCTATAGCGCAGCGCAACTGACTGGGCTTTGATGGTGATACCCCGCTCGCGCTCGAGTTCCATGCTGTCCAGGACCTGCGCGGACATTTCGCGTTCGGCCAGCGCGCCGCAGTGCTGAATGAACCGATCCGACAACGTGGATTTACCGTGGTCTATGTGCGCGATAATGGAGAAGTTACGTATTTGCTGCATTGGCAAGGATGGCGCTTAAAAGGCGCGCTATTCTGCGGCCAACGCGGAACGCAGCGCAACCGGATCGAGAAAATAGTTGCAGACCTCGCGATTGGCATACTCGAGCACCGGTACCCGCACATCATGTTTCGCACGCAGTGCCGGATCCCGGTCGATGTCCACGATGTCCAGTTCGAACCGCAACTCGTCGCGGAACAATGCGAGATCGTCGCGCATATCCTCGCACAGCGAGCATCCGCTACGCACGTAGAGGATCAAGCGTCTAGCGTGCATGGCGCACGCCTGCGTCCTCTTGTGGGAAAGGCGGTATGCAATCGTGAGCTTACAATGGCTGAATCAGGATCGCGCATGAGAAATATCGAGCAGTGACGAAGCTGTAAGTCGCGACCGTTCTCTGGCAGCCCATCGCGACGGCAATTGGGGATGCCTCCCATGAACAATACTCGTGTGCGAAAGCCCGGGCGTGCTGCTTAACCAGAATTGTGCCTGAGAAGCGACCCAGCCCGGTATTGAATGGCCGTCGGGAACGATTTGACAAGCGGTTGTCGGCCCCACGGCCAGGGCGCAGGATGGCCGGAGCAGTCCTTTCCCCCGAGGGGAAAACAAGCGGCGTGCAGCAGACAGGCTATGCGAATCGCTCACCCCCTGTCGCGATCTAGCTTCAACGCCAGAAACAAGGGACCGTCCCGACGGTGGACCAGTACCGCCACCGAACGTTTGTCGGCCAGGTCCTGGGCGATTTCCGCAAAGTCCTCTACGCTGCCCACCGGCTTGTTATCGAGCATGACTATCGCATCACCGCGGCGGATACCGGCTTCCGCAGCCGGACCTTCCAGTACCTGCTGTACCAGCACGCCGCCTTCCTTGAGCTGCAGCGCCTCACGCGCTTCGGCGTTCAGTTCGGCGACCACCACACCAAGATCGTTGTTGGTATCGGGCGCTCGTGGCTGCGTGGCTTGGGCCATGATCTTTGCATCATCGAGTTCCCCGATGAAAACCTTGATCGTACGAGCCTGACCCTCGCGAATGACTTCCACGCGCGCGGTTTCGCCCACCCTGGTAACGCCGACCAGCGGCGGCAGCTCCGTTGAGCTGTTCACCGTAGCACCGTTGTACGCAACGATCACGTCACCGACGCGCAATCCAGCCTGTTCCGCCGGACTGTCCGGCAGCACCCGCGCAACCAGTGCCCCGTAGGCGCGATCCATTCCGAACGATTCGGCGAGCTCGCGTGTCACTTCCTGAATGACCACACCCAGCCAGCCACGCGTCACTTTGCCGTGTTTTTTAAGCTGTTCGACCACATCCAGGGCAACCTCGATCGGGATCGCGAACGACAAGCCCATGAAACCGCCGGTACGACTGTAGATCTGCGCGTTGATGCCTACTACCTCACCGTCCAGATCAAACAATGGGCCACCCGAGTTGCCGGGGTTGATCGCCACGTCGGTTTGAATGAACGGCACGTAGTTTTCGTTTGGCAGACTGCGCCCTTTGGCACTGACGATGCCCGAGGTGACGGAATGTTCGAAGCCGAACGGCGAGCCGATGGCGAGCACCCACTCGCCGACCCGCAAATCCGACGAGCTGCCCAGTTCAGCCACCGGCAGGTCGCCACCATCCACTTTCAGCAACGCAATATCGCTGCGCTCGTCTGTGCCTACTACCTCAGCGACGAGTTCGCGGCGATCATGCATGCGCACGATGATGCTGTCGGCGCCCTCCACTACATGATGGTTGGTGAGCACGTAGCCATCGGCGGAAATAATGAAGCCCGAACCCAGCGACTGGGAGTCGAAGCGTTCGGGAAATCCCTCGCGGTCGCCGAAAAAGCGGCGGAACAGATCACCGAACGGGGTATTCTCCAGTTCCGGCACCTCGGCACCCGGCGGCAGGTCGCTACGCTGCTCGAGTTTCTTACTGGTGCTGATGTTGACGACCGACGTATGGTTGCGTTCCACCAGTTCCGCAAAATCCGGGAGGACCCGGGCCGCCGCCCCGGCGCTCCAGGTCGCCGCAAGCAACAGCGCTGCGGTGACCGCTGTAAATCGATTCATTTCCTCACTCCGTAAATGCGGCGCGGTACGCTTGTCGCAGCGCAGCGCCGCCGTTGACTCAGCGGATGTACCTCGTTTCACGCGGCGCCGCTCGCACACTCAGCGGGCAAGCTTTCGCCAGCCTGGCGCTCAACGCCACCGTGAGCGCAGCGCCCACTGTAAAACCTACACCACCCAAAACCATTGCGCCCAGGTCCTGCCCCCACGAATCACCGAGCGCCGCGCCCGCCAGCAATCCCAGCAGTGGTGCACCATAGACCGCAGCGGCTGCTGTCAACAGCCAGCGCTCCGGAACACTCAGGATCACTCGGTCACCGGCCGCAAGCGGGCCGCTATGCTTGATTACCAGGGGTTCACTGGCACGAACTGCGAAACAGCGCAGCAACCAGCCCGCCCCACAACCTCTGCCAGTCGCACAGGCATGGCAGTGAGTCGCGGCGCAACTGCGTACCCACACCTTGTGGCGCCGCGCGGCGGCTACCAGGGCCGGTTGTTCGATCATGTGCTAGCTGAGTATTCAGGCTCGAAGCTAGGGATTGTAAACCACCGCCTGCGCAATGTATTGCACGGTGGCCGCGGGAACTTCCCCTACGACGGTGATCTGATAGTCGCGATCGACCGCACCGAACACGTTCACAGCGCCCATTCTCGAGGCACCTTCGAGCCGTTCCTGACCGTCGCCCAACGGTTCGATAAACACCGAAACGGTCGCCAGACCGTCGGTGTAAACCATGTGTTCGACACCGTTGTCGTCAGGCATCATGGGCTTCTTGTCGCGTTTGGTCATGGAATAACCCGGTGGCAGACTCTGCACCTTCCACATCGGGTCCGGGATCATCGCGGAATTTTCATCCTCGGTCGTCCACGTGTATCCGGTGCCGGTGAGTATCGGCTCGAACCGTTCAGCTGGAATGTGGTCCAACACCTGCAACTCAGTGAACATTACCTGTTCGACCGGAAGGCCTGCATCGTCCAGCAGATCGGAACGCAGCAACAGATCGGTCTCGCGATCCAGCCAGATCCGGTAACCGTAGCGAAACTCGTCGCGCGGCTGGATCGCGATAACCCGTGCCAGCATACCGGCAATGCGCGCTTCCCCTTGAGTGACGATGCGATAGTGTGCCTCGAGCCGTTCGGGGCCGGGGATAGTAGCGGGAAAAGGCGTGCGCGGGCGCGCTTTGCTCACCGTCACCGCGCGGGTACCCGGCCAGATACAGGTTACGCTGTTATCGTCGCGGATCACTTCGCGAGCCTCACCGTTCAGCGACAGCAACCGTTCCCGCTCACCCGACTCGTCGCGACTGTGAACGATACGCATGGTCTCGATTTCGCCGCCGTGCAGATATACAAACGTGCCCTGATAATTCAGCGATTGCATCGCCGTAGACATGCGGTCGAGCCACTGCCGCGCGTCATCGACACCAGCACTCGCGCACACCGAGACAAGCGTCAGCGCAGCACCGATTACTGCCCGGATTCGGAGCCCTCGGGGTTTGTTTATGCTGTTCGCCATGCGCTGAGTGATTTTATTGCGTCGGGACTCGATCGTAACCTGCCAACCGTGAATACGGCAGCATGCCTTGCATATCGCCCATGGTCGCGTATTCCATGTGGTTCAGCAGATAGTTGTTAAGGCGCTGCTCCAGTTCCACGCGCTGCACATTCCAACGCGTGCCGCTGGCACCGGCCGTTTGCGCTCGCGGTGGGGCTATCCAGGTCGAGCCGTCCACCACCTGCCGCGCATCCGGCGTTTCATTCTGCAGCGTCTGCAGACCGAATATCGACAGTGCTGCAACGCTGGCGGCGATCGCCAGGCCGGCCACGGGTCTGCGCCAGTTGCGCCTCGTCCGGGGACCGTCGTCGGGCTGCTCCGGCACCAGCATATGCGCTTCGTCGTCGATTAGCCGACTCACGTCATCCGCAAAATCATTGCCTAGATAGTCGCTGCGCGTACCGCGCATCACGGCCCGCACTGTGTGTATGTACTCCCAGCGTTTGCGCAGCGCGGCGCTGCCACGCAGCGATTTGAGTATCCGCGCGCGCTCCAATTCATCGCATTCACCGTCGGCCAGCGCCGACAGGCTTTCATTTACCCTAGCGTCGTTGTTCATCACTCATTCCTGTTTCGTCCAGCAGCGGCATCAGACTCAGCTCGATCGCTTCGCGGGCCCGGAATATTCGCGAACGTATCGTCCCGATCGGGCACTCCATGGTGGCCGCGATCTCCTCGTACGAGAAACCCTCGAACTCGCGCAGCATGATCGCCGTGCGCAACTCTTCCGGCAGTTCGGTAATCGTTGCCTGTATGGTCCGCTCGATCTCTGAAGACAGCAAGACACGTTCCGGAGTTCCCTCCTCCTGCAACATTCCTCCGGACTCGTACTGTTCGGCTTCCTTAGCATCCACACTGGCATCCGGCGTACGTCGACCGCTGGACACCAGATAGTTCTTCGCCGTATTCACCGCGATCCGGTACATCCAGGTGTAGAAGCCGCTTTCGCCACGAAAATTCTGCAATCCACGATACGCCTTGATGAACGCTTCCTGCGTCACATCCTCCACGTCTGCCTGGCCGACGTAGCGCGAAACCAGATTAGCGATCTTGTGCTGGTATTTGCGCACCAGCAGGTCGAACGCCGTCTTGTCGCCCCGCTGGACACGCCTGACCAGTTCCAAATCGATCTCACGCTCGCCCATGCGGGCCGTCCTCCCCCAATATGTCTATCGCGATTCCTTATCGCTCGTTCTATGCTCTGTAGACCGCGACCGCGCGGCAAGGTTCTCAGCATGGCAATTCTAGCTCGATAACAGCGGCGACTAGGCATATTTCCGGGCCAAATGCGGGAGCGCATAGGACCAAGCGCCGCCGGACGATGCCCCAGCACCCCGTCCGTTTGCAGAGCCAATCAACTAAAGCACTGAAATTGGAGTATATTCGCCACTCGTTGAGAGCACGGCTGAGAACCCATGGCACACCCCGCCGGCAATGACGTTGGTTTCGTACCATCCATCTACAAGTGACTGAGTTACTGGTTGAGCCGCAGTGGTTGGCCAGCCACCTGAGCGACCCGGATTTGCGCATTGTCGATCTGTGCAAAGCTGAACACTTCGCGAAACATCATGTCCCAGGCGCCGTTCACCTGGCCTACGAGAAACTTGTTGCCAAGGCACCACCGGTGGGCGGATTGCTTCCCGACCGTGACGATTTCGCCGCACTCGTGAGTGGTCTCGGTATTTCCAACGGCCAGCGCATCATCGCGTACGACGAAGAAGGCGGGGGCCGGGCGGCGCGCCTGATCTGGTCACTGCACGCTTACGGTCACCGCCAAGTGTCGCTACTGAACGGCGGCGCTACCGCTTGGTTGAACGAAGGATTCCCGCTTGAAGACACAGTGATGGAGCGTCCCGGCAGCACATTCGACGCAACCCTGGATGATTCGGTGATCGCTGATTTCACCTATGTATCGCGTGCCCTCAATCAGTCGCAATGCGCCTTGCTGGATGCCCGATCGCTAGAGGAATACACGGGTGCCCGGCGCAACGCCGAACACGGCGGGCACATTCCGGGCGCGCGGCGCCTGGAATGGACCGACTTGATGGACCGGTCGCGCAACCTTCGGCTAAAACTGCCCGCGGAGATTCACGCTCAGCTCCAGACACTGGGCATCGACCCCGCGCAGGAAGTGATCGTCTACTGTCAAACGCATCATCGCTCCGCGCTGAACTACGTTGCGTTGAAGTGGTTGGGGTTCGAGCGCGTGCGAGGCTACCCCGGCTCCTGGTCGGATTGGGGTAACCGGGCCGATGCACCAGTGGCAAGTGGCGAGGAACCGGGCTAGCAGGCAAGCTCAAATCGTCAGTATCGTCTCGCGGTAGTGCTGCAGTTCGCGGATCGAATCGCGAATATCGTCCAGGGCCAGGTGGGCGCCGCTCTTGACGAAACCATCCGCCAGACGGGGCGCCCAGCGCCGTACCAGCTCCTTCAATGTGCTGACATCCAGGTTCCGGTAGTGAAAATATGCCTCGAGGTCTGGCATCGAGCGCGCCAGGAACCGGCGATCCTGGCAAATACTGTTTCCGCACATGGGCGATTTACCAGCTTCCACAAATTGCGCCAGAAACGCCAGCGTTTCCCGTTCCGCCGCCGCCACATCGATGGTGCTTCGGCGCACACGTTCCAACAGCCCGGACTGTGTGTGCTGGCGCGTGTTCCAGGCGTCCATGTCAGCGAGGATCTCGGCAGGTTGCCGAATCGCCAGGACCGGGCCTTCGGCAAGCGTGACCAGCGCTTTATCGGTTACGATTGTTGCGATCTCGATTATTCGATCATTATCCGGGTCGAGCCCGGTCATCTCCAGGTCTATCCAAATCAGGTTTTCCGGCGACACGGCGAATCACCAACTCGTAGGTCCAGGGGACGGGTCTGCTATTCTAACAAGGAGTGACTAGTGTCCTGTCCCATTAATTCGTTGCATTTCTGCGTGACGCCAGGGGATCATATGCAAGGCTTGCGCGCAGAGCCATAGCCCGGCTATGGGTCAAGCGCATAACGCCGCAGATGGCCCCTGGCGCCGCGCCCAACCGGTTGATTTGATTAATGACGGGGGCGTGTGTCGCGCCCCATGACGGTGTTGGGCCGCTTGGCAATAGCGACGGCTATTAACTGCACGACGACGCCTTGTCCTGGAGCGCGACACGCGCTCAGAAATACAATGAATTAGTGGGACAGGACACTAACCCAGGTTGAGCACCCGATGAATCGATTGACCGAACAGAAATGTGTCCCTTGCGAAGGCGGTGTCGATCCGCTGCCCGCCGAGGCCGCCAAAAACTTGATGACGCAACTCGATGGCGACTGGTCGTTGAACGACAGTGCCAGTGAAATTTCGCGCACCTGTAAATTCAAGAACTACTATCAGACTATGGCGTTCGTGAACGCGCTGGCGTGGATCGCACACGCCGAAGACCACCATCCGGATCTCGAAGTCGGGTACAACCGCTGTCACGTGCGCTACAGTACACACGCGATCGGCGGACTTTCTCAGAACGACTTCATCTGCGCCGCGAAAATCGACGCGCTACTGCGGTAATCTACGGCCGGCGTGAGCCGCCAGCGTCACACCGCCGGAAAGACCTGGAACCAGCACGCGACGGCCCATGGCGACAATCTCTGAAAACACCGGTCTGGTGATCGCCAATTTCGGCGCGATGCTTGCGGTAGAGACCAGTCGCGGCAAGGTGTTGCGCTGCACGACGCGTAAGGAGCTGCCATTGGTGGTCTGCGGTGATCGGATCAGGTGGCAGGCGCAGACCGGTGGCGGCGGTGTCGTGGTGTCCCTGGAAGCGCGCCGTAACGTACTGAGCCGACCGGATCGCCGCGGGCGCGACAAACCGCTGGCTGCCAACTTCGACCGCTTGTTGATTGTTGCGGCGCCGCGTCCGCCCCTGCAACGGCAATTACTGGACCGATACCTTGTGCTAGCCGAGCACGTCGCCTGCGATGCACTGCTGGTATTGCACAAAAACGACCTCGCCGAATACGGCCAGCCCGAGATCCAAACGCTTCGCGACTACTACGCAGGCCTCGGCTACCCCGTGTTGAGTACCAACGCCCGCACGCCTGACGGTCTCACGCCGCTGCGCGAAGCGCTGCGTTCGCACACAGGAATACTGGTAGGTGCTTCCGGGGTCGGCAAATCCTCGATAATCGCGGGTTTACTGCCGGATCGGGATGTACGGATCGGAGCATTGTCGGCGTCCAGCGGATTGGGTCGGCATACGACGACCGCGACCACTCTGTACCACCTGCCGGGCGGCGGCTCGCTGATCGATTCCCCGGGCATTCGCGATTTCCCCCTGGAGAATTTCAGCGCGCCACAGATCAGAGACGGGTTTCGTGAGTTCAGCGAATTTTCTGACCGCTGCCGATTCGCCAATTGCATGCACCTGAACGAGCCCGAGTGTGCGGTGCGCGCAGCAGTGGGCAAACAGATCCAGTCGCAACGCTGGGAAAGCTATCGGGCGATAGTCACAACGGTCATCGAGGGCCAGCGTTAGCCGGGGACAGTATACTTTTTTGCTGCTGTCGCTCGGTGTTCACAAACGACATTGGTCAAATAAGTATACTGTCCCCGAATTACAGTTCCCGGCGTTGCGTAAACGCGTGCGCCAGCGTTCCGCTATCCAGGTATTCGAGTTCGCCGCCCAGCGGCACGCCCTGTGCGAGCCGCATCACCCGCACATCGTAACGTCCGGCAAGCTCACCTATGTAGTGCGAAGTCGCCTCGCCTTCCAGCGTCGGGTTGGTGGCGAGAATCAGTTCGCGCACCACACCACCGGCCAGGCGTTGATCCAGATGATCCAATCCCAGTTCGCTGGGGCCGATGCCATCCAGCGGCGACAGGCGTCCCATGAGTACGAAGTACTTGCCACCGTAGTGTGTCGACTGTTCAATGGCAGCCACGTCGGCGGGCGTTTCCACCACGCAAAGTTGTGTGTCGTCGCGTTGCCCGCTGTCACACACCGGGCACAACTCGAGCTCGGAAAAGTTCCGGCACAATCGGCAGTGACCTATTCTGGCCAGTGCCTCGCTGAGACCCGCGGCCAGACGCTCGCCGCCCCTGCGGTCTCGTTCCAGCAAATGAAACGCCATGCGCTGTGCCGACTTCGCCCCTACGCCCGGCAAGCATTGCAGCGCCTGAATCAACTCCGCAAGGAGAGGGCTGTAACGCACAGGGCTAGCCTCGCTGCAGCATACAGGCAGGTGTAGACACTAGAACGGCAGTTTGATTCCGGGTGGCAGGCCGAGCCCGGAGGTGACACCG
>JAOTYY010000264.1 GCA_029861595.1 Gammaproteobacteria bacterium
GCGTATCGACCATACGCTGCAGAGGGCCTGCGACAATTAGGTGAACACCTGCGTTCGGTCGACAAAGCTCCGGCGCATCGAATCCGGCCGCCTGCAGCGATGCGGCAACACGGGTAACAAAATAGAAGTTCAAACCGCGCTCACGCAGCAGGCGATCGCCACCCTTCATGGCAGCGACCTCATCCGTGTGTCGCGGATCAGTGCTGTTCGTGCAACAGATGCAACAATATCGCTTTTTGCGCATCCAGCCGGTTCTCCGCCTGATCGTAGATGATCGAGTTCGGGCTCTCGACCAGATCTTCAGCGATTTCGTAACCGTGATGGATAGGCATGTCATGCATGATCATCGCGCGGCTGTCCCCCAACAGTTCCCGGTTCAGTTGATACGGCAGCATAATATCGCAGCGTTCCTGTTTCTCTGCGGCGTGCGTGGGATCGTTGAAGAACTCCATGTCCAGCCAGGTGTCGGTATATACGTAATCAGCGTCCGCAACTGCCGCCTTTGCGTCCAACGTTTCGGTCAGTAGACCTTTGGCGAGCAGCCGCTCACGACTCTGCTCGTCGATGACATCCTGATCCCGAATCGGGCAAACCAGCGTGAGGTTTACCTCCAACGGCGCACAGATCGACACCAGCGAGTTAACAACGTTGTTGTACACGCCAATGTAGGTCAAACGCGCTCCACGCGTATCGGAGCGGTGTTCGGCAATCGTCAGCATGTCCGCCAGTGCCTGGCATGGGTGATAGAGGTTACAACAGCCATTTATAATCGGGACGCTGGCGGCCTGTTCCATCTCGAGGAGATCCGCATTGTCTTTCAGGCGTGCCATGATCAGCGCCGCGTTGCGGGACAGGTAGCGGGTCTCGAATGCAATCTTGCTGAGTGTGAAGTTGGTCGCCCGCCAATCGAGGTTGATGGCGTGGCCGCCGAGTTCGGTCATTCCCGCCTCGAATGAAACCCGCGTGCGCGTCGAGGTCTTCTGGAACAGCATCACCAAGGTACGGCCCTGCATGTGACCCTGATACTCCCAGCGGTGGTGTTTCACGAAGCGCGCGAGAGCGAGAATCTGCTCGACTTCTTCGTCACCCCAGTATTTCCAGTCGATCAGGTGCTGCGGCTGTTCAGGCATTGCAGAGATTCCCCTACGCAGTGCGCGGTAAAAGCCGGCATTGTAGGGTACGGCGCGGCAGGCTGCGAGAAAGATCGGTCAACGCCCAGTGGTAACCGGCGCCAAGGATGTGCTGCCGCACGGTGGATGCTGTTTCAGCGTTGCAGCGGTCTTAACGCGCACCGGCCTTTTTCAAGTCGCGTTCCATTGCACCGTAACCGCGAGACCTGGCCAACGCGAGCGGGGTCTGACCGCTGCGATCGGCAATGTTCGCATCGGCGCCGGCATCGAGCAGCAGCTTGAGCGTCTGAACATGACGCGCACCGCCATCACCCAGCACAATGGCTTCGATCACCGCAGTCCAACCCAGGTTGTTGACATGATCCAGAGGTGCACCTGCACGCAGCAACTGTTCCACGACTTCGACATGCCCGAGATGCGCTGCCGCGATCAACGCAGTGCCGTCGTAGCGGCTGGTGATGTTGCCAGCGCTGGCGCCCAGCGACAGCGCAAGCTTAAGCGTGGGCACATCGTTCGCCACCGCGGCAATGGTCACGATGTCATAGCGGTCGCGTTCCAGGGCATTGGGATCGGCACCTGCCGCAACCAGCGCGCGCATCGCCTTATGGTGGCCAGCGTAAGCGGCCACATGCAGCGGCGTGCGGCCATACGAGTCGCGCACATCCGGCGGATCACTTCGCACCAGCTTTTCGATAAGCGCGTCGTCACCGCGGGCGGCCGCAGCCAGCAAACCGGTATAACCGGCAAGCTGGCGCGCCGACGGTGCAATCTGTGCGTGTGACTCGAACGCAAAAGCACAGCCAGCGATCATTGCCGCGAAAAGTAGTCTTTCAGCTCGTGGCACGCGTCTGTGCCTTACCAGCGCAAGCATTTTATCGTCCGCGAGATCACTGCAGCGGTTTATTCGCAACAAAGCGGATGCCGCCCAGATTACCACCGGCGAACAACTCGACGACCGCACTATAAAACTCTTCCAACCCATCGATAATTTCAGCACCGTGCAGCCTCATATTTCGCTCTCGCATAGCACGAAAACCCGACCAGCGTTCCTGCACGAACACGGCCCAGGCTTCGGACATATCGATCAACTCCAGGTTCTCGAACCCGGCCGCGCGCAACTCGGCCCGGTATTCGTCCATATCCGGCACGTGTTCGCAGAATACTTCACGCACCAGAATCTCGCGCTCGCAGTCGGTGAGCGTACCGCGCGCAAAATAATCCTCGACGTAAATCCCACCGCCCGGTTTGAGCGCCTCGAAGCAACGCGCGTAAAGTTGCGGACGCTCGGGTATGTGCAGAAACGTAAGCCAGCTGACCAGTGCATCGTAGCCGCCCGGCGTAACGCCGTCGAGCACGTTACCGCAGACGTGTCGTACGCGCCCGTCAAGCCCGCAGCGAGCGGTAAGCTGCAGCGCGGTATCGTGTAGATCGTTTTGCAGCTCCAACGCGGTCATCTGACAGCCGCAGCTATGCGCGAGGTGCCGGGACGGACCGCCGATACCGGAACCAACCTCCAAGACCTGCAAAGCGGGATTCAAACCGAGACGGCGCACGGCTTCATCGACAGCCTCGGTACCCAGGTAATGGTATTGATCGAAAGCCACCAGTCTGGCAACGTCGATCGGGTCGTCCGCAGCGATACCCAGGGCCCGCAGTTCGTTGAAGACGCGTTCCACCTGGTGATACAGCTTCATTGTTTTGATGCCCGATGCGTTCACCAGTTGCTACCCCACCTCGCTGCTCGTTGTTGCCCGCATCCGTTACATTGAACACCCACTTTAAAAAAACCTGCCTCCAGACACAACCGCCCGCGGCCAACGCCTGCAGAATTCCGGTAAACTGTGGAAAACACAACCGGACGTCACAATCATGCCCAGCATAAACGACGCTACTGACTGCCTGGTCGTTGTCGACGTACAGAACGATTTCTGTCCGGACGGCGCGCTTGCGGTTCCCGACGGCGATGCGGTAGTGCCAGTCATCAACGCTTTGAGCAATAGATTCGCGCACTGCGTGCTGACGCAGGACTGGCATCCTGCCGGTCATCTGTCGTTTGCCAGCAGCCATCCGGACGAAGCGCCGTTCGCGACCATCACGTTGGCGTACGGCGAACAAGTGCTGTGGCCCGATCACTGTGTGCAGGGCAGTCACGGCGCCGCCTTTCACGAAGACCTCGACACGCTCGGCGCTGAACTCATTGTCCGCAAGGGCTTTCGCCGGGAGATAGATTCATACTCCGCTTTCTATGAAAACGATCAGCAGACGGCAACGGGCTTGAGCGGCTATCTGCGCACTCGCGGTTTTCAGCGACTGTACCTGTGCGGGCTGGCCACTGACTTCTGCGTTGTCTATTCCGCTCTAGATGCGCGACGCGAGGGATTCGACGTATTTCTGCTCGACGACGCCTGTCGGGCTATCGATCTGGAGGGGTCGTTGGACAACGCCTGGCAGCGAATGCGGGACGCCGGAGTGGTGCGTACCGAATCCACGCAGCTGTAGATAGCACGCAGCTGTAGATAGAAAGAAAGTTCGTTCCGCGCTAGCCGCTCGGGCACTTTTCGGCCCCGAGGATCTGACCCAGGCGCTCCTCCTGCACGAACACCGCGCAGCCCTGGTTGTCATCCAGCACCACACCAGGCACCGTCAACTGGACGCGGCCGTTTTGCCAGGTGCCGATCTTGCGCAGATCGGTTACAACATTGTAGTTGTCCAGTGTCTTGCCGTGGTTTTCACCGCCGGTCACCTCAGTGGTGTGCTTCAGATCGTAGTTCGCGAGCCAGACGGCGGCGCCTTCCTGCACCTGCCCGTCGATCTCGACTTGCAGAGAGTTCTCCTGGAACACTATGCGAACGGTTAACGGCGCTGGCTCACGCTGCAGTTGGTCGATGTAATTCTCAACCGTGCGCGCGGACGAACCTACCGCAGCGTACCGGCCACCGATCACCATCTGCGGGGTATAAACGCCCCGGCGTCCCTGTAGACGGACCGCCGAGTAGCGTCGCTGTCGCTCAGTGTACTCGGGCTTGGAGTGCACGTCCTCCCAGTTCCCCGCCGAACCCCAGACCAGGTCGTTCCAGTAATCGACATGGAATTCGAGCGCAATCACCGCATCGCCACGAGCGCGCTTGAGCTGGCCAAGGAACTTCTCAGCCGCAGGGCACGAATAGCACCCCTGGGAGGTGAACAGCTCCACGACCACCGGTTTGATAGACTCCGCTCGTGCGCCGCCCAGCAGTGTCGTCACCGCCAGCGAAGCAATGAAAATGAATTTGCTGATGGACATCTCGGTTCCTCGCGACAGTGTGTTCAAGGCCATAGACCTTGTACCCGCTGCTGAGTTCACGATCATCACACAAGCGTCACGCAGCGCCAAATTGCGACAGAATTTGTCACATCCTACGTACTGACAGGGCCAGTGCTGACCTCCTGAAATTGCCAGAAAGTGTGACACAAGTCATTGTTATTCGAACGGAATGAGCAGTGCGTCACGCAAGCGGTGGCGCTCGCGCGGTTGGCACGGCGCCTGCTCAAGTAGTTACAGAATGATCGATGTCGAGGTACCAATGAACACCAAAACGCGCAAATTACAGGTCTTCATGCGCGCGCTCAGCGCATCGGATATGCAGGGCAACCTGGTTCGCAACGTCGAAACCGAAATGGCCAGAATCGATGCCGAACGCGCCGTAGGCTCACAAAGCGGTTTGCAACGCGCGGTATCACTGCCGGAAATGGCGGAAGACTAGCTGTACTTATTCTAGGGGACAGTAGACTTATTTCGCGTTTCGGTGGCGTAAGTTAAATAAGTATACTGTCCCCCTTAATCTAGGCCGGGAAAAAGTCGATCGGCAAAGTTGTAGTAACGGTCTCTACTTCTTTCTGACCAAAATCGATCAGCTTAATACGGGCAACCAGTTTGCGTTCCAGCTTGGGCGATGAGAGTTCGCTGGAGACCAGCTTGACCGAGGTCACTTTGCCCGACGGCGCGATGGTTATTTCCAGAACCACTTTACCTT
>JAOTYY010000265.1 GCA_029861595.1 Gammaproteobacteria bacterium
CTCCATCTTTCCGGGCATCGCCATCTCGCTGGCCGTGTTCGGCTTCAATCTGTTCGGCGATGCGCTGCGCGATGTGCTGGACCCGCGCCTGCGCGCGCGCTGATTACTAAAGGGGACTACTAAAGGTGATTACTAAAGGTGATTACTAAAGGGGACGGATTTATTTGTTTGCCTGTGATTACTAAAGGGGACGGATTTATTTGTTTGCCTGGGAGACAAACAGGCAAACAAATAAATCCGTCCCCTTTAGTTCACCAGGTAGCTGACTATGCCGCACAAACTGGCCATACTGGACGACTATCAGAAGGTTGCCCTGGACGTCGCGGACTGGTCAGCGCTGAGCGACCGGGTGGACATCACCGTTTTCGATTCGTACCTGGGCAAGGAAGACAATGTCGCTGCCGGTCTCGAGGAATTCGACATCGTCGTCGCCATGCGCGAGCGCACTCCGTTTCCCGCTTCGCTGCTGCAGCGCTTGAAGAAACTGCGGCTGCTGGTTACAACCGGCAAGCGTAACCTGTCTATCGACATGCAGGCAGCGCGCGACGCCGGTATCGACGTATGCGGCACGGCGATGCTGGGCTACGCAGCCGCCGAGCACGCATGGGCGCTGGTTCTCGCGCTGGCCAAGCAGATCCCGGCCGCGGATCAGGCAATGCGCACGGGCGGGTGGCAGGCGGGGTTCGCCGAAGGCCTCAATGGCAAGACCCTGGGCGTACTGGGGCTGGGGAAACTCGGCGAGCGCATGGCGAAATTCGCCCTGGCGTTCGAGATGGACGTGATCGCCTGGAGCCAGAATCTCACTGCCGAGCGGGCGGCCGAGTGTGGTGTGCGGCGGGTGGACAAGGAAGAGTTCTTTGCCAGTGCCGATTACATTACCGTGCAACTGGTGTTGAGCGAGCGCACGCGTGGCCTGGTCGGCGAACGCGAACTCGGATTGATGAAACCGGGCGCCTACCTGATCAATACTTCACGAGGTCCGATCGTCGACGAGGCAGCGCTGATAGAAGCGTTGCAGCAGCGGCGCATTGCCGGTGCGGGCCTGGACGTTTACGACGTTGAACCGTTGCCGCCGGAGCACCCGTTGAGACAGCTGGATAACACGGTGTTGACCGGCCATATCGGCTACGTGATTCGCGAGAACTACGCACTGTGCTACCGCGAGGCGGTCGAGGATGTTCTTGCCTGGCTGGACGGTGAACCGGTGCGGCTGTTGAACTGACGCCCTCACCCGGCGCGGCGCCACTGCTCGAGAAACCGATTGATGACGTCTTGTGCAGGTTGCGCTGTGTCGCCCAGTTGCCGCGCACGGAAGTGAATAATCGCGAGCGTGGCGGCGCTCAGTGCGATCTGATCGTGGTGCCTGCGTGCTTGGCGGTGTATTTCTTTCAGGCGTTCCAGTGTTTTGTTTTCGCGCGTATCGATGGTCAACGCGTCGCGCGCGAGTTTCAGGTTGGCATCGGTCTGGGCGGCGATTGCCACCAGTTGCTCGTCCTCGCGCGTGTGCGTGTCGGTCTCGATGACCGTCACGGCATCCCGGTTGAGTCGCCGCGCTTCGTATTTCTGTGCGAGTTCTTTGAGCATTCACTGCCCCTTGAACTCGGGCTCCCGCTTTTCGGCGAACGCCCGGCGGCCCTCGGCATAATCGCTGCTGGCGAAGCAATCGTCGAGCAGACGCTGGCACAAGGCGAGATCGCGCTCGCCGGGATCTTTCAGCACCTCGCCGATGATCAACTTCGTCGCTTTCACCGTTAACGGCGCGTTGCGCGCGATCGATCGGGCGTAGTCGTTCACGAACGGCTCGAGATCCTGCTCCGGCAGCACCTTCTGCACCAGACCGATGGTAAACGCTTCACCGGCATCCAGCTGACGCGCGGAGAATATGATGTCCTTGGCAGCACCGGGACCCAGTGTATCGACCAGCCGCTTCGTCCCATCGAACGGGTAGCCGAGCCCAAGGCGCGCGGCCGGCAGGCCGAATCTGGATTTTTCCGAGCAGAAGCGCAGGTCGCAGGCGACCGCCAGTGCGAGACCGCCGCCCAGGCAGTAACCGTCTATCACTGCGATCGTCGGCTTGGCGGACTGATTGAGGCGCTGGTAGATGGCTTTGATGCGCGCGTTGTACTCCGCTGCCACATCTGCGTCGCTGCGCCTGCGATCCAGATCCGAGATGTCGGCGCCGGAAACGAAAGCCTTGCCCCCGGCCCCGCTCATCAGAATCACGCGTATCGCATCGTCGCCGAGGAAATCGTCGAGTATGGTCTCGCAGGCGATCCACATTTCCAGCGATATCGCATTGTGGCGCTGCGGATTGTTGAAAATCATGCGGCCGACGGCGCCGCTTTTTTCCGCCAGCATCTTATCTGTCGCCATGCGTTTCTCCGTCTTGGCCGCGGCACATGCCACCTCTTACTCCCCTCTCCCTCTGGGAGAGGGGCTGGGGGTGAGGTACGGGTCACCGGCACCCGCAAGCCTGGCCGGTTTCTGTCAGTTCTGCGTATTGGCCGCCGCTTCGCTCTGCAGGTACTCCAGGGCCCGCGCTACACCGCCCCTCTGGTGTGCGACACCGGCAAGGCCCAATCCCATCTCCACGCCGGACAGCGTCGCCATCAGCATCAGATCGTTGAAATCGCCCAGATGCCCGATGCGAAATACCCGGCCGGCGATTTTCGACAGCCCGTTGCCAAGCGACATATCGAAGTGTTTCAGAACCACGGCCCGGAACGCATCGGCATCGTCGCCATCCGGCAGACGCACGCCGGTCAGCACCGGCGAATAATCCTTTGGCTCCTCGCACTGCGTCTGCAGACCCCAGGCCTGCACGGCACGCCGCGTCGTTTCCGCGTGGCGGCGGTGGCGCGCAAACACATTCTGCAGGCCTTCCTCGTGCAGCATGTCGATCGATTCCGCGAGCGCGTAAAGTAGATTAGTGGCCGGCGTGTAAGGGAAGTAACCCTGCGGGTTGACAGCCAGCATGCCGTCCCAGTCCCAATACGATTTCGGCAGAGCGGCGGACTTGGCGGCATGCAGCGCCTTGTCGCTGACTGCGTTGAACGACAAGCCCGGAGGCAGCATCAGACCTTTCTGCGAACCGGCGACGGCGACGTCGATGCCCCACTCGTCGAACAGAAACTCGGCACTGGCGAGGCCGGAAATGGTGTCAACCATCAACAACGCCGGATGGTCGGCGGCATCCAGGGCTGCACGGATTTCGCCGATGCGCGACATGGCACCCGTGGATGTTTCGTTGTGCACTACACATAAAGCGTTGATGGCGTGCGCGGTGTCCGCCTTGAGGCGTTCCTCAACGAGATCCGGCGGTACCCCGCGCCGCCAGTCCGTCTCCAGCATCTCGGCATCGACGCCTAAACGTTGCGCCAGCGTGCACCATAAGCCGGCAAAGTGCCCGGTCTCGACCATTACCACTTTGTCGCCCGGTGACAGTGTGTTCACCAGCGCGGCTTCCCACGCTCCGGTACCGGATGCGGGATAGATGATCACCGGCCCCGAGGTGTTGAAAATGGTTTTCATCCCCTCCAGAACACGCTGCCCGAGTTCGGCGAACGCCGGCCCGCGATGATCGATGGTAGGGTAGTCCATGGCGCGCAGAATACGGTCCGGCACGTGCGAGGGGCCGGGAATCTGCAGAAAATGGCGACCGGCACGGCGCATATGCTTCTCTCGATTGATCGGATTGAGGGGGAGGCTGTTAGTGTGCTGTCCCGTGAATAACGTGCAATTCTGAGCGCGTGTCGCGGTTCAGGGCAAGGCGTCGTGGTGCAAGTAATAGCCTTAGGCTATTGCTAAACGGCGCAACGCTGTCATGATCCGCGACACACGCTCCCGTCATTATAGATCAATCTGTTGGGCGCGCCGCCAAGGGCCATCTGCGGCGTTATGCACTTAAGCCATAGGCGCCGAGCTATGCCTTTGCACGCGTGCCTTGCAGCTGACCCTTGGCGACGCGCAGAATTACACGCTATTCACGGGACAGCACACTAAGCTGTTTATTGGATGATGAATTAACGACCAAGTCAACGATTTAACCTATGAGCGATCGAATTAGCCACGATCTGGAGCGCCGTTTGCGTGCTGACGTCGCAGGCGAGCTGTTGTTCGACGACTTCAGCCGCGGTCGCTACGCGACCGACGCCTCCATGTATCAGATGCTGCCGTTGGGCGTCGTTGTGCCGCGCAACCTGGACGATGTGCGCTGCGCAATCGATGGCGCGCGTGTCGCAGGTGTGCCATTGCTTGCGCGCGGCGGCGGGACCTCGCAATGCGGGCAGACGGTAAACAACGCGCTGGTCATCGACACCAGCAAATTTCTCGACCGCATTGTCGAACTGGATGTGGAGAACCGTCGCTGTGTGGTCGAACCGGGCATCGTGCTCGACGAGCTGAACCACGCGCTCAGGCCTCACGGGTTATGGTTCCCGGTGGACGTTTCGACCTCCTCACGTGCGACCATCGGCGGGATGGCCGGTAACAATTCGGGCGGCACACGGTCGATACGCTACGGGATCATGCGTGACAACGTGCTGTCGATTGACGCGATTCTCGCCGACGGAAGTGACGCTTCGTTCGGCTCCGTACCCGCCAGCGCCGCAACCAGTAACGACCCGGGATCGCTGGCCAGGCTGCAACGGGATCTTCTCAATCTGGGCATCCGCGAAGCTGCCGAGATCGCGCAGCGGTTCCCTCAGCTGATGCGCCGTGTGGGTGGCTACAACATCGACGCCCTCGTACCGAACGGTGATACCAACAACCTCGCGCATCTGCTGGTTGGCTCGGAAGGATCGCTGGCTTATTCGACACGCATCGAGTTGCAGCTCGCGCCGCTGCCGCGCCACAAAGTCCTTGGGGTGTGCCATTTCCCCACGTTCCGGGCAGCGATGGAGGCGGCGCAGCATCTCGTGAAACTGGATCCGACCGCGGTTGAACTGATCGACCAGACCATGATTGCGCTGGCGCGCGATATCGCCATGTACCGGCCCACCATCGAAAAATTCGTGCGCGGCGAGCCACAGGCGTTGTTGCTGGTCGAGTTCGCCGAGGACGATCACGAAGAGAATCTGCGCAGGCTGCAGCAACTGCACGAGTGTGTCGACGATCTCGGGTTCTCC
>JAOTYY010000266.1 GCA_029861595.1 Gammaproteobacteria bacterium
AAACATAATGGTAAATACCTGCGTAATACGGCGATCGGTAACATGCTGAATCTGTGTGGTGTGTCGGTACCGTGTGGATTCGACCCGTCCGGCATGCCCATCGGACTCACGGTCTACGCCAAACCCTTCCACGAGGAGATGGCGTTGCGGGTCGCCCACGCCTACGAGCAGGCAACCGAGTGGCATGCCCGGCGGCCCGATTTGGGCTGGGCAGAGGGATAACTGGCAATCACTCGAAAACGGCCAGTTCCGTACAGTTGGAATATAGCGGGGGGCAGGTCCCCATTTGAGAAGATTACCGTAGCCGGAGCACCTTTTCCCGCCGCCGGTACCAGGCGTATACTGGTCGATCAATGTGCACCGCGTGCCCATCCAATAGTGAGGAGTGACAGTTATGCGCCTACTGATCAGTGCTCTGTGTCTTGCCTTCGCCATCGGCGGTTCCGCCTGGGCGGACTGCAGTTCGAGTTCGCATGGGAAGAAGAACGACTTCGAGACACCACCGCCCGTCGTTCTCATCGAGCAGAACGAAATAAAGAAATAAGCCAGACCGCGAAGCGGCACAGGCCGCTTCGCGTATTCCCGTAGCTGAGGTAGATGCGGCCCATAAGCAGGGGCTGCAAACCAATCCACTTGAATCACACGCCTAGTGTGGTCAGGCCTCGCGCCTAGTGGGGTCAGTCTTGTATTCATGCGCAATTGCAGAACCTGACCCCATTATCCATTAGGCAGCCGGATTTCAATAACTGAATCAGGACGTTACGCGGTGGGCTGACAATGGAGTGCGCAAGAATATTACGGTTACCGGATCGCCTGTTTCATGCTACAGGCACGGGGCGTATACTGGCCCCGTCGAACGCGCACCCCCGCGCGTCCAAGAGTCAAGGAGTAGCAGGCTATGCGTGTTCTGATCAGTGCTCTGTGTATTGCTTTCGCCATTGGCGGGTCCGCCTGGGCCGGCGAGAATTGCGACTGGGGTTCGAGCTCGAAAATAAAGAAAAACGACTTCGAGACGCCGCCGCCGGTTGTTATTCAGGAACAGGGTCAGATAAAGGGTTGAAGTAACTGGCGAAGTGGCTGGCGTCGCTTCGCACCCAACTTCCGATCTCCTCCCTTTCGCGCTGGCCGCATGCGGTCATGGCGCTTTGTCAGTGTGCTCGCCCGTCGCGGTGGAGCCTCCCGCCTTGCCGATGCGAATCCGATGACTCGACCGATAATAATCGACTGCGATCCGGGTCAGGACGATGCCATAGCGTTGCTGCTGGCGCTGTCCTCGCCGGATGAACTCGATGTTCTCGGCATCACGACTGTCGCTGGCAATGTACCGCTCAAACTGACACAACGTAACGCACGGTTGATCACGGAGCTGGCAGAGCGAGGCGGCGTTCCGGTTCACGCCGGCTGCGCCCGCCCGCTGGTACGAGACCTGGTCACTGCCGAGGAAGTGCACGGCAAGACCGGTATCGACGGCGTGGACATTCGCGAACCCCGTGTACCGCTGCAGGACCGGCACGCCGTCGATTTCATCGTAGACACGCTGCTGGGTGCCGAGGACGCGTCGGTCACCCTGGTGCCGATCGGGCCGCTGACCAACATTGCCATGGCGATGATCAAAGAGCCGACCATCCTCGGCAAAATCCACGAGATCGTCCTGATGGGTGGCGCGATGCGCGAAGGCGGTAACACCTCCGCTTCGGCCGAGTTCAATATCCTGGTGGATCCACACGCCGCGCATGTAGTGTTCGATTGCGGGCGACCCATAACGGCGATGGGGCTCGATGTGACCCACCAGGTGCTGGCGACACCACAACGCATCGAGGCAATCCGCACGCTTGGCAATCCGGTCGCCGACGCAACCTGTGCGATGCTGACGTTCTTCAGCCGGTTCGACAGTGAGAAGTACGGTACCGCCGGCGCACCGCTGCACGACCCCTGCACGATCGCTTATCTGCTCGAGCCGGGGCTGTTCGAGGGCAGGCTGTGCAACATCGCGGTGGAAATTCATTCCGAGCTGACGATGGGCCACACGGCTGTCGATATGTGGGATGTGAGCGCACGCCGCAAAAACGCGACCTGGGTTCACGCGGTGAATGCCGACCGGTTCTACGCGCTGCTGGCCGAACGTCTCGGCCGCTACGGCTAAAGCTTTTCAGCCCACCTGCACGATGCGCTGGTTGGTCATCGCCAGCCGCCCGGCCAGCTCGCGGGCAAGGTTCAGCAGCACGCGCGCACCGATGTCCGGCTGGGCCGTGACGAATTGCTCCAGGAACTGCCCCGACAGCACCAGCACCTCGCAATAAGTCGTCGCGACCACGTCCGCGGTACGCGGCACCGTAGTTAGAAAACCGATCTCGCCGAACGTGTCGCCGGCACCAATGATGCCCAGCGACGGCGTGCGCCTGCCGGGTGCCCGCACTTCGGCGAGACCGCTGAGCAGCACGTACAGCGTGTTGTCCATCGCGCCTTCGTGGATGATGTGATCACCGGCGTACAGCTTGACCAGCGTCGCCTGCGCAAGAAACTGATCGGCCTGCTCACGCGTCAGGTCCTTTAACAGCGCCACGTCATGCAGCGGATCGTTCGCCACCCGCTCGGCAAGCAAATCGAAAAAAGCGCCTTCGGGTATCAACGAGGCACTCTGCAGCTCGACGTAGCTGCGGTAAGTCTCCGCGAACCAGTCGCGCGCTTCGGCATCGTCGGGGAGGCGCTCGGCGACACGTAAGAAGGGCGAGTTCACGCGTTTGAACTGCTCACGGTCGGCTGTGAGCATCAGAATCGGGACCTTGTACCCGTTGCCCGTGTCGTTAAAGCCGCTGGTGTAGCGCCGGTAGCCCAGGTGCTCGTGAAACGGCAGCAGATGCGGGCTGCAGTCACTGTAGTTCAGACGTGCGCCGCGCTTGTGCGCAGCCTCGTACGCGGCACGCATGAGCGTGAAAAGCACCTTGCCGTCCGTCAGGCGGCGATCCAGGACGAAGCGGCTGGTGGTGCAGATCGCGTCCGTCCCGAACGCCTTGACCGCCGGGGCCATTCGGAAGCGCTTGACCAGCGGAGCCGGATCGGGCCGGTCACGCAGATACAGAAGCCGCAAGGAGCCAAGTACCTGATTGCCGTCAAAGGCGGCGAAAAATACGGCCGTATCGTCCAGTTCGTCGCGCAGCCATTTCCTTTCATGGTCCGCTTCGCGGGTCATGCCGAGTTGTTCGACAAACACCCGGTAGCGAAACGCAAAAATCTTTTCACGCTCATGCGGTGTATCGATGACGCGGGTCTGGATGCTCACTTGGTGGAAATTTCGCTCGCTGTGTATGATGTACGAAAATCGGCCGTCACAGGCCGGTGAGGAACCACAGGTATGATCGTACCAAATGCAGCGACAGTATCCTCGCCGAAGGAACAGCTGATTCTGGTGGACGAACTCGATAATCCCATCGGGCACTGCGGTAAGCGGGACTGTCACACCGGCGAAGGAATGCTGCATCGGGCGTTTTCGCTGTTCGTGTTCAATTCGGGCGGCGAGTTACTGCTGCAACGGCGCAGCACCGAGAAACCCCTGTGGCCGTCGTACTGGTCCAACACCTGCTGCAGCCACCCGCGCCGTGGCGAAACCATGGACCAGGCGGTGCACCGGCGCCTGGCCGAGGAGCTGGGCATCGCTGCGAAGCTCAGTTTTCTGTACAAGTTCCAGTACCGTGCGCGTTACCGCGATGTAGGCACCGAGCATGAGGTGTGCTGGGTCTACACCGGAACCAGCGACGACCAGGTCCAGGCCAACGGCCACGAAATCGCCGAGTGGGGATTCGTCGATCCGCTGCAACTCGGACGGGAACTGGCTGACAATCCCGACAGCTACACACCGTGGCTGAAGCTGGAATGGGCGGAACTGCAGAGCCGGGGCTTCGGCGGCGGATCGTGGCCCGAGGCAGGCTGCCCGTGACCCCGGCCACCGACCTTCTGCGCGGCTGGCTGCAGCGGCAGGCGCCGGAACAGGCTTTTGCCTGGCTCGATGGACAGTTACAGAAACTCTCTGCAGGCGGCACCGACCGCGATCTGAACATCACCCTGGGCCTGATCCCGCGGCGCCTGGGCAAGGACGATCTCGCGCTCGAAAGCGCGGATCTTGCCGCCGCGGACAAGGCCCGTGCCGGGTGGGACCCCTCACGCTGGAGCGTCGACGTTGCGGCACGTGTGCTGACCCTGTGCGAGGCCGGTGGGGACGATAAGGCATTCGCCGAACGTTTCACCCGGCTGTGCAGCATGGCGGACGCCGCCGAGGCAGTGGCTCTGTATAGCGGGCTGCCGCTGTATCCCGTGCCCGAATTACTGAATACCCAGGTGGGCCAGGGACTGCGCACCAACATGCGCGCCGAATTCGAGGCGATCGCCCACCGCAACCCTTACCCGCGCGAACAATTCGATGAACACCGCTGGAACCACATGGTGCTGAAAGCGCTGTTCATCGGCAGCACCCTCGCGCCGATCCAGGGGCTCGACGACCACGCCAACCCGGAACTGGCGCGGATTCTGTGCGATTATGCGCATGAGCGCTGGGCGGCCGGTCGGCCCGTGACCGCGGAACTATGGCGCTGCGTAGGTGCCTTTGCGCAAGGTACGATGCTGGCGGATCTGGAACGGGTGCTGGAGACCGGTGACGCAGCCGAGCGCCAGGCAGCGGCGCTCGCGCTGCACGCGAGCCCGGACCCGAGCGCCCGCGCGCTGCTCAATCTCGAGCAAGACATGGCCGCAGCCATTGCAAATGGCAAACTTAATTGGGATTCTTTGGTTTTGTAAAACTGTAGAAAACGCGTCCGACGTACCGGCCGCGCATGGGAACGCGAGTTATGATGTTCATCGACCCCCACACCCACATGATCTCCCGCACCACCGATGACTACGAGGCCATGGCGGCCGCCGGCATCGTGGCGCTGATCGAGCCGGCTTTCTGGATCGGCCAACCGCGCACCAACGTCGGGTCGTACATTGATTACCTTTCCTCCATCGTCGGCTTCGAGCGCTTCCGCGCGGGACAGTTCGGGATTCGCCACTATTGCACTATCGGGCTCAATTCCAAGGAAGCCAACAACCCGGAACTCGCCGAAGCGGTGATGGATAT
>JAOTYY010000056.1 GCA_029861595.1 Gammaproteobacteria bacterium
CGAAGCGATGACGTCGGCCGCATCGAGTTCCTTACCGTTGTGGAAAGTGACTCCTTTGCGTAGCTGGACCGTCCAGACCCGCGCATCCGGCGAGGCGTCGATCATCTCGGCCAGGTCGGGCACGGCGTTACCATCGGAATCCACCTCGGTGAGGTGATTGTGCATGGTCATGATGCCGAACTGGCTGTAAGTATTCGTTGAGGTCCCGGGATCCAGTGAATCCGTCGTCGAGCCGGCACCTATACCCACCTTGAAGTGGCCGCCTTTCTTCGGTGTGGCCGCCTGGGCCTCGCCAATCAGCAGCGATGGTGCGATAGCCGCTGTGGCGCCCAGCGCGCTGGCGCGGGCGAGAAAATCTCGGCGTGTAATAGCGCCTTGAGACAGAAGCGCCTCAAGCTTTTTCAGTTCAGACATGCGTCTCTACCTCCGGTTATATTGCTGGTATTGAATTATTGTCCCCCAGCGGGGTCGAGCCGCGGGGGCCCATGCGGGCAATAATGCGTCAATCAAACCGACCAGACAAGTTGGCTTCCCCCGCTGAGCGTCGCAAACACCATAATGGGTGTCGCTTTAGTGGCATCGGGGCGGCGAATGGCGCGTTCCGGTAACTAGGTCATCGCGGATTCGACAGGCCCGCCCACGTGCTTCCCACTCCAATTTACCCGCATCAACTCGCTGGCCGATGAGGCCGCCTCGCATACCCAGACAGCGATCGGCCCGGCTGTTACTTTTCGCGGTCTCAGATGCGCTGCGCGTCTCGGGTACAATGCGGTTCTTGAAGTGTGCGGCCGGTAGCCGCGCAATAGGGGCAGGCATGCATCGGAGCCGTCTCGGCGGGATAATCATCGATTGCGAGGGCGACGACCTGGAAGCCGACACCGCATTCTGGAGTCAGGCGCTGGGTTACCCGGCCGGTAAAACCGTGCCGAAAGACGCCGGTCGCTACCGCGCTTTGCGGGCGCCGCCAGTCGAAGTGCAGGTCGAACTGCAGAAAGTCGATCACGCCAGCCGCGTACATATCGATATCGAGACGGACGACCTTGAAGCGGAAGTCGCCCGCCTGCTGGAACTGGGCGCTGCGGGGGTAGCACGGGTGCGTGACGCAGGCGCCCAGCGGTCACCGGTTCTGTGTGGTGAAACCGCAGCGCAAGGATTTTAAACAATCGGCTAGTGTGCTGTCCCATAAATAACGTGTAATTCTGCGCGTCGCCCCAGATATTTGCTCCTGCAATATCTGCATACCGTACGTCCGTGTACATAAGGGTCAGCTGCTAGGCACGTGTTCGAAGGAATGGCCCGTTCTATTTCGAGAGCGCGTAACAACGCAGATGGCCCTTGGCGGCGCGCCCAACTGATTGGTTTACAATAACGGGAGCGTGTGTCGCAGCCCATGACAGCGTTGCGCCGCTTAGCAATTGCACGACGACGCCTTGTCCTGAACCGCGACACATGCTCAGAATTGCACGTTAATTATGGGACAGCACACTCACCTGGGAGTAATCGTGACGACAGAACACCTCAACGGCGTGGTGGCGCCGCTACTCACCCCTTTCGACGACGCAGGACAACCGCACGCGGAGCGCTTTGTGGCGCATGCGCAACGCTTGTTGACCGACGGTTGTACGGCGCTGGCGCCCTTCGGGACTACCGGCGAGGCGACGTCTTTAGGAATGCAGGAACGGCGTTCGCTGCTGGATGCGCTGGTGGACGGTGGTATAGCACCCGCGCAACTGCTGCCCGGCACCGGCAGCTGCTCGCTCGCCGACTGCGTGCAGTTGACCCGGCAAGCGGTCGAACACGGCTGTGCCGGCGTGCTGCTGTTGCCGCCGTTCTACTATAAAGGCATCAGCGACGAGGGCATTTTCCGCTTCGTTGCTGAGGTCGTCGAACAGGTGGGTGACGAACGGCTCAGGGTATACCTGTATCACATACCGCCGCAGGCAGTGATCGGCTATTCCGTGGAGTTGGTGGGACGGTTGCGGGACGCCTACCCGCAAACCGTCGTCGGACTCAAGGACAGCTCCGGCGACTGGCAGAATACCGCGGCTGTCATCCAGGCATTCCCCGGGTTCGCCACGTTCAGCGGCTCTGAAATCTCGCTGCTGGCGAACCTGCGCGCGGGCGGCGCCGGCTGTATCACGGCAACGGCGAACGTCAATGCAGGACCGCTGCGCGAGTTGTTCGACAACTGGCAGAACGATGCTGCTGATGAGATGCAGGCGGCCATCACGGCGCGCCGTGAGTTGATTCAAAGCAAGCCGATGATACCGATGTTGAAGCATATCGTTGCGCGGCACACGGGTGATCCAGGCTGGCTGCGGGTGCGCCCGCCGCTGCTCGAACTGGCCGCCGAGGATGCACAAACGGTACTGACGTCGTTGGCGGCCTGACCGCTGAGCGGCTGGGACGGCAACAGGCATGCGCAACATCCAGATCGACAGCGCGCGGCTCTGGGCCAGCCTGATGGAAATGGCACAAATCGGCGCCACCGAAAAAGGCGGTGTGTGCCGGCTGACGCTGACCGACCTCGATAAACAGTCACGCGACCTGTTCACCCGTTGGTGCGAAGAGGCCGGCTGTACCGTGACAGTCGACGAGATGGGCAACATGTTCGCGCGGCGACCGGGCAAGGCGGCGGATGCGCCGCCCGTGATGGCCGGCAGTCATCTGGACAGTCAGCCTACCGGCGGAAAATTCGACGGGGCTTACGGGGTGTTGGCGGGACTGGAAGTCATACGCACGCTGAACGAGCACGATGTGCAAACGCAGGCGCCCGTCGAAGTCGCGGTCTGGACCAACGAGGAGGGTTCGCGTTTCTCGCCGGCCATGATGGGTTCGGGTGTATTCACCGGAACCTTCGATGCGGATACGATTCGGGCCACTGTCGACCACGACGGTTTGACCTTCGGCGATGAACTGCAACGCATTGGCTACGCCGGCGAAGCGCACGCGGGCGAGCACCCGGTCGCCGCGTATTTCGAAGCGCATATCGAACAGGGCCCGATCCTGGAGGCTGAAGAATCCACTATTGGCGTGGTGACCGGCGGCCAGGGCATCCGCTGGTACGACATCGAGTGCACGGGGCAGGAGGCGCACGCGGGGCCGACACCCATGCTGCGCCGGCGCGACGCGTTTGTAGCGGCCGCGCAGCTGGTACAGGATGTGAATGCCATCGGCCACCGCTTTGCGCCGCTCGCCTGTGCAACGGTCGGCACCGGCGAGGTGTTTCCGAATTCGCGCAACGTCATTCCAGGTCGCGTTGTCCTGACCGTGGACCTGCGACATCCCGACGACGACATACTGGACGAAATGGAAACCGCCTTGCGTGACAACTGCGAGGTGCTGGCGCAAAGCAGCGGCGTGCAAGTCGATTTCTCGCGGCTTTGGGCGCTGCCCCCGCAGCCGTTCGATCCGCAATGTGTGGCTGCGGTGCGCGAAGGCGCGCAGCTCGCCGGCTACAGTCACCGGGATATCGTGTCCGGCGCCGGGCACGATGCGGTATTCATGGCGAAGGTGACACCGACCGGGATGATTTTCATTCCCTGCGAGGGCGGCATCAGTCACAACGAGATCGAGAACGCGAGCCAGGAGGACTGCGCGGCGGGGTGTAACGTGCTGCTGCACGCAATCATGCAAACCGCCGGCGCTACGGCCTGATCCAGGCACTACATGCAGGACAGCGAACGCGCCGCCGCCCGGCAGAAATTCCTGGAAGACGCCGGCGGTGCGGGGGCGCAGGTGCTGCCGCTGACTCCCGACGCGTCATTCCGTCATTACTTTCGCGTGTCCGGTGCGGGAACCATCCTGGTCGATGCGCCGCCACCGCGGGAGAACCTGCGGGCGTTCGTAGAGGTAGCGCGACATCTTGCGGCGCTGGGTCTGCATCCGCCGCGAGTGCATGCCTGCGACCTGCAATCCGGCTTCGCGTTGCTCGACGATTTTGGCGACGATACCTTCACGCGTTTGTTGGCCGCTGGCGCTGACGAGCGTACGTTGTACCGCCTGGCCGTTGACGTGCTTTGTGCCCTGCAAACCCATCGCGATGCACTGGACATAGATCTTCCTCTTTATGACGACACGATGCTGGTAGACGAGGTTTTGCTGCTGGTTGACTGGTACTACCCGGCGGTGCGCGGTCAGGCGGTACCAGGTGAGGTGCGGGAAGAATTCGTCGCCCTCTGGCATGACATACTCGCCGCGCTGCCGCCCATTGCGCCGACGCTGGTGCTGCGCGACTTTCATGTCGACAATCTGATGAGAGTCGCAGCAGTCGATGGATCGGTGCAATGCGGCCTGCTCGACTTTCAGGATGCAGTGATCGGTTCGCCTGCTTACGATCTGATGTCGCTGCTGGAAGATGCCCGGCGCGATGTGCCGCGCGCGCTGGTCGAGGAAATCGTGCGGCGCTATCATCGCGCGGTGCGTACCACGGATACGCAGGCGTTCGACTTGCATTTTCACGTGCTCGCCGCGCAACGGCATTGCAAAGTCATGGGTATTTTTTCACGGTTGTGCCGGCGCGATGGAAAATCCACGTACCTGGACCACATCCCGCGCGTGGTGGTGCTGCTGGAGCAAAATCTAACTCAACCGTCTTTACGGCCCTTGCGACTGTGGCTCGATATACACTTGCCGATGCGGCATGAGATACAGGTCACGCCGGGCTGATGCGCGCTATCATCGGCCGGGCGAGTCGCAATGGCCGTTGATCTGGTAGAGTGGTTGTCGAGCAGCCAGGGCGTCCCTCCCTGGCGACGTAAATGGACAGCGAATCTCAACGGCAACTGAGCGTAAGTCATGTATGAGATAGAGCAACTCACACACGAGGCGAGCAGGCTTGCCGATATTCTCGGCGACACTGCGATTGAAAACCGGGCCAGCAAGGCGGCGGCAGAGGCGCAGAGTGCGTTCGAGCGCGGGCTGGCAGCGGCCTCGACCGGCCCTGTGGATTGCCGAAAAGGATGTGCGCACTGTTGCCATGTTCACGCGTCGGCGACCGCGCCCGAGATCTTCCACTTGCGAGAGCGCTTGCGGAATCGGCGGACGGTACCGCATCTGACCGCCTGGCGAAAGCTGCGGAGCTCGTTGTCGGTTTGGACGCGGAGCACAGAGGGCGCCAGTCTATTCCCTGTTCGCTGCTGGGCGACGACTCTCTGTGCGCCCTGTACGAGATTCGTCCGCTTAACTGCCGGAGTATGGCGTCCAGGGCGGAGACGCAGTGTTATCGAACCCTGGTCGAAAATCGCCTGGAGGGGATTCCCATCCCGAGCGTATACACGCACCTGGGCGATAGCCAGGCGATCGCGCTTCGTTCGGCGATCCGCTCGCTGGGGCTCCGTGACCATCGCTACGAGATTACCGCCGCGCTTGCAACGATCCTCTCGGACTCGAGCTCCGAGCAACGCTGGCTCGCTGGCGAAGACATATTCGGCGCCCTTCCGGACGTGAACGCGTCGTGCGTTCCTCGGAGCTGGATGGGACGGTGGCCGCCGTGGTCGAGACGATGAGCCAGGGTGAACAATCGAATACTGTTGCGACATCGTTGTCGTTTCAGTGGCGGCAGTAGCGCTCAAATGGCCGGCTACCACGGTGTCCCCCGAATAAACTTCCGAGTGCTGGATCAGAGCATGCGCGCTTGCTTTGCCGCACGGTTTACGGGGGCGTGTAGGAGGGCACCGCTTTTTTTCAGTATTCTATTGCCACAACACCACAAAATTTGAGGAGTCGAGCAATGCTCAAAAAACTCACCGTAACGGCAGCTGCAACGACGTTGCTGGCGCTGTCCTGCGGCGGCGCTGTTGCCGCCGAAGAGAAGGTCCTTAACGTTTACAACTGGTCGGACTATATCGCCGAGGATACGATCGCCAATTTCGAGGCGAAGACCGGCATCAAGGTCAACTATGACGTGTTCGATTCCAATGAGGTGCTGGAGGCGAAGCTGCTGGCCGGCAGCAGCGGTTACGATGTGGTCGTCCCTTCGGCGGGTTTCATGGAGCGACAGATCAAGGCAGGCGTGTTTAGCAAGCTGAACAAGGGCGAGTTCAAGAACTACGGCAATCTCGATACTGCGATTCTCAAGCGCGTCTCGGCGCACGACCCCAACAACGATCATGCAATCCCCTATATGTGGGGTACGACCGGTTTCGGCTACAACATAAAGAAAGTCGAAGAAACCCTCGCAGGGGCACCCGTCGACAGCTGGGACATGCTGTTCAACCCGGACATCGTGTCCAAGCTGCAGGGATGCGGTGTCACCTTGCTCGATGCGCCAACGGAGGTGTTCGCCAACTTGATGGGTTATCTCGGTCGCGATCCCAACAGCGAAATGCCCGAGGACGTGAAGTTGTTCGAGGAGCATTTGCTGAAAGTGCGTCCCTACATCAAATACTTTCATTCGTCACAGAACATCAACGACCTTGCGAACGGGGAGATCTGTGTGGCGATGGGGTGGAGCGGCGACATGCTGATCGCGCGCGACCGTGCCGCCGAGGCGGATCAGGGTATCGAGATCGCCTATACCATTCCCAAGGAAGGTGCGGTGATCTGGTTCGACAACCTGGCCATCCCTTCGGATGCGCCGCACCCGCGCAATGCCCATCTGTTTCTGGACTACATCATGGAGCCGGAAGTAGCGGCCGCCATCTCCAATTATGTGTTCTATGCAAATGGCAACAGCGCTTCGCTGCCACACGTCGATGACGAAGTGAAAACCGATCCCGGGATTTATCCGTCCGACGACGTCAAAGCCAATCTGTTCCCGGATCTGGCCGACAGCGCCAAGTTCACGCGCCAGTTGACGAGAGCCTGGACGAAGATCAAAACCGGGCAGTAAAACCAACGCAAGCATGAGCGAACGGGGCGGTCCCGGTTCAACCCCGGGGACCGTTCTGATCGGCTGAAGGGGGAAACGATGGCCGACGTCAAACGCGCCATCGAGAACGTCGAGCCCTGGAACGACCCGCAGGCGCAGCCCTACGTGCGCATCGAAAACGTCACCAAGATGTTCGGGGAGTTCACCGCCGTCGACAGCGTCTCGCTGGAGATCTACAAGGCCGAAGTGTTTTGTCTACTCGGAGGTTCGGGTTGTGGCAAGAGCACTTTGCTGAGAGTGCTCGCCGGCTTCGAAACTCCCACTTCGGGGAGAGTACTGATCGACGGCGTCGACATGGCCGGCATTGCGCCCTACGAGCGCCCCACCAACATGATGTTCCAATCCTACGCGCTGTTTCCGCACATGACGGTGGAAAACAACGTCGCTTTCGGGCTCAGGCAGGAAGGCATCGCGGCTGCGGAAATCAGCAAACGGGTCGGAGACATGCTGGATCTCGTGAAGCTGGGCCCGTTCGCTAAACGCAAACCCCACCAGTTGTCCGGCGGACAACGTCAGCGCGTGGCACTGGCACGCTCGCTCATCAAACAGCCCAAACTCATGTTACTCGATGAACCGTTGGGGGCGCTTGACAAGAAATTGCGCGAGGAGACGCAGTTCGAGCTGATCAACATTCAGGAAGAACTGGGTGTGACGTTCATTGTCGTCACCCATGACCAGGAAGAGGCAATGACCCTGTCGTCGCGCATCGGTGTGATGAACGCGGGCGAAATCGTCCAGACCGGCACGCCGAACGATATCTACGAGTATCCTAATTCACGGTTCGTTGCCGACTTCATCGGCTCGGTCAACGTCTTCGAGGGGCGCATCGTCGAAGACCAGCCCGACCACGTGCGTATCGAATCGCAGGAGGCCGGTTGCCCGCTCTATATCGACCACGGTGTCGGCGTCACGTCCGGCTCACGCGTGTGGGTCGCGGTGAGGCCGGAGAAAATCGAGATCACCCGCGACAAGCCGGCGCAGCAGGACAACTGCGCGGCGGCGGTGGTCGATGAGATCGCCTATATGGGCAACCAGTCCATCTACCACGTGCTGCTGGAGAGCGGCAAGAAGTTGCGCATTACACGCCCCAACCAGTCGCGCACGTCAAGTGACAGTATCACCTGGGAGGACCAGGTCTTCGTCGCCTGGCATCCCTCGAGCGGAGTGGTGCTGACAGCATGAGCCGAGAAGGCTTCGTCGCGATGGGCGAGCGGATGATGCACGGTGCGGACCCGCTGGCCCGTATGCTGTGGCGCTTTCCACCCTATCGCTGGTGTGTCGCGGTTGCCCGGCGTCTGGGATTGACCGGACGCACGGCCGTCATCGCCATTCCCTACCTCTGGCTGTTGTTGTTTTTTCTTGTGCCTTTCGCCTTCGTGCTGAAGATCGCGCTGGCCGAAGCACTGATCGCCCGGCCGCCGTATTCGTCGCTGATAGAGTGGAGCGAAGACACTTACCTGACGATCAAGCTGAATATCGGAAACTTCCTGTTTCTCATCGAGGACGATCTTTACTGGAAGGCTTATCTCAACTCCGGCAAGATTGCGCTGATCTCCACCCTTGGGTGCCTGCTGCTAGGCTACCCGATGGCGTACGCGATGGCGCGCGCCAATCCGGCGTGGCGCAATGTGTTGCTGATGCTGGTGATTCTGCCGTTCTGGACATCGTTCCTGCTGCGGGTCTACGCGTGGATCGGCATCCTGAAAAACAACGGCCTGATCAACAACGTGTTGATGGGGCTTGGCATAATCGACCAGCCGATAGTGATGATGCAGACCGATTTCGCGGTCTACGTGGGCATCGTCTACACCTACCTGCCGTTCATGATCCTGCCGCTGTATGCCAATCTGGAGCGTCTGGACGTCACTTTGCTCGAAGCGGCGGCCGACCTCGGCTGCCGGCCGACCAAGGTGTTCTTCACCATCACGTTGCCGCTTTCAATCCCCGGTATCGTCGCCGGCTGTATGCTGGTGTTCATCCCGGCGGTCGGTGAGTTCGTGATTCCGGCGCTGTTGGGCGGGCCCGACACGTTGATGATCGGCCGGGTATTGTGGGACGAGTTTTTTGCCAACCGGGACTGGCCGGTAGCCTCGGCGGTCGCGATCGCGGTGCTGCTTCTGCTGGTGGTACCGATCATGCTGTTTCAGCACTTTCAGTCCGCAGAAGCGGAGGCAGGCGTGTGAACAACAGGCGATCCACCTTCCTGGTTTCCGCCATGGCGTTCGGGTTCGCGTTCCTCTACATCCCGATTCTTTCGTTGATCGTCTTTTCTTTCAACGAATCCAAACTGGTTACCGTGTGGGCGGGCTTTTCGACCAAATGGTACGGTGCGCTGCTGCAAAACGAGCAGATTCTCGGTGCCGCGTGGTTGAGCGTCCGCATCGCCTTCATGAACGCAACCGTCGCCGTTTGCCTTGGGACGCTGGCTGGTTTCGTGCTCGCGCGCATGGGGCGTTTTCGCGGGCGACTGTTGCTTACGGGCATGACAACAGCGCCTCTGGTTATGCCCGAGGTGATCACCGGATTGTCGTTGCTGCTGCTGTTCGTGGCGCTGGAAAGTATGATCGGCTGGCCGCAGGGGCGCGGCGTCACCACCATCACCATAGCCCACATCACTTTTTCCATGGCCTATGTGGCGGTGATCATACAGTCGCGGCTGTCGAGCGTGGACGAATCCGTGGAAGAAGCGGCGCAGGACCTCGGCGCGCGGCCGGCCAAGGTATTTTTTATCATCACCCTGCCAATTATCTCGCCGGCACTGGTATCCGGCTGGCTGCTGGCGTTCACCATGTCGCTCGACGATCTGGTAATCGCGAGTTTCGTCTCCGGGCCCGGTTCGAGCACCTTGCCCATGGTCGTGTTCTCTAAAGTCCGCCTGGGCGTGAGTCCCGAGATCAACGCGCTGGCGACAATCATCGTGTTGCTGGTCGCAAGCGGTATCGTCGCTGCGGGACTTGTCATGAATCAGGCCGAGAAGCGGCGGCAACGCGACGTGCAGATGGCGGTAGCCGCGAATGAGTAGCAAGGGCGCTGAATGTTGCCGCCTGAGCAGGTAGGGCGGTGGTTAAACCGCTCGCAAAGAAGAAACCGAATTAAGTGGCGGACGTAATTGGTGAGTTCGAATGCAACGCGTAGCGCTGCATGGTCGATGCGAGGCTATGGTTGCATACCGTGGCGTTTGAGCAAGCGGCGAAACTGGTGGTAGTCGAGTTCGAGATGGCGGGCCGCGGCGGCCTGATTGTGGCGGCTGACGGCCAGCGCCCGATCCAGCAGACGCCGTTCGAGGTTCGCAACGCTTGCGCGAAATCCGCCGGTGGGTAACGCATTGGCCTCCGAAGCCGCTCGTTCAGGCGCCGGGTCGGCCGTTCCGCCGGGTCGATGCGGGCTGTCGAATGGATCGATGATTATTCTGCTCACTGGCGTTTTATCGACGTCTGCTTCGAACACCGAACGTTCCACGACATTGCGTAACTCGCGTACGTTACCGGGCCAGGTGTGTTCCAGGAGGACCTGCCGTGCCGCGTCGGTAAAGCCGGAAAACTGTGGCAGGCCAAGAGCGGCAATGGCCCGTACTGCGAAGACATCGGCCAGCAGCATGATATCGCGTCGGCGAGCGCGCAGCGGTGGAATGGTCACAACGTCGAACGCGAGTCGGTCCAGCAGGTCTGCTCGGAAGTCTCGAGAGGCAACCCGGCCAGGCAGGTCCACGTTCGTCGAGCCGATCACGCGCACATCCACCTTGAGGGTTGTGGATCCTCCCACCCGTTCGAATTCTCCGTACTCGATGACCCGCAATACCTTGCTCTGCACGGCGAGCGACGCGTCGGCGATTTCATCGAGTATCAGCGTACCGCCGTCGGCGCGCTCGAAAATACCGGCGCGGCGGCGTTGTGCCCCGGTGAACGCACCGGCTTCGTGACCGAACAGTTCCGACTCGAGCAGGCTTTCGGTCAGTGCCGCACAATTTACTCGCGTCAACGTCGCGTTCCAGCGAGGGGAAAGGTAATGCAACCGCGCCGCGAACAGTTCCTTGCCCGTACCTCGTTCGCCAACCACCAGGCACGGGCGGTCGACCGGCGCCAGTCGCGAACAGCGTTCAACGGCGTCGAGAAAAACAGGATCTTCACCGACCAGGGTAGGTAATGCGTCACGCATACGTTTTCTGTTGACTCCTCTTTAACTTTTGCAGACTTTTGAATAAGTGGCGGTCGAGTTTCCCCGTTGTTCCGCTCTCACGCCGTGAAGACTTTGCGTAATTGGTAATCGTGCCCCTCTTAACTTCCCCCACCCCAGGGGGGAGAAGGGCTTTCCCGTCGGGAAATGTTCATATATCAATACACAATTTCACCATATATTGGCGATAATCACCACACTAATTGAAGCTATAAACACTTATATTCATATTTCTCAATGAGTTATAGATTGGCACATAGATTGAGATAGTTAACGCAAACGTGCTACCCAAAGAGGCGACAGCCATGAGCATTTTTTCGCGTATGACCGACATCATTCACTCGAATATCAACGTCCTGCTGGACAAGGCGGAGGATCCGGCCAAGATGGTGCGCCTGATGATCCAGGAGATGGAGGATACGGTCGTGGAAGTCCGGGCTACCGCGGTCAAATCCATCGCCGACCGGAAGAACATCTCGCGCCGCCTGGAAAAACTGGAGGCGGCTTCCGAAGAGTGGCAGGAGAAGGCGGAATTCGCACTGTCGAAGAACCGTGAGGATCTGGCACGCGCGGCCCTGGTCGCGAAACGCAAACTGGCCGACCAGGCTGAACACCTGCGCGTCGAGCTGGCGGCTGTGGAAGAAAGCCTGGCCAAGTACGACGACGATCTGGCACAGTTGCAGAGCAAGCTGAACGAGGCGAAGGCCAAGAAGAAGGCGCTTGAGATTCGCATGTCTGCGGCCAGCAAGCGGGTGGCTATGCGGCGCACGTTAAACGATGGCCGCATCGACGAAGCCATGGCGCGCTACACGACCCTCGAGCGGCGCATCGATGAACTCGAAGCCGATGCGGAAGCATACGACCTCGGCAAAGAACGCACGCTGGAGGACGAGTTCGCAGACCTCGCTGCTGAAAACGGTGTCGAGGACGAACTTGATGCGATCAAGGCGAAGCTGGCCGAGGACTCGGCATAAGCCGCAGCCCGAGGTTGCGCGCTAACCCGATTACATCCACGGATTGACTGAGGCAGGTATATGCAGACTTTCGGATTTCTGTCCGTCCCGCTGATCATTTTCCTCGCGGTTGTCGCTCCGTTGTGGATCTTTTTTCACTATGTGACCAAGTGGAAGAGAATGAAAGTCGCCGGCGCCGAGGAAGGTCAGGCCGTCGTCGACAGCAAGGAACTGCGGCGCATGCGTGATCTCGCCGAACGGCTGGAGCAGCGGATCGAGTCCCTCGAGACGATCCTGGATGCTGACACCCCGGACTGGAGAAAACAGTGAGCCAGAAGCACCAATACCGATGTCATGTTAATGCCCGCGGAAGCGGAGGCGGTTTTTTCAGCCGCACTGTGGGCGGGCTGTCGCGCAAGTTCGGCGTTCCCGGCGGGGTGATCATTGTCGGTTTCATTATGCTGTTCATCATGAGTGCGCCGCTGGCGCTGGCCACTTTTCTCGGTGCCTGGTACTGGGTGAGGAATCCCGGAAAGCTGGAGGCAGCTGTGGACCGGGCAATGGAGTCAACACGCCGGGCGTTCCGCGGCGGCTCTATGCACGAGGACCAGGCACATTCGGCTGCCGCGGCAGCGGGTGCGCACGATGAAGACCTCGATTTCAGCGAGCTGCGTGCCAGGTTTGAGGACCTGGAGGTGCGAGCAAGACGCATGGAAGAACACGTATCGTCCGACGAGTATCAGTTGCGGCGGAAGTTCGATGATATAGAGGGAAAGAAAGGCGACGTTACTTCGGGTTAGTACGAAGCCATTCTTTAATTTTCTCTCACTTTTTTAGGGAGTGGGAACCCTCACCCCCGATCCCTCTCCCCGAGGGAGAGGGGAGAGAGATCCGGATGAACGCGTCGGCGGCGACGGTACCTTCGCCACGCGGCAGCACCAGCAGCGGATTGATGTCCAGTTCCAGCAAATCATGGCGGTGGGCGATTGCGTAGTCGGCAACGCGCAGTACGGTTACCACTACCGCGTCGATGTCTCCCGCGGGTGCGCCGCGAAATCCTTCCAGCAGCGGAAAATTTCGCAAGCCTCGAAGCCCCTGTAACACTTCGTCGGCATTGGTTGGCAGCAACAGCGCCGCGCTATCGGCCAGCAATTCGACACGCACGCCGCCGCTGCCGATCACCAGGGTCGGGCCGAACTGTGCATCGCGCACTACGCCGATCAACAGTTCCGCAACGACGTTGTCGATCATACGTTCGACCAGAATTTCAGCACCGAGGTCACGCATATCGCGCACGGCGTGCGTGACCGCTGTTGGATCGGTCACGTTCAAGCGCAGGGCCCCGGCTTCGGTCTTGTGCGCCAGCGATTCTCCCAGCGCCTTGACCGCTACCGGAAAACCCAGTTGCTCCGCGGCGGCGGCGGCCGTGCCCCTGCTCGCGCGCCTGCCCGCGGGTATGCTGATTCCCGCTTCCTGCAACGCGGCTTTCGCGGCATGCTCATCGAGTACGCGTGAATCGCCAGTGAGCGGTGCGCACGGCGCCAGCAGTGGTGCCGAAGTCGGCCGCGCGTGAGCTGCGCCTATCGACACGGCGGCTTTGATTGCCGCGAGACTGTCATCCAGGCCCTGCATGGGTGCTATGCCCGCGGCAAGAAAACGTTCGCGCGCGGACCGCGGGAAATTCTCTGGGATAGTCGCTACGACGACCGGTCGATTGCCGGCACGTCGGTACGCATCGATGAAGGCACGTTCGGCGATCAACCAGTCGTGGTCGTCGCAGCGATCGGGATTCGGATAGTCGTCGATCAGCATTGCGACATCGACGTCGCTCGCCAACACTGCCGAGTAGCAGTCGGTAAGTGCTTTTCTGTCAGCCCAGATGTAGGTGTGATAGTCGAGCGGATTGTCCACGGCGACGCGTTCGCCAAGAACTTCGTGCAACACCCGTGACTGCTCAGAAGAAAACGCGGGCATCTGCAGATTCAGTTCCTGCGCCAGGTCCGCCACCAATCCGGCTTCGCCACCGGAACAACTCATCGAAGCGATGCGGTTGCCAGGAAGTACGCCGTGCACGTGCAGAAGCTTCAGCGTTTCGATCAGGCTCGACAGGCTGGTGACCCGTGCCGCGCCGTAGCGTTCGAACAGTGCGGAATAAAGATCATCGGTGCCGGTCAGAGAACTGGTGTGGCTCAACGCTGCCTGCGCGGCTTTTCCCGAACGGCCCGATTTCAATACCACTACAGGTTTACACTTGGCGAGCGCGTAGGCGCAGGCGATGGCGAAACGTTCGACGTCGCGAACGCCTTCCAGATGCAAACCGATCGCTGTGACGCGCGGATCGTCGACGAACGCTTCTATATAGTCGCCGACGCTCAATACCGCCTGGTTGCCCACGGATACCACATACGCGATCGGCAGTGACCGCTGTTGCATCGTGAGACTGATACCGATGTTGCCGCTTTGCGTAATGAGCGCCACGCCGCGGTCGCTGCGTTCGCCACCGTGTTGATCGGGCCACAGTGCTGCGCCGTCGAGATAGTTGAGCAAGCCGTAACAGTTTGGGCCTACCAGCGGCATGTCGCCGGCTGCCTCGACCAACGCCTGCTGCATTTGTCTACCCGCCTCGTCCAGTTCGGCAAAGCCGGACGCGAGCACGACCACACCACCGCATCCACCGCGCGCGAGTTCGGCAACAACGTCGATAGTGTCTTCACGCGCAACACCGACAAACGCGGCGTCGGGAGCTTGCGGTAAATCGGCGAGGTTCGCGAAACAGGGCAGCGCCTGCATCGTCGGACGTCCGGGATTGACAGGCCAGAGTGGACCTCGGAACCCGATCTGCTGACACTGACGCACGACTTCTTCAGCGTAGCGGCCGCCGATCGCGGCAATGTGACGGGGACGCAGCAGTCGCGTCAGGCGCTGACCGTCAGGCATAACGATCAGCGCTGTTCAAGCGGACGCAACAACGCGCGCGAGATGATGTGACGTTGAATTTCGCTGGTACCTTCCCAGATCCGTTCGACCCGCGCATCGCGCCAGATACGCTCCAGCGGCAGGTCGGACATCAGGCCCATACCGCCGTGAATCTGGATCGCCTCGTCGGACAATGTTGCCAACATTTCCGTAGCGTGCAGTTTGGCCATCGCGTAGTCCATGTCCGTCGCCGTTCCCTGATCGGATTTCCACGCCACCTTTAAAGTCAGCAGTTCGGCGGCTTCCAGTTGTGTGCGCATGTCGGCCAGTTTGAAGCTGACACCCTGAAACTTACCGATTGTCTGACCGAACTGTTTGCGCGTGGCGGCCCATTCCAGGCAAAGGTCCAGCGCCCGCTCGGCTCGCCCGAGGCACATGGCCGCTACCTGCAGGCGCGTTGCCCCAAGCCAGTCGTTCGCGACTTCGAACCCCTTGTGTTCTTCGCCCAACACGTTGGCGGCCGGAATGCGACAATCGTCGAACGTGAGAACGCAATTGTGATATCCGCGATGTGAAACTGAGCGATAACCGTCGCGCACGGTAAAGCCAGGCGCACCTTTGTCGACCAGAAACGAGGTAATTTTTTTGCGTGGGCCGCGCGCGGAATCTTCCACGCCCGTTGCCGCAAACAGGATCACGAAGTCGGCGAGATCGGCGTGGCTGATAAAGTGTTTGGTACCGTTGATGACGTACTCGTTGCCGTCGCGTTCGGCACGGCATTGCATGCCGCGTACATCCGAACCGGCATTCGGCTCGGTCATTGCGAGGCAGTCTATTTTCTTGCCGCGTATACAGGGCAGCAGGTACTTCTCGCGTTGTTCGCCGACGCAGGCCTGCAATATGTTGCTCGGCCGTCCCACCAGATACTGCAGGGCGAAATTCGCGCGACCGAGTTCCCGGTCCAGCAGGGTCATGGAGAAATTGTCCAGGCCACCGCCACCGAGTTCTTCCGGCATGGCAGCCGCGTAGAGACCGGCGGCGATCGCGCGTTGTTTGATTTGTTCTATCAGTTCCGGGCGTACTCGGTCGTCGCGTTCGACTTCTTCCTCGTACGGATACAATTCCTGCTCCACGAACGCGCGCGCACTGGCGACGATCATCTCGTGTTCATGGCTGAGTTCGAAGTTCATGATCCGGCCTCCGAAGGAAACGAGCGGCTAGGAGCCTGTTCAAAAAGTTACGTCTTGTGCTTTTTCAACGCGCTGCGTCGAGAATGCGATTATCGACTTGCTTCATAATGCAACGACTTAGGGTCGTAGCATTATGGCGGCACATCCATGTACCGCCTAGCAGAGTGCCGAAAAACGAGTTTTCAACACGCTGCTAGCTCACGAGACTCATCTGGTGGCCGACTTGCGGCGGTGTCGGCATGGTACCGTGCGCCGCGGCGATTGCATCGAGGGCCTGGCGTATATGTGGTTGCATCGTGCACGCCCTGGCCGTACCGGCGTCCACATGCAGCAGCATTTGTTCAGTTGTTGCCAGCAGTTCTTCGCCGCGCAGCACCTGATGAAAAAAGTGCAGGCGTTTATCGTCCACAGCCAGCACCTGTGTCGTAAAGCGCAGCGCATCGCCGGCTCTGGCTTCGCGTAAGAAGTTCAGGTGTGACTCCACGGTGTAGAACGATTGACCGGCCGCGCGGTAGTCCTCGTCGATGCCGATGTAGCGGAACAAAGCGTCGGTCGCGCCGCCGAACGCCGCGAGGTATTCGGATTCGGTCATGTGGCCGTTGTAATCGATCCACTCGGGGCGCACGTGACAGTCGTACAGGGCCAGTGGCGTGGGCACCTCGATATTCGCTGTCCACCGCTGGTACTCTCGCTGCAGTGTGCGGCGTTCAGCGTTTTTCTGCAGCACTTCGCCGGCGCCGACGCGGTAAGCGCGCAGTGCCTGCATTACCGCGATAAGGCAGTCGTCGCGGAGCCGCTCCAGTTCTTTGATCGAGCGACCGCCCGTCTGGGCTTCGCAGCCCTTGGCCATGCGTTCCACCAACGCTTCGGTAATGGGTGGTGGATCCAGTTTCGTCCAGGGGAACTGGGTCGGATCGAAATGATCCAGCATGTGGCGCATGCCGCCTTCGCCCCCGGCCAGATGAAATATCAGGCAGGTGCCCCATATCGACCAGCGCAACCCAGGGCCGTAAGCGATGGCCGCATCGAGCTCCTCGGTGGTGGCTACGCCATCATTCACGAGGTGCAACACTTCCCGCCACAATGCTTCCTGTAAACGGTCGGAGAGAAATCCCGGAATCTCGGAGCGCACGCGTAACGGGTACATGCCGATGGATTCGTAGAACGCAACCGCTTCGTCGAGCGCCTGCGCGCCGGTCTTTTCTCCTCCCAGCACTTCCACCAGTGGCAGCAGGTACACCGGGTTGAACGGATGACCGACGAGAATGCGTTGTGGATTACTGCAATCGGCCTGAAATTCGCTGGGCAACAAACCCGAGGTGCTCGATGCGATCGGAACGTGCGGCCGTGTCGCCGTATCCATCTGCGCATGCAAAGCGGTTTTGAGTTCGATGCGTTCCGGCGCGGCTTCCTGGACGAAGTCTGCGTCGCTGCAGGCTTCTTCCACGCTTTCCGCAAAGCGCAACCGGTCGATGCTGGCACCTTTGTACAATCCCAAACGCACCAGCGCCGGCCATGCATTTTCGACCGCCGTACGCAGGCGTTGCTGCCAACCGTCCCCGGGATCCCACGCGACGACATCCAGTCCGTAAGCCAGGCAACGCGCGGCCCAGCCGGCACCAATCACGCCGGTGCCGATCACCGCGACTGTCCTGATGTCGTTCATGCGCGTTTCTGCAATTGGAATTTCTCCCGTGCGGCATCCGGGCCGACGACATGCGCGCCGAGGTTTTCGATCAACGACACGGCACGCTCGACCAGTTGTTCGTTGCTGGCGTGTACGCCGCGGCTCAGATACAGATTGTCTTCCAGGCCCACGCGGGCGTTGCCGCCGAGAATCACGGATTGGGCAACGAACGGCATCTGATTGCGGCTGATCGCGAATGCCGTCCAGTTCGCGTCCGGCGGCAGCAGATCGACCATTGCCTTGAAGGTGCCGACATCGGCGGGTGCGCAATACGGAATGCCCAGGCAGATCTGAAACAATGGCGGCGCACCAATCAGTCCTTCCTTGATCAACTGGTTGGCGAACCAGATGTGGCCGGTATCGAACACTTCGATCTCCGGGCGCACCCCCAGTTCCTGGATGCGTTTCGCCATGGCGCGCAGATGATCGACCGGGTTGGCCATGACGTAGTTGCCTTCGCCGAAGTTCGCCGAACCGTTGTCGAGCGTGCAGATCTCCGGCAACAACTCCTCCACGTGCGCCAGGCGTTCCAGCGGCGGCGCCAGGTCCGTGCCCGGTCCGGGCAGCAATGGCTCCTCGTCATTGAACACCAGGTCGCCGCCCATGCCCGCGGTCAGATTAATTACCACGTCGGTGTCGCTTTCGCGAACGCGTGCAACCACCTCCTGAAATAGTGCCGGGTCCCGAGCGCCTTTGCCGGTCTGCGGATCGCGTACATGGATATGGGCAACGGCCGCGCCGGCTTTCGCGGCTTTGATAGCCGCGTCCGCGATCTGCGCCGGTGTGACCGGGAGGTCGGGATGTTTGTCGACCGCGTCCGCGGCGCCGGTAACCGCGCAGGTGATGATGACGTCGTTGTTCATGACATTGACCTCCCGGAAGTATTACAAGTCTGCGAACGCGCTCGCAGCCATTTTGAGTCGCCAAAAAGTTTACCAGGGATAAGGCCGGTCGCACCTGCTGTGCTTGAGAATATATCCGTCACCGCGGGAAGCGTCGGCGATAGATGACGAATAAGAATCAGCGAGCGAAGCAGAGTCAACGAACCAGAGCCCGCCAATCCGCTATTGCAACATTTCGTCCGCCGCCTTTTCCCCA
>JAOTYY010000267.1 GCA_029861595.1 Gammaproteobacteria bacterium
GCCGCTCTACATCGTGCTGTTGCTGGCGGTCGAGTTTCACGGGGGTATCGGGCTTTACCGGCTGGCGCTGAAATGGGGTTGGTGGGAAGGGTCGGACCCCGAACTCAGTCGCAGACGATTGAAGCGCGTCAAGTGGGCGTTGACGGGGTTCTTTCTGGTGCTGGGCGCCGCGACACTGGCGGCCTATATCAAAATCGGCATCGGCCATGCAAATGACGCCGGACAACGGTATACACCCGCCGTACTGCTGGCGCCCGCCGACACCAGGGACGCGACATGAAAGTGGTGCACACCGACTGCCTGGTGATCGGCGGCGGGCTCACCGGTTTGCGCATCGCCATTGCAGTGCGACGCCGCGGCCACGACGCGCTGGTACTCTCTCTGGTGCCGGCCAAGCGTTCACATTCTGCCGCCGCACAGGGCGGTATGCAGGCGAGCCTGGCCAATGTCGTGAAAGGCCAGGGCGACAACGAGGACGTGCATTTTCAGGACACGGTGCGCGGCGGCGACTGGGGCGCCGATCAGCAAGTGGTGCGCATGTTCGCGCACACTGCACCCAAGGCCGTGCGGGAACTGGCCAGCTGGGGTGTGCCATGGAGCCGCGTCCGACCCGGCGCGCGCGAGGTCATGATCAACGGCGAGCAGGTCACACTGAACGAGCGCGACGCCACGCGCGGGTTGCTTGCGCAACGCGACTTTGGCGGCACCAAGAATTGGCGTACCTGCTACGTATCAGACGGCACGGGCCACGCGATGCTCTATGCTGTGGGCGACCGCGCGCTCGCCGAGGGTGTCCCGGTGCACGAACGCGTCGAGGCGCTGGCCCTTATCCATGACGAAGGCAGGTGTCATGGCGTGATCGCGCGCGAGCTGGCCACCGGTGAAATCGTCGCCTACGTCGCGCGCGCCACAGCTATCACCACTGGCGGTGCCGGTCGTCTTTACCGGGTAACCACCAACGCCGTGATCTGCGAGGGTATCGGCCATGCACTGGCGCTGGAGACCGGCGTGGCGACACTCGGCAATATGGAGGCGGTACAGTTCCACCCCACAGCCATTTTCCCCGCGGGGCTCCTGGTCACCGAAGGCTGCCGCGGCGACGGCGGCCTGCTGCGAGACGCGGACGGTCATCGTTTCATGCCGGACTACGAGCCGGAAAAGCGCGAGCTGGCCTCGCGCGACGTAGTAGCGCGCCGCATGGAAGAGCACATCCATCGCGGTAAAGGCTCGCATACCCGTTTCGGCGAGCATCTGTGGCTCGATATCACGCTGCTGGGACGCGCTCACATAGAGCGCAACCTGCGCGAGGTCAAAGAAATCTGCCAGTACTTTCTCGGCATCGACCCGGCCACCGAATGGGTGCCGGTGCGCCCCGCCCAGCATTACACGATGGGCGGTGTGCGTACTGACGCCTCGGGCCAGAGCCGCACGCTAACGGGATTGTTCGCCGCCGGCGAAGCGTCCTGCTGGGACCTGCACGGATTCAACCGCCTGGGCGGCAACTCGGTCGCCGAAACCGTGGTCGGCGGCATGCTGGTAGGTGAGTTCATCGCCGACTTCTGCGAGCACCCGGAAAACGATCTCGCCTACTCGGAGGCACTGATTCGCCGTTTTGGGCAGCGCGAACAGAACGCCATCGACGCATTACTCGCCTCGGAGGGAACGGAAGACGCTAACGCACTGCGTATAAGTATGCAGGAAGTCATGTCGGACAAAGTTGGTATCTTCCGCACCGGCGAAGCGCTGGCCGAAGCCGTGGAGGAATTGCAGAGACTCCTGCAACGCAGCCGCAATATAGGCCTGCGCTACAAATCGCGCGGCGCGAATCCGGAACTGGAAGCGGCTTACCGCACCCGCCGCATGCTGAAACTCGCCTTGTGCGTAGCAGCCGGTGCGCTGGCGCGCACCGAAAGCCGAGGCGCTCACTTCCGCGAAGACTATCCGCGCAGAGACGATGCACACTGGCTGCGGCGGACACTGGCGTCGTGGCCACACCCCGATGCCTCGATGCCAACCCTGGACTACGAACCGCTGGACGTCACGAGCATGGAGTTGCCACCTGGATGGCGTGGTTACGGCGCACGCGACCAGATCGCACACCCGGACACCGAAACGCGCCAGTCTGAGGTGGACGCACTGCGCGCGCACTACGCCAGCGACGGCCACTACGCGGCACAGGCCGCCTGCATGCCTTTCGATCACCTGCTGCCGGCACGCTACCGCGGCCGCAATGCACGCATCGAGGATACCGGGCCATGAGCGGCAATCCCGACCCGCGCCAGCTAAGTATCAGCGTACTTCGGTATCACCCTCAGGCACCGGAAGATCCACCGCGGCTGCAGACCTACGAGGTCGAAGAAGCCGAAGGCATGACCCTGTATCTTGCGCTCACCGAAATACGCGAGATCCAGGACGCCTCGCTGCAGTTCGACTTCGTCTGCCGCGCCGGTATTTGCGGGAGTTGCGCCATGTTGATCGATGGACGACCCGGTCTCGCCTGCCGCACGCTCACCGCGACGCTGTCGCCGCGAATCACTCTCGCTCCGCTGCCGGTGTTCGAACTCATCGCCGACCTTTCGGTGAATACCGGCAAGTGGATGCGTGCAATGAGCGAGCGATTGGGCACCTGGGTGCACTACCGCGAAGAGGCCGACCTGGATACTCTGGAAGCGCGCATGGACCCGGACCTTGCCGAGCACATCTATGAACTCGACCGGTGCATAGAGTGTGGGTGCTGCGTCGCTGCCTGTGGCACCGCACGTATGCGCGACGATTTCGTGGGTGCAGTAGGCGTCAACAAGATCGCCCGCTTCAGGCTCGATCCTCGCGACGCGCGTGACGACGGCGACTTCTACGAACTCGTCGGTGACGACAATGGCATCTTCGGGTGCATGTCGCTGCTGGCCTGCGACGACGTGTGTCCCAAAAACCTCCCGTTGCGAACCCAGCTCGCTTTCATCAGGCGACGCCTGGCCCGCCAGGGATGGCGCTGAGAGGCGAATAAGCCTGGCTGCGCCGGGCCGGCATGCTTGCCTGATCGACGTTGCTGGAAAGACTTCCATCCTGCTGTCAACTGCCCAATCGAAACCCGCGCACCGCTTGATGCCAATGAAATTTCCCGCGACGAAGTTTTGTTACACTAAGTCGCGCGCCGATTCACAGATTCAGATGTGGTAAGTCACGAAGTGGGGCTTATAGAGGATGCGACAAGAGGAAATCCAGCAATGAGCACGACCAACATTTACGAAATTATCGTCGGGACACCGTTCGCCGAAGACCTCGATTCCGATCAATGCGCCAGCCTCGCGGACAGGATTACAACCCGAACGCTTCACAATAATGAAATACTGATCAAAGAAGGCGACGTCGACAGCACCCTTTATATCGTTGCCGAAGGTATGCTCGCTGTCGAACGAATTAGCGGAGGCGGTGATCCGGTGACGCTGCACATCCTTAGAAAGGGCGACCTCGCTGGTGAAATGGGTTTTGTTGACGGTGCCGAACATACGGCGACCCTGCGTTCTGTGGGCGACACACTGGTCGTAAGCCTCACGCGCCGTGACCTGGAATCCTTTCTCACCGCAAAACCGGAAATCGTGTACGGTGTCATGCGAGGTATCATCCGAGCGGTACACCGGATTCTCGCGCGGATGAATCTGCAGAGCATCGAACTCAACAACTACATCACCAAGAGCCACGGTCGATACTGATCCTGTTGCGCAAAAATCCACGCAGGCAAATAACTACCTCCGGTGCTGTTGTAGGTAACTAGGGACATTCCACAATTTGACAGAGTTTCGTCAATTCGGGATAAATGAGTGGATGTCCCCGTTTGTCGCACGGGTCATCCCTTGCCGGTGTTCTTCCGCCGTGCGATAAAAATACCCGGCAGCCATGTTCACCGGGATGTTCGAAAAAGGTCGATGCCGGGTCCAGGAACGGTATCATTGGACCGACAAACGGTGTCACACGCCTCCCACGGAACTTCTTCAGCAGCTTCTCGCTGTATGCGACATCGGCTACCACATCCGAGGCACCCTGACCTTTCATCCCGATGAAGAACCAGATATCAATCCCGAAAATGCCGTAGTCAAGGGCCCGCTCTATCCACGCCTCCATTTCCGGCATCGAGTTGACGCCACGACCTGCCAGGGTCCCGATCCGGTGGTCGCTGCTCTCCGGCGACAATGTGATCGTGGTCCTCGAGTTTGCGGCAGCCATCTTCTCGAGCAAATCGTCAGGTGTCAGCTGATACTGCTCGTAGCTGATCGGTCTGAACCGAGAATTGCCCACGTGATCCAGGAAGTGGTCGAGCCCCCCGTCACCGTCAGTTTAGTGCAGGTATGACTCCTTAATTCTAGACATCGACCGTGCCATCTACCTCGTACCGATCCCTGCACAAGCTCTCCAAGCGGACGGATCGGTCACGCAGGTTCACTGGCAACTGGCATGATATGAGAGCGCTAGTACCGGCAAAAGGTAATCACAACGGTCAAACTACTCCTCTGAGGTAGCCCGATAACCGGACAACCTATCTTGGAACCCCTCCAACATCGTGATAGTCGGATCCTTCTTGACCCATTCATACACCAGCTTTACGCGAAGTGGACTGGGATTGACACTAGAGTTGGAAGCTTTCTCCAGAAAGTCTACCTGTTGCGCTATCGCATCGATATTCGATGCGTCGGCTGCCCTCAGATCAAAGACTGTTCGAACGCCGATATTCCTGAGGCTGTGGATACCATCTTTGAAGTAAACGCAAAGCATGGCCTGTGCGATCCAGTCGATGATTTGCATCGCGTTGAACGGGGTTTTCAAAAGTATATCGATCAGACTCGATCTTGCGAGATTTTGTGCATTGTCTATCCCGATTTCATTTAGGCGCGAGATGTGAAAGAGGTTGATTCCCTCAATCATTTCCAGCGGCAGTTCGTCGGCAGCTCCCTGGTGTCTCGAAAATATTTTGACTTTCTCTCGCAGGAAATTGAGAGCCCGCTCCGGGAACATTCCGGCAAGGAAGGCGACGACCACGATGTATTGTTCGGTTCCCGATGTTCCCAATAGGAAAAGGAGCATCAACGCGATCAGGCAGGCAT
>JAOTYY010000057.1 GCA_029861595.1 Gammaproteobacteria bacterium
TAGTAGCCGAAGCCGACCCCCATGGCCAGCAATGTGAAGGCGATGGGAAAACCGAGCAGCACCAGCACAATAAAAAGCGCCAGCATCAGGATTGCGACTTCTGGATTCGTCATCGCCCGCTATTCTCTGAAAGGGGTGGTGGTATCTTTGAAATTATTGTTCTGGTGTTGATTCGATGAATTCCGCAATCAACGCCTCGTCCGTTTCGCGCACGTCTTCCAGCCTGTTCAGCCACACGCCGGAGCGCAAGGCACGCCAGCTGCGCAGCATTTCACCGATGCCCTGAATGATCAGCAGCCCCCCGGCAAGGGGAATAAGTGTCTTGAAGAAATAGATCTGAATACGCGCGGGGCTGTTCCAGCTGACTTCCTTGTAACGCCAGGAATCCGCAGCAATCTCGGTACCGTACCAGAACAGTGCCAGCATGCCGGGGAAGAAAAACAGTATATACAGAACGAAATCGATCGTTGCCTGGGCCCGCACCGGAAACAGCCGGTACAGGACGTCGCCGCGAACATGGGAATCCTGGGCCAGGGCGTACGGTCCCGCCATCAGGAACAGCGCACCGTACATCTGCACCATCATGTCGAATGCCCACACGGTCGGTGCATTCAGCACATAGCGGACGAAAACCTCATAGGAAACCGAAAAAGTCAGGATCAGGATGCACCAGCCAAACGCCCGCCCGGTCCAGATACTCAGACTCTCGATCGAATGGATGAGTTTTTCCACGTTACACGCTGCGTCAGTGCGGCAGATCGACACGGGGGCCGTTTAACGGCCCCCGTATCCTTCTCGCAGTTACTCGTGAGTCTTCGAACTAGCCGAAATAGTGCTTATACGCCAGCTTGTAATCGGGCTGGTTCAGGTTCAGGTAGTCCATGACATTCTTCGCATAGGCTTTCTGTGATTCGATCACTTTGGCGAAAAACGGGTCGCCAGCCGACATACGCTTGATGACCTTGTCCCAGGCATCGAGCTGCCCGGCCATGACCGAGTCCGGCGTACGGTACACGTTGACGCCCTGCGCACGCAGTTTGTTGAGATCGTCAGCGTAGCGGCGCGTATTGTGCCAGTAGAAGTTGGAGTTTTCGGCTTCCGACGCATACCTGAGAATTGCCTGCAGTTCACCGGGCAAGGCATCGAATTTACGCTTGTTGAAGGTGACTTCGAAAAACTCCTGCGACTGGTGGAAGCTCGCCAGGTGGTAGTGCTTGGACACGTCCTGCATACCGAAATCGCGATCCGACGTGGGGTTGTTGAACTCGGCCGCATCGATGAGACCGGATTTCATGGCGGGTTGAATTTCGCCACCCGGCAGCTGCACCACGGACATGCCCATTTCCAGCAGCACGTCGGCGGCGAGACCAACGGTGCGGTACTTGAGACCGCTCATCTGTTTGGCGCTCTTGATCTCCTCCTTGAACCAGCCCAGCGGCTGCGCCGGCATCGGGCTGTTGAAGAAGCTGACCAGGTTCAGGCCCAGCTTGGCCATCATCTCGTCGAACAGCTCCTGGCCGCCGCCGTAGTAGATCCAGCCGAGCACTTCCTGACTCGACCAGCCGAAGCACGGCCCGGTGCCGAACAGCGACGCAACAGGCGATTTCGAGTACCAGTAGGCCGGTACATAGTGAGCCGCGTCCAGTACACCGCGGTGCACCGCGTCCTGCATCTGGCTGGTTTTAACTACCGAGTTAACCGGCAGCAGCTCGATGGTAAGGTCCTTGCCGGCCATGTCGTTGACGCGCTTGACGTAGGAATTCGCGTTCTCAAGAAAAATACCGCCGCCCCAGGCAGCCTGCATTTTCATCGTTACCGGGGCTGCCCGCACTATCGCGGGTGCGGCAATGGTGCCCGCCGCGGCCGTGGTCGCTACCGCGGCACCCTTGAGAAAAGTCCGCCGGGAACTGGTTTTACTCATTACTGAGTTCCTCCTCTGTTTGGAACTATTGGACGTAATTATCCAGACTATTGTATTAAGTTACAGCGATCAGGCAAGTGTGAATCCACACGAACCTGCTCCAGCTCAACAATCAGTGGACTACAAAACACGCCATTCGGTTTCATGGGCCGAGAAAAATCTGCTTCACATCCCCTCACCCCGGCCCCTCTCCCAGAGGAGAAGGGAGTATCGTTTATTCCGTCTCCCTCTCGGAGGGAACTATCTTTCGTTCCTCTCCCAAAAGGCGAGAGGGCAAACGTTCCTATCCACCCTCCCCTCCGGGGAGGGGTCAAACATTCCTAATCCCTCTCCCCTCCGGTGGAGGGGTCAAACATTCCTATTCCTCTCCCCTCTGGGGAGAGGGTCAGGGTGAGGGGTCTTGTTCCTCTGGGCTTAGAGTGTGAGGGGCAGTCTTCAGCCACCCCGTTCAGCAGCGGTCGCCGCCTCATCCACGCGCCCCTGGGCGTCGAGCACGACGCCGTAGTCATCGCGCGCGGAATCGCGCGAGACGAATCCGTTGCGCACGTCCTCCGCGACCTGGTGGGCATCGCGTTCGCGCGGGTCGCCAAAACCACCACCGCCGGCCATTTCCAGCACCAGGCTGTCGTGGGCCGGGATGGACTGCTGGCCCTTGGAGCGCAGCGTGGCGCCCGAGGCGAGCGCCACCCGGCCAGCCGCGCCGTTCCCGCCGCCCTCGCGGCCCCGCGGCGGATGGTCCACACGCTCGAACATCGCCAGCACGTCGAACGGAATCCCCCCCGCGCCGCCCAGTTCGATGATCTGGCCCAGGCCGCCGCGCGAGCGGCCCGCGCCGCCGGAATCGGGGCGCAGCTCCTTGCGCCAGAAGATTACCGGCGTGATCGCCTCGGTCGCCTCCACGGGCATGCCGCGCACGCCGCTTGGAAACGCGGTAGCGCTGAGCCCGTCCTTGAGCGGGCGCGCGCCCGTGCCGCCGCTGTTGAACTGCAGCATCTCGAACTCGGGGATGTCGCCCGCGTAACTCTCGGGGCGCGACACCGACGGACCACCGCGCAGTTGGATGTTCCACAGCGAGGCCGAGCCCTCAGCCTGACAGCCGCCGTCGACGACCTGGTGCAGGCACCCGAGGATGGTGTCTGGCAGCAGATGGCCGATAATGTGTCGTGCCGCGACCGCGAACGGCCGCTGCACGTTGAGGATGCAGCCCTCGGGCGCCGAAAAAGTGATCGGCAGCAGCGAGCCGTAGTTGTTCGGAATGTCCGGCGCGACGACGCACTTCACCCCGAAGCAGGTATAGGCCTTGGTGTAGTTAAGCACCACGTTGATCCCGTGTGCACTCGCCGGGGAGGTGCCTTCGTAGTCGACGTGGATGCTGTCGTCGCCGACGGTCAGCGCGGCCTGAAGCTTTACCGGCTCATCGTAGCCGTCCATGACCAGGGCATTGTGGAACGTGCCGTTGCGCAGCTTCGCGATACGCTCAACGGTCGCCGCCCGCGAGCTTTCGATGATGAACTCACCCAGCTCGTCGACGTCGTCGATACCGAACTCTTCGAGCATCGCGACCAGCCGCTTGCTGCCGGTGTCGTTGGACGCCGCGAAGGAAAAAATGTCGCCGACGACCTGCATGGGCTCGCGCACGTTGGTGCGGATGATCTCCATCAGGGTCTCGTTGGGCTCACCCTTGCGGAACAGGTGCACGATCGGGATATTGATGCCCTCCTCGTAGACCTGGCGCGCGTCGGGTCCGAAACCGCGTCCGCCGATGTCGACGACGTGGCAGGTGTTCGCGAACAGCGCCACCACCTTGCCGCGGTGGAAGGTGGGGGTGACGACGGTGATGTCATGCAGGTGACCCGAGGTCTTCCATGGATCGTTGGTGATGAACACGTCGCCGGGCTCCATGCGCTCGACCGGGTATTTCCCGATGAAGTGCACGATCGCCTCAGCCATCGCGTTGATGTGGCCCGGGGTGCCCGTCACTGCCTGCGCCAGCATCCGGCCCTGCCGGTCGAACACCGCGGCCGCCAGATCGCCTGCCTCGCGCACGCTGGTGGAGAAGGCGGTGCGCACCAGGGTCTGCGCCTGTTCCTCCACCACAGAAATAAGCCGGTTCCACATGACCTGCATGCGGATCTTCATCAGGGCTGCGTTTACGCTCATGGTTTGCTTACTCGCGATCTCTGCGCTCGATGATCAGAGAACCGAGCGCGTGCACGTGCGCCGTGAAAGGCGCCGTGACGACGGTGGCAGTGTCCTTCTCGACGATTACGGCGGGCCCGTCGATACGGGCGCCGGCGGGCAACGCTTCGCGCGTGTAGGCGGGCACGGTCTGGTAGTCGCCGGTCTCGGTGTCCAGCAGCGCCCGCTCGCCCACCGGCTCCGGCACAACGGCGCCCGCGGACTGCGGCACAGCTGCCGGGAGATCGGCGCGTGTACTCACGAGCACGACCCAGGTCAGAATCTCGATCTCGAGGTCCGGAATGGTGCGCTCGTAGAGCCGATGATACTCCTGCTCGAAGCGCGTGCGCAGTCCAGTTCCCGCGTCCGGGCCAAGGCGGGTCGCCGCAACGCGAACCGGGATCTCAACGCCGACCTCGTGCCCCTGACCGACATAGCGCATGTAGGCGGTGCGTTGCTCGAACAGCTCGTGCCCGCCCGCGCCGGGCTCCACGACCCCGTACGCCTCGGACTGCATGGCCTCGAGCAGCGCGTTCGTCGCCTCCACGTCAAGCGTGTCGAGTTGCTGGTAATGGCTGCGCGTGACCTCGTAGGAAACCGGCGCGCGCAGAAAACCGATGGCCGAACCCACCCCGGCGCCAGGCGGGATCACCACCCGGTCCATGTTCAGCTTCTCCGCCATGCGCGAGGCGTGCACCGGCGCGGCGCCCCCGAACGCCACCAGCGTGCGGGCCTCAATGAGCTTGCCGCTCTCGATAGCATGCACACGCGCGGCGTTCGACATGTTCTCATCGACCATCTCGGAGACGCCGAGGGCAGCGAGCGGGACCTCGAGGTCCAGTGGACCGCCGACGTCGCGCGCCAGTGCCGTTTCCGCCGCGCCACGGTCGAGATGCATGGCGCCACCGGCGAAGCTCTCGGGATCCAGGCGTCCGAGCACCAGATCGGCGTCGGTGACTGTGGGCGCTTCCCCGCCGAGCGCATAACAGGCCGGGCCCGGGCCCGAGCCCGCGCTTTCGGGGCCCACCGCGATCCGGCCCATGGCGTCCACCGTGGCGATGGAACCGCCGCCGGCGCCAATCTCCACCATCTCGATCACCGGAATGCGCAGCGGCAGCCCGCTGCCCTTCAGGAACCGGTACACGCGGGCGACTTCGAACGTGCGTGCGGTCTGCGGCTGCCCATCGTCGATCAGGCAGATCTTGGCAGTGGTGCCCCCCATGTCGTAGGAAACGACGTCGTCGAGGCCCAGCGTGCGGGCGATGTAAGCGGCGAATATCGCGCCGCCGGCCGGCCCGGACTCGACCAGCCGCACCGGAAACCGGATCGCGGTCTCCAGCGTCGTGATTCCACCCCCCGAGAGCATCAGAAACACCGGGCAGCGAACGCCTTGCTCCTGCATTACCTGCTCGAGATTGCGCAAGTGGTTACTCATGAGGGGCTGCAGGTAGGCGTTCGCGCAGGCACTCGACAAACGCTCGAACTCGCGCATTTCCGGCGACACCTCCGAGGACAGCGTGATCTCCATCTCCGGCAGGCGCGCATTCAGAACATCCCGGGCGCGCTCCTCGTGGGCGGCATTCATGTAGCTGTGCAGGAAACCGATGGCCAGGCTTTGAACCTGCTCGCGTTCCAGCACCGGCACCAGCGCCTCGACCTGCGCCTCGTCGATCGGCACCAGCTCCTCGCCGCGCGCGTTCATGCGCTCCACGATCGGGAAGCGCAGCGCTCGCGGCACCAGAGGGGGCGGCAGATCGATGTTGACGTCGTACTGCTCGTAGCGATTCTCGTTACGCATCTCGATCGAGTCGCGAAAGCCCTCGGTAGTCAGCAACGCGGTCGGCGATCCCTTACGTTCGATGAGCAGGTTGGTCGCGAGCGTGGTGCCGTAGATGAAAACCGAGATGTCCCCGGGGGCGATCGCAGCGCTGGCCAGCGTCTCGCGCAGCCCGGTAAGAATCCCCTGCTCCGGCGCATCCTGGCGGGTAAGGGTTTTCGCGGTGTAGCGTCGCTCACCGATCTCCAGCGCGACGTCGGTGAAGGTGCCACCGATGTCCACGCCGACCCGCACTGCGGCTTCGTTTGCCAACGTTTTGTCTATCCGTGTGGGTGAGGTTTCGAGGCGGCGAAGTGTACATTAGTTCGCTATTGAAGCCCCTCACCCTGGCCCTCTCCCCAATGGGGAGAGGGAATGAAGACTCCCCTATCCCCCCAAATAGGGAGAGGGAATGAAGAGTCTCCCCTCTCCCTCCGGGAGAGGGGCCGGGGGTGAGGGGATCAAGGTTTGCGCTACGCTTGCTCGTTTACCGGCCCCAGACCTCGTTGGCTACGTCGACGATCAACGCGAGCTTCGCGACCTGGTCCTCCAGGGTCACGGGATTACCGGCCACCGTCGAGGCGAAGCCGCATTGCGGACTCAGCGCGAGGCGCTCGAGCGGCACGCACCTGCTCGCCTCTTCGATGCGGCGGATCAGCGCGGCGCGTCTCTCGAGAACCGGTGTCTTGGTGCTGACAAGTCCGAGGACCACGACCTTGTCTTCCGGTGCCGCTGCCAGAGGTTCGAATCCGCCCGCGCGGTCCGTGTCGTACTCCAGGAAGAACGCGTTCACCTGGATGTCATTGAACAACTTTCGGGCAACGTAGTCGTAGCCGCCTTCGCTGAGCCAGCGCCCCTTGAAGTTGCGCCCCGGGTGCGTAGTCTTATTCCCTCTCCCCTCGGGGGAGAGGGTCAGGGTGAGGGGGGTGACTACGCGGCGCGTTCGATCACAAAATCGAAACGAGCCTGCTTTACGTTACCGCTGCTCGACACCGGGTCGATGGTGAGATTGCCGCGATCGCCCGAGAACAGACCGAACACACCACCTTCCTTCGTCTTTCCCTGCAGGTAGATCTGGCTGGTCAGATATTCCCGGTTGGCGCCGTGAATCTTCACGTGGATATGCGGCGGACGCCCGGTATAAGGCACCGGCATCAGCGTGCTGAAATGGTAAGCGCCGGTCGCCGAGGTTCGCATCGCGCCGAATCCGGCGAAATGCCTGTCCACCCGGTCACTGCTGGCGCGCGGGTGACGGTAGTAGCCCGCCGCGTCGCACTGCCAGATTTCTATCAGGGCATCGGCGAGCGGTTTGCCGGCGGTGTCCCGGACAATCCCGCTCAATTCCAGGTGTTCTCCTGCTGCGGTGCCGCCTGCGTGATGTACCAGGTCGTTGTCGAGCGGAATCGGCTGCACCGGGTAGAACGGACCCTCGCCCTGCGACGGCGTGGGTTGCAACGCGGCCTGCAGGCGTTGCGTGATGCCTGCAAAAAGTGCGCTCAGTAGAAAAATACGTCGTTGCATCGCATACCTCGCGTGTAGCTCAGAGCCAGTGCCTTAGACTGCCTTATTCTCGCGAAAATTCCACAGCAGAGACAGCTTTTTTCACCGCCTCCACCAGGCTCGATTCGATTTTCGGTTCATCGTCATCGACACCGCGAACGAACGATTACTTCACCCAGTCCTGCAGTCGAAACCGCAGCACGGTTTCACCGGCGTCGAGTGTCAGCGTCTTTTCCCGATCAAGCGTGATGGTTGATTCGCCTGCGTACACGCCTTGGAGCGTGCGCTCGAGCTCATTCTGAGCAGGCTTGCACAACCTGCGTGTTGCAATCAGATTCTCGATAGTGAAAAACGCCTCGCGAAGTGCCGCGGTGCCGGAAATGTGATTGCAGCCGGAATTGCCGGAAACGTGCATCTGCTCGCCGAAGTCGAGTTCCGGAGTCTTTTCGAGTTGGTCTGGTCGCAGCGCCTCACCATTCACGCTCACCAGAATCCAGCGGTGATGTTGCAGGTCACCTCGCGTCACGATGCGGGTTTCATTACAGCGCCCGTATGTGTGAGCGATGGTGATGAGCCCATCGTAGTCTGCCGCGAAACCTTCTCTGCCGGACTCCCTGTCTATGTGTGCAGAAACGACCACGCAAACGGGTTCATAAGGTTGTGCAGACCGTTCCGCGTACAGTTGCCGTAATGAGGCGCGCACCTCGCCGGGCGTCTCACGGCTCAACCAGTAACACTGTGAGTTGATCGCGGGGCAGAACACATTGACCTCATGACCGAACGTGTTTTCGCCCCGATACCGAATCGGTTCTTCGTTCGCAATTGACGCTCGTGCAACGCACAGCAGTAACAGGCTTACTGCAGCCGGTCTCAGTGGAGTGCGCGCCCGCATCCCTGCAAAGTCCTGTCCGGCAAAGTGATCGTCACGGATACCGCAAACTCCTCGCCGCTCATCACGTCCTGGCACGGCTCGCCACGGATTTCGATCGTCGTCCCGTGATCTTCGAGAACAAACTCCGTGCGGTGCTGTTCCCGATACACGACCGGCTCGACATACGGGAGACTCGACCGGTTGTTGCCGTAGTCGGTAACGAGCAGAATCTCCTGGCCGTCGGTGATCTCCAGCAGCCACCCGGGCTCCTGCCCGATGGCGCGAAACGATACGCCACGAAGTTTCGCCTTGTGCCACACAGTATTGATCGACGCCTCGTCGACTACCTTGCCTGCAGCAGACGGCTGTTGTTGCGCGTCACAGGCCGATAGCGGCGCCGCGACCGCAATGATCAACACGCTGAACCGAGCAGATACTTTTTTCGTTCGCCAGAACATCGCTGGTTCCGAGTTTCGTGCGCTGCGTGACTTTAACTCAGTCAGTCCTGCAATTGCGCGGCCGTACGAGCCGCGGCAATCGAACCGGCCAGCAGGAACGCGAGGGGCACAACGGCCAGCGCGATGGCAGTAAGAACGCACAGCGTCACCGTAAGTCCGGCCGCATCGCTCAATACTCCACTCAGCAGGGGCGAGACGGCGCTGGCGCCGATAGCCAACGTGTAGAAGAGTCCAAATGCGCGCGACTGGCGCTGCGAGTCGACGAACTCGGGTACGGTGCCGTAGAGCACCGAAGAGGTGCCGTTAAGCGCCAGACCGACCAGCGGCAACAGGACCAGTGCGGCGGTCAAAGGCAATACCAGTAGGCAAAGAATACCCAGCCCGGTCATGATTTCGGTCAGCACGACGGTGCGGATGATCCCGACGCGTTCCGCCAGGTGACCGCAAAGCAGCTTGCCGGTGGCACCGCCCGCAAACACCAGTGCCAGCGCGAAACCGACAGTTCCCACCTCCGCACCTTTGCCGATCAGCAGAAACGGCAGGAAGGTCAGGAAACCGGTTCGCACCACGCTGTCCTGAATAGAGATCGACGCCAGCAGACTGAATCCGCGCCTGTCCCGGATACGCCAGCCGGACGGGTGACGATCGACAGATTCATCGGTTGCCACCGATGGCCTCGCGCCTGCGTCGAATCGATGCAATGCAAAAAAAATACCGGCGCCCGCCAGAACGCCAAAGCCACCGATCGCAAAGCTGGCCTCGCGCCAGCCAGCGAATCCCGCCACGCCGGCGACGGCCAGCGGAAACGCAACCTTGCCGAGATCGCCGGTGAAGTTGTAGGTGCCGAGCGCGGCACGTCGCGGACCCGATTGATACGCCGACGCCACCAGCGACGAAGACAACGGGTGCTGCACGCCGGAGCTCAAGCCACTGAGCAACACCAGAACCAGCAATCCGGCAAAGCCGCCCGCCAGTCCGAACAGCATCACCACGCAGCCCGCCAGGATGGTCCCCGCTACCAGCAGGCCACGCTGCCCCCAACGCTCAGCCAGCACACCGGCGGGTAATTGAAAAGCGGCCATGGCAGATGAGTAGAGCGTTTTCAGTAAGCCCACCTGGGCATGATTGAAACCGAACGCTTCCGCCCACAGCGGCAACAGCACATAGAGCGAATCGGAGAACCCGTCGTGCACGAAGTGTGCAACACCGCAGGTCGCCAGGGTTCCGCGCGCGCGTGAACGAACGCGGCCGGTGAAAACTGTGGCTTCGCCGGCGTCTTTGTTTTGCGTGCCGTTAACCACCTACGAACGTCGCCCCGCCACAATCCCGCTTACGTGTCTTGATATTGCACCGGCGTTTCTGGAGACATTTATCATTAGAACAACGATATCAGGATGCGCAGCAGCGAACATACGAAAACCCCGGTCAGCGAATCCCTGTCCGGCATTCTTAGTTGTGGAAGAAAACCGGTATCGCGGTTGCGTCGTCGAGGTCGGGCCGGTCAGTGGGGTTGTCCTTCTTGAAAATCAACGTTCCGCGACCGCCCTGATCCGGCTTGGTAAACGACAGCTTACCTGCGAAGGGTACAAATTCCTTCGTCATCCAATCGCCCTGCGCGGTAACGAACGAATTCGCCACGACATTGCCGTCAGCGTCCTCGAGCACGATGGGGAAATCGCCCTCGAAAAACCAGGTTCCCCGTGCGCGCCCGCGAACCTACAGCGGTGATTCGATCACCGCGCCGGGTGCCGGCGATTCGACGACGATAAATTCCTCGCGGCAGTGGCCGGTGCGATTCACAGCGATCAGCCCGGTCACGAAGAAGCCGGCGACGTAATCCGCGCCGAAACCGTCGCGTGGTGGCGCCATGGTGCTGCCTTTCACCGCCATGAACAACGGCGTATAGGGTCGTGCGCCAGACATCGCGTCGCGGTAGCTTGTCTTAAGATCCGACAGCGCGGGCGACCGCCCTATCAGCCAATGTTCGGTGTCGCCGTCGCATGGCTGGAATGACCGCACTTCGTGACCGAACGTTACCCATCCCGACGCCTCGGTATCGGCTGGCACGGCGATGAGTCCACCGCCGTCGAGGTATGCGTACTTCGTTACGTTGATCGTCGGTGTCGCAGCCATCGGCTCTTGAGGTCCGCGATCTGCAAAATCGGTAACAACGGTTCGATTTTCGATGCGCACACTCTGGGGCATGACGCGATCACCCAGCAGCAGCCCATTCGTCCCGCGATACCCGCCGTCACGATTGACCGCGGCGGCTACGTAATAGAATGTCCCGCTGCCGCCGGACTGGTAAACGAGCACTACGGCCGCGTCAATTGCGCCATCATCGTCCAGGTGGCCATAGACCGGCCCGTCGAAGACGGCCACCTGGATCTTTGCCGCAGAACCGGGCGCGGCGGGCATTTCATAGTTGCCATCGCGTAATCGTATCGCGCTGCCCTCGATTTCGTATTCAACATTCAGGGGATCGATCCGCGAATTTGCGGGCGCGGCGATTTTTTCAACACTGCAGTCGCTCACCATCAACGCCACAACTAGGATGGCGAGTACGGTTTGTAAAGGGATCAACATCCCTGCATTGATCATTCGGGTTGAGCTTGACCGATGTCCCGTTGCGCGGCCCAGATGCGGTAACGAACTTCGTAACCCTCAGGAACATAAACGACAAATGGAAGTTTGCTGTTGTACCGCCGTAAGAAACCATCGCCGTTAACCGACACGAACGCGTCGGTGTTTTGTGTGTCCGGCGGGCATGCCATCATCGTCGAGACCGGGCCGCCGACTTTTTCGAGCACGTAGTAGGGGTAGCCCCAACCCTCGGCCACGCGTCTGTCGAGCACACCGCTAAATGAAGTCCGGTTGCAATCGGCGGACAGGATTTTACCGACGACGATCTCGACCTTTCGCGCCGACTCATCGTCAGCGGGTGGCACACGAAACACCATGCGCGCGAAACCGTTTTCGGCGGCCGGATAAGGTTGCATATCGGTCGCCTCGTCCGCTGCACTGACATGCAGTAGAAACATCGATGCCAACAGAACAAAACCTGTCGTGACTTTTATGTCGTATTCCTCCAGAAAAAGGGGACGCACTTATTTTTGCGGTTGCCTCGGTCTTCCCCGACCCCGAAATTCAATACGCCGCCCCACCCGGCGCGCAACTTCCTCAACGAACCATTTGTCGCCCGTTAGCTGGTTTCGTTTAGACGCCGTGCGAATGAGTGCCTGTTCTTCTTCGTTTACGTCACCCTCCACATACTCGCGATACGTCCGCGAACGCTCCCGGGCGTTTGCACCGAGGCTGCGGTAACATTCGTCTTCGTCCAACCAGCTGGGCCAGCACCCGTCGACTTTGGCGTGATAGCTGGACCACGCGTAGTCCGCTGCCGAAGCCACCATGCCCGCCCGCACCGGGTTGAGCTCAACATACCGCGAACAAGCCAGCAGATAGCGTTCGCTTTGTATCGCGCTGGCTTTGTAACGCCCTTCCCACAGACTGCCGGTTCGTCCTTCCAGCGCATTGACAAATCGTGTCTGGCGACCGGCTAATCGTCTCATCAATTGCCCCACTGCCGACACGGCTTCACCAGGTTCCACGATGAGATGCACGTGGTTGGTCATCAGACAATATGCATAGAGCTTTAAGCCAAGGGGCTGCTTCCACTCGATTAACGTTGCAAGATAGTATCGGTAGTCGTCAGCCCGCGCGAAAACGCTGGCCCGATTGTGCCCGCGCTGAACGATGTGGTGGGGTGTGTTTGGCAGCAATATCCTCGCCCTCCGTGGCATGGCATATCCCTCCTTGGAATGTCGGTGTCAGTCCCGCTAACGTGTTGGAACCGCGTCAGGTTATCACAAAATAAGTGCGTCCCCTTTCTCCCTCCTTTCTCCCTCCCGAGGGGATGGCCTTTCTCTACAACTGGCTTTCAGGCACGAACAGGGACATAAAGCCCGCTACGAAACGATTCCACCAGGACGTTTCGGGTTCTTTCGTATAAACGATCTTCTCGCCGTCTTTCCTGGAATGCCAGACCAGTTGCTCGGCTTCGCTGTCAGGCGATTTCTTCTGCAGCGCCAGACGGTAGGTTTTCACTTCACCAAGCTCGTCGAATCCTTTCGACAGGGCCGCTGCGTATTCCGGCGCTTCGAAGACCACACCCATCTCCGTATTCAAGGCAATCGAGCGCGGGTCCAGGTTAAACGATCCCACGAACATATAGCGCTGATCGATTGCGAAAGCCTTTGCGTGGAGGCTCGCGCGGGATGAGCCGATGTATTTGTTGTTCTTTTTCTCCCGGTTGCCGGCAATCACGGTGGGCTTGAATTCATGCAACTCCACACCACCCCGCAACAGATCGTCCCGGTACCGCATATAGCCCGCATGAACCAGGGGCACGTCATTAGCCGCCAGTGAATTGGTCAATATAATAACCCTGACACCGCGCTCGACGAGATTCACGAAAAACTCGACAATTGCGTCTCCGGGGACAAAATATGGCGAAACGACGATCAGCTCCTGTTGAGAACTCTCGAAAGCTTTCCTGAGTTTCGGCCCGAGGTGGGTGTCCGACTTTATTTCTTCAGTATCGGCCTTGCCCGGGTGGTCGTAGACGAGAACCGAGCGCCCCCAGACGAAGGGCAGTTCACCCACGTGGGACAACCTGGCAATACTGGTTTCTTTGAGCGCTTCGTTATAAGCGGAATTTCTTGCCTCCTCGATGAATTCCTCAGCGGATTTTTCAAAGGCGGTAAGACTTTCCTCCGTAATGGGTTGTGCCGGCTTGAACGCGGACAGCGGGTAGACCCATTCACTGTTCCAGTACTCGTCGAAGGCGCCCGAGACCTCTTTCGCGATTTGTCCCACACCGATTACGTCCCAATCGGTAAACCCTACATCGGGCGTTGCATCGAAATACTCATCGCCGATGTTGCGGCCGCCCACTATGGTGGCCAGATAATCCGCGGTCAGGGATTTATTGTGCATGCGATGGTTGACACGGCTCAGATCGCCGATGAAATCCAGCGTCCGCGCGTTGCGATTCGCGAAGGGATTGAACACACGAATTTCGAAACTCGGGTGGAAATCCAGTGTATGCAGGATCTGGTCCTTGCCCGCGGTGTCGAGATCGTCGAGCAATAAGCGCACGCGCACGCCGCGGTTGGCTGCAACCAGCAAACGCTGCAGAATAACTTTTCCCGTCAGGTCGTGATGCCAGATGTAGTATTGGACGTCCAGTGACTTCTCGGCGGTTTCTATCAGCGCCATTCGCGCAGCAAAAGCGTCCATGCCTTTGTTCAGCAGGTATACACCGGACTGTTCGGGGTACTTCGCGGCCAACGGCGCAAGATCGCGAGCAATTTTCGTGTCGGCGGTGTCCTGTATGGCGAAGTTTTCGCTGCGCTCGAAATCTTTCGGCAAAGTCGCACAACCGGACAAGACGAGCAGAACGACGACGACAACAAGGGAATTGCTGGGCAGGGTATTTTGATAGCTCTTCACGACACTCTCGTTTGCCGGCGGCATGCCAAGCTTGAAGGGACGACAGTATAGGCGATGGGGGGGCCGCATGGCCCGGGTACCGGTTAGCGCAGATTCGCGGCCAGATTGTCCTTTATGCGCCGCCAGAACGACTTCCTGGCCGCGATCTCGCCCGGTTTCTTTGTGCGGGTGGCCGCAGCGGCGCGATCGTAATCGCCCAACGGTCGCTGGTTGCGGCTCGTCCCCGTCGTTTTGTAGAACTCGCCAGTGCCGAGCGTGAATACCGGAGCATAGTCACCAGCAGCGGAACGCCTTCTAGGGCTGGTGGAACTCTTTGGGGTTGAACACATAGGCAGACCTGGACTGATCGGCACCCAGCGACAAAGAGCATCATGTTCGCAGAAGCGTCAAGCGCGATCCGAGACATACATTCCAGCAATGCACATTGTGATTGCCGGCTGGTTTTGTGCGCGATCTGGCCGCGTGCTAGCTGCACCAACGCTGCGCGAGTTCGCGCAAGTGGTGTTTCTGCACCTTGCGCCCGTTCGGCCCTTCGGTGGTGGGGAACTCTTCCACGGGGAATATTCGCAAAGGTACCTTGAATACGGCGAGCGCCTGTTTGCAATGCTCTACCAGAAAGGATTCGGTGAAGGGCGCACCGGGCTGCATTTTCACGAAGGCGACCGCGCGGATTTTCCGCTCGATCCGAACACCCACCACCTGGCTGCTGGCAACGCCTGCATGGCGATTCAGGTGTTCCTCGATCTCCCTGGGGCTGACCAGATACCCGCCCAGCCGCAGTACGTCGCCCATGCGCGATTGAAACACGAAACCGCCGGCTGGCCGGGTGAACCCCAGGTCGCCGGTGCGCAGATAACCATCCGCCGTGAAAACGTCCGTGGTCGACTGCGGATCGTGGAAGTATTCCACCATGAGGCCAGGGGACCTTATCTCGACCTCACCGGCTTGCCCGTGCGCGAGCAACTGACCGGTATTCGGATCGCGCGCACGGATCTCCACTTCGCGGGATACCGGGATACCCCCGCCTTGCATGCGCTCCGCGAGCTCGAACTCTTCGGGTTGCAGCGTCAGCAATGCCTGCGTTTCACTCATGCCGTACAAGCCGCGCACGTGCACGCCACGAGATTCCGCCTCAGTCACGATATCGGCGGCCGCCGGACCGAACAACGCGCAGCCGAAGAATCGCAGACTCGCAAACGGGTTCCCGGATTCCGCCGCAGCCAGCATCTGGCGCAGCATTTCGTCGGTGCCGTTGAACTGCGTCACGCGATGGGCTTCGATCAGCCGCACGGCCTCGGCAGCATCGAACGCGTGCAGCAATACCACAGGCCGTCCCGCCGCCAGCGTGGCCAGCGCCTGGCTGAAACCGTAGATTCCGCAGAATGGCGTGGCCTGCAGGGTGACGGTTTCGGCTTCTTCGTAACCGAATGCCTGGGCGGCGGCCTGCGCGTGGGTCACCAGTGCGGCCTGCTTGTGCAGCACGAACTTGGGCAGGCTGGTGGTGCCGGAGGTGGTGAAAATACAGCAGGGCGTTTCCGGGCCGGCATGATCGGCAACCGTTGGCGGGTGCTGAAGCAGTTCCTCGCAGGCAATGGTTGTGCGACCGGGGAACAGCGCGCGCGGCGGTTGCGCCCGGGGTCCGTGGCTTACTACCAGTTTCACCGAAGACAGGTTTTCGGGCTTGGCGGCCGCGACGACTTCCTCGAAATCGACGCCCTTGTATGCCCTCCCCAGCACCAGAGCCCTGCACCCGGAACGCCCTATTATGTCCCCTACTTCGGTGCTGCCGAAGCGGGTATTGATGGCCACGACGATGGCGCCGATGCGGGCGCAGGCGAACAGCAACTCCGGCCACGCCGGGACGTTCGCGAGCATTACGCCCAGACGGTCGCCGCTGCCTATACCGTGCGCACTCAAGCCCGTCGCCAGCCGGCGGCTCGCTTCTTCCAGTTCGCCATAACTGATCCGTCGCTCGCCGTCGATCAGCGCGGTCGAGGACGAGCGCTGCTGTACGAGTAGTTCGGTGAGCGTGAGTGGCACCGCTTTGCGTGATCAGTTGCGTTATGGGCAGTGAATTGTCGCGAACTTTGCGGCTGACTGGAACCGCAGTGCACAGGGCTGCCCTGGAGCGTGGCTGCGCGCCTGCCCGCAGCGCTGATCTGGATCAACGCGCGACCGGCGGCTTGGTTATCATGAGATTCACGGGCATCGCTCAGGACCAGCAATGAATGAACTCGACCGCCTCGTCCGGCCGGCCGTCGCCAGCGTAAGCCTGTCGGCGATCAAGGCGATGGCCATAAGGGCCGCGGCCATAGAAGACGCGGTGTCGCTGTCGTGGGGGCTGCCGTCTTTCCGCACGCCCGCGCCGATCAGGGCCGCGGTGGCGCGCGAGCTGGAGCGGGACCCGGAAATTGGCAAATACGCGCTGCCCGCCGGTCTGCCGGAGCTACGCCAGGCCGTGACCGTAACACATGCGGCCAAAACCGGCGTTACTGTCGATGCTGACCGGCACGTGCTGATCACGGCCGGCAACATGGAAGGCATCTCGACGCTGCTGCGCGTCCTGCTCGACCCCGGCGACGAAGTGGTTTTGACCGATCCGGGGTTTGTCTCGCATTACAGCCAGGTGCAACTTCGCGACGGCCGGCCGATCCCCTGGGCGCTGGACGAGACGGCTGGATGGCGCTTGAATCCCGACACCTTGTCGGAGCTGATCACGCCGCGTACTAAAGCGATTCTCCTGGTAACACCGTCGAACCCCACCGGCACGATCTTTCGACGCGACGAACTGCTGAAAATCGGCAAGATCGTGCAGCAGAACAATCTGCTGATCATCATCGACGACCCCTACTCGTACTTCACTTACGAAAACAAGGCGGATTATTTCAACCTGGCCTCACAAGCCGAATTGTTCGACAACCTGGCGTACCTGTTCACGTTCTCCAAAGCATACGCCATGAGCGGCTGGCGGCTCGGGTACATGATCGTGCCCGACAACCTGCGGCGCGAAGCTCTGAAAGTGCACGATGCCACCATTATCTGCGCGCCGCGCATTTCCCAGATGGCAGGGCTCGCGGCACTCACCGGCGATGCCAGCCACCTCGAGGAGTTCGAGACGATACTGGGCAGGCGGCGCGCCCTCATTTGCGAGCGTCTGGACCGATTGGCACACGTGTTCGCTTACGTCAAACCCCAGGGCGCCTACTACGTGTTCCCGCGCATCCTGGTCGAGCACGACAGCGACTTCGACTTTGCCGTCGGTCTGTTGGAAAAAGCCAAAGTTGCCGTAACACCGGGCAGCGGTTTTGGTCCTGGCGGCGAGCACCACGTGCGCATGGCGTTCTGTGTCGACGACGACACGATCAATCTGGCGTTCGACCGGATGGAGCGGCATTTCGGGCATTAAGACCCTCACCCCTGACCCCTCTCCCAGGGAGAGGGGAATACTAGAAAGCCCCCCCCGGGCCAGTCCCGGAGGGAGTAGGAAACAGGTGTTCCGAGGGCTGGGATGACGGGCACCTTGCGGGTGGCGGTGACCCGCAAAGACACTACAATCACGCATGTTCGAAGGTTTCACGCAACAGAAAATCGACGTTGGCGATGCCCAGATAAACTTGCGGCTGGGCGGCGCAGGCCCAGCGCTACTGTTACTGCACGGCTTTCCGCAGACCCATGTCCACTGGCACGCGGTCGCTCCGCTGCTGGCGACGCATTTCTCGCTGGTAATACCAGATCTGCGCGGTTACGGCGAGAGCACGGGGCCCGCCGCGGACCCGGAACACCGCAACTATTCCAAGCGCGTGATGGCGCAGGACATGGTCGTGCTGATGAACGAGATCGGGCACGAACGTTTCCTGCTCGCCGGCCACGACCGGGGCGCGCGGGTGGCCTATCGGCTGGCACTCGATCACCCGGGTCGCGTGGTGCGTCTTGCCAGTCTCGACACCGTGCCGACACTCGATATTTGGGAGCGTATGGACATGGACGCGGCACTCGGTGCATTCCACTGGCCGTTTCTGGCGCAACCGGCGCCGCTTCCCGAACGGCTGATCGGCAACGATCCGGACTTTTTCCTCGCGCATCTGTTGAGCCGCTGGGCGGGCAGCCCCGGCGTCCTGGACGAGGCTGCGGTCGCGCACTACGCGGAGCATTTCCGCAAACCGTCGGTGCTCGAAGCCATGGCTGAAGACTACCGCGCCGGCGCCACCGTCGATCTGTTGCACGATCGGGAAGACCGGGTGGCCGGCAGAAAAATCACCTGCCCGGTATTCGTGCCGTGGGGGAAACGATATACGCGCAGTTCACCTTTGCGTATCTGGCAAGCCTGGGCCGGAGATGTCAGCGAACTGTGCCTGGATTGCGGTCATTTCATCGCCGAGGAAGAGCCGCAGGCGTGCGCCGCGGCGTTGCAGGAGTTCTTTTCCAGATAGGGAACCCTCACCCCTGACCCCTCTCCCAACAGGAGAGGGGAAAAGAAAAGCCCTGGAGGAGCCGCAGGCGTGTGCGGACGCATTGCGAGAGTTCTTCTCCGGCTAGAAGACCCTCACCCCTGACCCCTC
>JAOTYY010000268.1 GCA_029861595.1 Gammaproteobacteria bacterium
GGAATCAGAAACAATACCAGCACCGTGGTCGCCACCAGTCCGAACGCGATGCTGGCGACCAGCGGCTTCAATACCTGCGCCTGCAGGCTGTTTTCTGCAAGAATCGGCAACAAACCGACCACCGTGGTTGCTGAGGTCAGCAACACCGCCCGGAATCTCGCACGGCACGCCTGTTGTGCGGCGTGCAGAGCACTCATTCCCCGTTCGCGGTTGGTCTTGATAAACGTCACCAGCAGGATGGAGTCGTTCACAGCGATGCCAGCGAGCGAGATCATGCCGAGCATGCTGGGCATGGACAGCGTCAGCCCCATCAGCAGATGACCCCAGAAGACGCCGATAACGGCCATCGGAATAATAGTCATGACCAGCAGCGGTTCGCGATAGCTGCGAAACTGGAAACTGAGAATTACGAAAATGCCCACCAGCCCGATGCCGACCGCGCGCAGCATCGACAGCGCAGTCTTCTGATTTTCCTGTTCCCCGCCCTCGAAAACAACGCGCATATCCGGGTAGCGCTCAATGAGTTGCGGCAGGAACGTCGCGCGCAGGTCGGCAAGAATCTCGGTGGCGTTGTTCTTTTCGGTGTCGAGGTTACCTTGAATAGTGACAGTGCGTTGCCCGTTGACGTGCTGGATGCGCGAAAAACCCCGCACAGGCTCGATGATCGCGACACTGCTCAGTGGCACATCGGCGCCGTTCGGGGCTCGCACGGTGAATCGCTCGAGATCCGCGATCTGGTTGCGGTCCATCTCGCTGAGGCGCACGTCGATCTCGTAGGATTCGATCCCTACCTGGATCTCGGCCGCCGTGGTCCCGAAGTACGCGGCGCGCAGCTGGTTCGCTACCGCACTGGCGTCCAATCCAAGGCTGAGAGCGCCCTCTCTGAGGCGCAGGCGCAGTTCCGGTTTACCGGGGCGCAGATCGTCATAGATGTCGCTGACGCCGTGGTAACCTGACAACCATTCCTGCAACATGATCGAGGAAGCCTTCATGGTCACGAGGTCACCGCCCTGCAGGCGGATATCGATCGGCAGGCCGCCGGGGCCGATAGCCGGTTCCTTGAAGCTCACATTGATGACATCCGGCGGCAATTCGGCAAGTTCGCGCCAGCGGTTGAGAATGTCTGCGATGCGTGCGTTGCGCACTTCGCCACTCAGGAGATCGACGCTCAGCGTGACCAGATGCGGGCCCTCTTCATGCGCATCAGTATTCTCGCCGAATCTGACGACCACGTTCCTGACCAGATCGGCTTGCTGCGGTTGGTCAGCCTTGAACTCCCGGTTGACTTCCGCGATGGCGTGACTCAAAACATCTGCAACTACACGCGTTTTTTGGAATGGCGTGCCCTGCGGCAACAAGACTCTTGCCTCGATCTGATCACCGTCGACTTCCGGAAAGCCCTGAAACTTCAGCATGCCGCTGCTGGCGAGGCCGAGAGTTATCAGAAACGCTGCAACAACCAGTCCCAGGGACAGATACCGCCACTCTATAGCCTTGTCCACCAGGCCGCCGATCCAGTTTTCCCGGAACCGCTCCAGCGCTCCCTCGAAACGCTGACGCAACCCGCTGGAAGACAGTTCGCGATCAGCCAGCGAATGGTGCAGGTGCGCCGGCAAGATCAGAAATGCCTCCACCAGCGAAATGACCAGCACGGAAATCAGCACGATCGGAATCACTTTCAACACCGATCCGATCTGGCCGCTGAGAAACGCAAGTGGTACGAACACGGTCAGGGTCGTCAAAAACGAAGCGAGTACTCCGGGCGCTACTTCGCCAGCGCCGTCGACGGCTGCCTGCAAGCTGGATTTGCCGCGCGCTCGGTGGGTCGCAATGTTCTCTGCGAGCACAATGGCATCGTCCATCAACAAGCCCAGTGCCACCAGCAGTGCGACCAGCGACAGCATATTGATGGACTGACCCAGCAATTCCATCAACAGGAACCCGCCGAGAAACGACACCGGTAAACCGACGCTCACCCAGAACGCGAACCGCATGCCGAAGAACAGCCACAGAGTAAGCGCCGCCAGCAGAATCCCCTGCCAACCGTTCTCGATCAGCATGCTGAGACGATCCCGGATCAGTGTGGCCATGTCCTGCGTGAGGTACATTGAAACGGTCGGTGGTTTGCCGGCGCGCTCCACCTGCAGCCCATCGTGAACCGCATCGAACACGGTGATAGTGTCCTCGCTGCGGTTCTTCGTAACATTAAGCAGGCAGGCGCGCTCGCCGTTGAACAGGATCTGGCGTTCCTCGTCCTCGAAAGTGTCGCTGATCGTGGCAATGTCGCCTAGTCGCAGCTCCGCGCCGGTATCGCCGGCAATCACGTTGAGATCCTCGAGTTCATGGGGCGAGCGGCGCTGCTCGGAAAAGCGCAGCAGCAATTCCTGCTGCGTGCCGCGGATCGTGCCCAGCGGCTGATCCAGGCTTTGCCGTCGAATCGCCTCGGCGATGTCGGCCGCCGACAACCCGTACTGGCGCAAGGTATTGGCGTCGAACTCGATACGCAGCTGATGGTCGGAAAAACCAGCGATGCTGATTTGCGGGATGTCGCCGCGCGCCAGCAGGCGACGTTTGAGATCTTCGCAATACCGCTTCAAATGTGCCGGCGTCGTGGGAGCTGTCACGGCAATCGACACCACGTGGTCAGTACGGTTGAGTTCCTGAACGATCACTGTTTCGGCAAGTTCGGGAAACGTATCGATCGCGTCGATGGCGGCATTTATGTCATCGAGGAAGACCTTCATGTCGGCTCTCTCCTGGATGTCGGCGACCGCGATGGCCAGACCTTCGCGTGCCTCGCAGCGCAATTCGTCCAGGTTGCTGACCGCATCCAGGGCATCTTCGATGATGCGGCAGAGCCCATCTTCGACGTCTTGGCACTCGCACCGGGATAAGGCGCGCGTATCTGCACCGAGCCGACAGTGAACTCAGGGAACGTCTCACGTTTCATCTGCGGCAGCGCAAGCAATCCCATCATAATGAGAATCAGCATCAAGAGATTGGCGGCCGTGGGATGCGCCGCGAAGTAGCGGATCAAGGGTGCTACCCCGCGGAGCCGGAAGTGGCGCGTTCAAGTGCCTCGACTGCGGCCTTGTCTTCCACCGGAGCCAGCAACATGCCGCCGATCGCCGGAATCACATCGGATACCACCACCCGCTCCCCGGCGGTGACGCCGGTTCGCAGCGTGACCAGGCCGGGCTGACGCAGAAACACACTCACGCGGCGTCGCTCGAGACGGTCGTCTTCGGCGATTACATATACCTGATCACCATGCAGTGCGCGGCGCGGAATCGCTATTTGCTCTTGATGCGCGGGTCCCTGCAGCTCGACCGTGACGTACATCCCTTTGACCAGTGGCGGGCGCAGCGGCGGCCTTGCGTTCGCATACGGCTCGGCTACCGCGACAACCGCCCCGACAGTGCGGGTCTGGGTGTCGATCGCAGCGTCAATACGCACGAACCGGGCCGGCCACTCAACAACCATGCCATCATTGCGATTCAGAATCACCCTGGCCTGCAGGTTCAAAAGATGCGGGCCGGGGATCTCGCCCTCTGCGATCAGCGCCTTCATATCCAACGGTTGCACGAGCTGCGCGAAATGCTCGAGTGCGAACTCCGCCTCGACTTCGGCCAATCCCATATCGTCCAGTACCGCGATCACATCGTTCTGGCGTACGTATTGATCCAGTTCCACGTTCATTTCGGCCACCCGGGCATCGAACGGGATATGCACCGAGGTGCGCTGCAGGTCCAGTTCCGCCTGCGCCAGCTGCGCGCGCTGTTGAACCAGCTGCGCCTCGAGCACGGCGCGTTCCGACGGCAGCAGTTCAAGGTTGTTTTTGAGATTCTGCAAAGCCTGCTTCTGCCCTAGAAAGACACGTTCCTGGGCGTCGCGATCGCTGGTGGCGACAGTGCCTTGTTTGGCCAGTTCGTCCAGGCGCTGCAGTTCGTTGGCCGCGGAATTCAGGACTTCCTGCTCGATCGCGAGCGATGCACGCAGGTTGCTCTCTTGCACCTGCAACTGTCGCAACTGCGCCTCTATCGCCAGCACCGTCGCATCTGCCTGCGCCAGCGCAAGCTTGTAATCGCTGTCATCGATGCGCAGCAGCTGTTCCCCCTCGCGGACCACGGTCCCGACACGGTACTGGGCCGGCAGTTCGACCACCCGGCCTTGTACCTGGCTGACGGCAGACCAGACGCGGGCCGGGCGAACGCTGCCATTACCCAGCGCGCGGGGCGTCACGGCCTGCGTCTGCGCCCGGATGTAACTCACCGGCGTCGCCGTTTCCTGTGGCGGAGTTCGCGGTGCTCCTTCACGCCCGCTATTCATCACAAACAGGATTCCGGCACCGGCGGCAACAGCGGGAACGATCAACAGGCGGCGCAGATTTACATGCATCGAGTGTTCTTATTGTCAGATTATCGAGCGCGACAGTGTATCCGAATTTGCCCACCTGCAAATGCGACACTGCTTGACTCAGGTTACGAAGACACCGGGTCACCATTGCTAAATTGCGGGTAGCGACAAGGGCGGACTGTGGAGTCAATCGGAGTGCTTATGCTCAACATCGACCGGGATACATTGCAGGCGATCATGGACAAGTCCCGTGAGTTCCATGCCAAAGAGGCGGTTTCGATACCCGAGGTACCGACGAGCCCAACGGATGACTGGGCGATGCAGGTACTGGCCGATCATGCCGACGATGCGGTGTACAGCGAGGCCGCCGGCATTATCCGGGACCTGGAACCGGATCAGCAGGTCGGTCTCGTGGCGCTGATGTGGGTCGGACGCGGGGACTTTGATGCGAGCGAGTGGGACGATGCGTTCGATTATGCGGCCGATGCGCACAATGAACGGACCGCGGAATACCTGCTCGCGACCCCCCTGCTCTCGGACTATCTGCGTGAGGGACTGGATGCGCTGGACACACTCGAAGAGTGATGGCGTAACCCACAGGTCAATTCGCGATACCTTTCGACGCCTGTCCTAAGGAGCAATACGGCTGCTCCGGATTTCTCTGCTACTGAATATTTGAGTATTCTGCCCATAATCGGGTAGATTTATAGATATTTCC